>JBKPOZ010000288.1:0-10027 GCA_046733355.1 Pseudomonadota bacterium | reverse complement strand
TAGAAGCGCAGCCCGTGCGCAAGCAGCCAGCGAAAAGTTTCGGGCATCGCCTCGGTGAGGACGCGGCGCAGCGCCGGATTGTCGCGGTGGTAGAGATCGCCGTTGAAGGCCGCCATGTCGCGCCAGTGCGCCTCGGCGCTGTCGGCAATGCCCGCGCGTTTTTGATGCGGCGTGCCGCTCGCGGTCACCGAGCCGACCGACCAGGCGGTCGAGCCGCCGAGTTTCGCGTTTTTCTCGAGCAGGAGCACGCGCGCGCCCGCCGCGCGCGCCTCGATCGCTGCCGCAAGGCCTGCGCCGCCGCCGCCCACCACGATCACGTCGAACGCAGGATCTCTGCTCATCCATGTCATGCCCGCGAAAACGGGCATCCACTAATCACCGGCTGGGGAATCTCAGGCGTGCGCGGGCGGCAGCTGCACAAGCTCGATGAGCACGTTATGGCCGATCTAATGAGTGTGCTCCGAATCCGGCCGCGGTTATGTACGCCATGTCGATCCTGAAGTCTCGCCTTGCGGATGAGCGATCCCGGATTTCGCTGTCGCTCAATGCGAGCTACGATTCAGACGGATGTAGGGGCAGGTTTCAAACCCCGCCCCTACAAGCGTCTCGAAACGTGATATGAGGCGGGAGTTCGTGAGGAGACCGCGCTGGCCCCGTAGCCCGGATTAAACGAAGTGAAATCCGGGGCAGGCCTTCCCGGATTCCGCTGCCGCTCAATCCGGGCTACAGCCGACGCGGCCTACGCAGCCTGCGCTCGCAAGCTTATGTGAGGACTGCCGCGAAAGCGATGACGAGCGCGAAATGGTAGGCGGCGCCGGTCGCGAGCGCCGCCGCGACCAGAAACTCACGCACGAAGCTGCGCATACATACCCCCCTTTGCGTAACCGGGAACAAGGAAAAGAACAACCAGCGCGCGAACGCGACAATGCTGAACACCAACACCGCTTGACCCCCTCACATGCCCTCGCATGGATTGCAGCACCTCGCTGCATCGGGATCGCTTATGACACGGCTTTGCCTAAGGAAGTGTGATCGGCATCACAAAGCCGTCGCATTGCCGGCTCCCCTGCGACAATGAAGCTGCGGCAAAGACCTGAACGGCGTCAGCTGCGGGCTTGACCCGCGTATGCAACTTTTCGCACGAAGATGCATTGCCGGAGCAGGTCCGGCCATGAGGATGCGCCGCACAAAAATAAACAACAGGTGAGGCGACATGCCTGCAGCATCCAGGATCGTTGTGAGCAAAGGGCGCTGGTACATCCTGTTCCTCATAAGCCTGATGTACCTCATCACCTATCTCGACCGGGTGAACATCTCGACCGCGGCGCCGGAAATCAGCAAGGAATTCGGCTTCGACAAGGTCACCATGGGGGCGATCTTCAGCGCGTTTGTCTGGGCCTATGCGTTGTTTCAGGTGCCCGGCGGCTGGTTCGGCGACCGCTTCGGGCCGCGCCGGATTCTCACTGTCATCGTCAGCTACTGGTCGGTCATGACCGCAGCGACCGCGCTCGCCGGCAGCGCCGTGAGCTTCATGGTCGTCCGCTTCCTGTTCGGCATCGGCGAAGCGGGCGCATTCCCGGTCGCCACTCGCGCCATGCAGCTCTGGTATCCGCGCGAGGAGCGCGGCTTCGTGCAGGGCATCACCCACAGCGCGAGTCGCGCCGGCGCTGCGATCGCGCCCCCCATCGTGGTGGCGATCATGACGGCGCTCAGCTGGCATTGGGTGTTCTACATCTGCGCCGTCGTCGGCTTCGTCTGGGCGGTCTGGTGGTACGTGTCGTATCGCGACCTGCCGGAAGAGCACCGCATGGTGAACCGCATGGAGCTCGAGCGCATCCGCGGGCTCGATCAGGCCGGCAACGTCAACCAGCCCAAGATCGAAGCGAAGGCGAGCGTGCCGTGGGCGACCTTGCTGCGGTCGCCCAACATGTGGGCGATCATGTGCGCCTATTTCACCTATGTGTACTGCCTCTGGATCTTTCTCAGCTGGCTGCCGTCCTACCTGGCGGATTTTCGGCATTTTACGCTGATCAAGGTCGGCATCTTCGCCTCCTTGCCGCTCTGGGCCGGGGTGATCGGCGACACCGTCGGGGGCCTTGCCACCGATTGGCTGCTGAAGAAAACCGGCAATACAAAACTGGCGCGCCGCGCGGTGGCCATGACCGGCATGCTCGGCTGCTGCGTTTTCATCGTGCCGGCGGCGCTCACCGAGAGCGCCTATACGGCCGTCGCGTGCCTGACCGGAGCCATGTTCTTTCTCGAATGCACCATCGGTCCGTCCTGGTCGGTGCCCATGGATGTCGGCGGCAAATTTTCCGGAACCGTTTCGGGTATGATGAACATGGCCGGCAATTTCGGCGGCGCCCTGTCGCCGTTGGTGTTCGGCTTCCTCGTCCAGTACGGAAACTGGCAGGCGCCCTTCATCGTGGCGGCGAGCCTGCTCGTCATCGGCTCGGGCATATGGCTGTTCTGGCTCGATCCGGACGTGCCGGTGCTCGAGCGGGAACCGGCATAGAAATTGGTCCGGACCTCGCCCGGGTTGTGCTAATGTCGGGGTATGAACCGTGAGCAAACACTCCAGCATCTGGCGGAGGCCGAGGACCACGTCGCCATCGGCATGGAGCACATCGGACGCCAGCGCGAGATCGTCACTCAACTCGAGCGCGAGGGTCGCGACGTAGCCCAAGCGCGGGCGCTACTCGAGCAGTTCGAGCAGCTGCAGGAAATGCACGTTACCGACCGCGACCGGCTGCTGCGGAGCTTGCAAGAGTTGCGGGAGGACAACCATGCAAGCGTGAGCTCCGCACGCGTGCAGCATTGTCGCGAGCGGGCGGCACATTGTGAGCGCATGGCCAGCCGAGCGCACGATCCGGAGGTCGGCCTGACCTTTGCGGACGCGGCCGAGCAGTGGCGCCACCTCGCGCGGCAGATCGAGCGGCTCGAGCACGAACGGGCAGAGCTGTCCCAGGCCCGACGATCCGACTGAAATCCTCAGTCTGAGTTCAGCAATCTGATGGCGCGGACAATCAGCGGATCAATTCCTTTGCGAAGGTCGGCCTTGTTATTGAGCAGTTTTATGTCGGGCGGAATGCCGCGGCCTTCGTAACACACCATGTCGGGCGAGAAGTACATCTGGTCGGACAACCAGTAGCGCCAGCCGTTGGGCAGCTTCTTCTCGAGCTGGTAGGAGAATATGCCGTTGGTATGGTCGCCAAGAATGGTGACGTAAGGCAGGTTCCTGATTGCGAGGGCGAAGGCCTCGGCGCCGCTGAAGACGGCGTCGCACGTCAGGAGCACGATCGGCCCGGTGAACTGGCGCACGCCTTGCGGCTCCAGATGCCAGGCCCGCAGGGGCGTAAAATCGGTTTCACCCGGTCCGATCTTTATTTGCCTGCGGAAAGCAACGCGTCTGCGGTCGCAGAACCGGTTAACGATCGCGATCGCAATGTCGTCCTCCCCGCCCGGATTGTCGCGGATGTCGATGATGATGCCCTTGAGTGAGTCGAAGTCGCGGGCAATCTCGTCGAGCGCGACCGTCAAGGTTCGTTTCCTGACGCCTTCCAGCTCGAGGATGCGCAGGTAGGCGAATTCCGCGGACCTGCAGTAGTGCAGCATCCATGCTGCGGTTCGTCGCGGCGTGGCAAATCCATGCCGCCGAAGCGTGCTCGCGCTCGTTGCAAAGAGCTTCTCGATCTGCCGAGGCGTGAATTCGCGATGGAAGCGGGGCTTTTTTTCTGCGGTGAAACTCCGCGTCTGTCGGCCGATTTTGGCTTCGAGCTCCACATGGCCGTCATTCAACGGCTTGAGCATGGCGCAGAAGATATGGAAAAGCTCCTCGGCACTGGTTCTTTTTGTCACGCGCGGCCGATACGTCTCGTATTGTTTGTTCCAGTCGACCTTTCTCAAGTTGAAAAACGGATACGCGTCGTGGAACGTCCGCCATAACAGCTCGAAATTCCTTTCAGGGTCGCGCGTCGGGATCACAGGTCGAACGCCAGGGTAATGAGCTCGGAGCCGGCAAGCTGGATGGCATAGATTTCGAGCGTTCGCCGTCCAACAAAGCGCAGCACGATCGCGACGGGCCGCGGCGGCTGCAGCGGGCTCGGGCCGCGCCGGAACAGACAAAGCCATAGGGACAGGACGGCGAGGCCAAGCACGAACACGGAGAGATGGATGCGCGGAAACGCAAACTCTTGCTGCTCCTGCCAGACATAAGCGACGGCGGCGATCAGGCAGCCGAGAAGGCGCATTTCGCTCCTCGGCGGCGGCGCGGGTGAGAAGGCCTGACCCTCGCTGCCGGATTCTTCCCTCGCGGCGTCGACATATTGACGCTGGCACAACCCGAACAGCGCCCATAGCCACCCCTCGGTGCCATAATCAGCCCAGCTGCTCGCAACCGGGGCAAGCGCCAAGAGCAACAGCTCCATGAGCACAAAGGCGGTCCAGCCGTTCGTCTGCAGCAACGCCAGCGCATAAGGGCGGACGAGTCGGAGCAACGCGAAGCTCAATAGAATATTGGGCGCTACCCACGTCCAGTCGGCGTTCCAGCTCTCGAGCGCGGTAAGCGCCGCGCCGAGCCATATCCAGTGCAGCGGCACGGTGCGGCTGCGCGCGTAACCAAGCAGAAAGAAGAATGTCGGGGCGGCGAAGCGCCCGAAAACGCTCCACCAGCGATCGTTTTCAACGAAGAAATAGCCGAAATGGCCGGCAAAGGCGAAAATGATCGCCGCGCTCTTCAGCCAGTCGGCGTTGTCGACACCGTCGGCTGCACTGCCCCGCCGCTTCGGGCTCATGTGGGTCGAGCATGGCGCAGAAGATGTCGAAAAGCTCCTCGCTACCGGTTTTTCCCGTGACTCGCGGCCTGCAGGTATCATATTGTTTGTTCCAGTCGGCGTTCCTCATTCGAAAACCATTTCAGGAATTCGTTCGCGAGTGACGCGAATTCATTGCTGATTATCGTGCGGGTGTAAATGTGTAGATCGTATCGATGCGGCGAGCTGCGGGACGAGCTCTCGTTCGCCGGCCTGCAATTCGTCCGTAGACCATGGAGAGCCTTGTCATGAAAATGGTCAGCACTACCGCGATGCTTGCGGTCCTGCTTGCATCGCCGGCGGTCGCGCAGCGTTTGGATCGCCCCTGGAAAGACGCGACCGGCGTTCATATCAGCAGCGCGCGGGCGGCAGCGCTTCGCAAATGCAGCATTCGCGCGAGGCTAATTCCGGAGCACTTTTTCGAAGAAAGCGATTTGTTGATCTACCGCGCCTGCATGAACGATCATCGTCAGGTGGAATGATCTAGACGACGCGCACGGGCTCCGCCGGGCTGCCGTGATAGGTCGCGGTCGGCAAACTCATTTCCTTGAGCACCAGCGAGAGCGGCAGGAGCGTCACCTGGGGGCCGATGCGGGCGCCGCCCATGACGGTGCCGCCGAAGCTCACGGCGCAGCCATCGCCGATCTCGGTGCGCTTCACCTTCAGCGTCATGTTCTCGAAGCTGTGCAGCTGCAGAAGCGCATCGATAACGCAGTCTTGACCGATGCGCACCGCATTCCAGTCGGAGCATTGCATTGCCTGTATCACGATTGTTCGCCGGCCGATCTCACATCCCATCAGGCGCAGGATGCTGTTCGACAGCACGGTCCCGGCGCACAGACCAAGCACGCCGCGGCACCAGGTAAAGAAGCAGTCCTGCGCGAAGAAATAGGCGAAATGCCGCCACGACCAGAACGCCGTCGCGTCATCGGCTCCCCATTGTCGGCCCACGAGGCATCGCTTGATCGCGATCGACGCCAGCACGAGGGCAAGCTCGGCGATCAGGAGAGCAAAAAGCGCTGCGGCGATCGGATGTCCGCCCGCTAACCGCAACAAACAGACATAGGCAAGCGTGAACACCAGCCCTTCGGTCACGGGCAGGATGCCGATGCCGATGAGATCGAAAAGAAACACGCGCGTGAGGAACAGGCGAAGCTTCGGAAGCCGCTGGCGCTCGGGCTGCGTATCAAATGACGCGCTGGCGAATTTCACCGGCGGGTTTCCGGCAATCGTGATCGGATTGCCCGGGCGCGAGCGCATCTGCCGCCGGAACTGGATGTCGCTTGCGGGCGTGGAGGCGCCAAGCAGGAAGTTGGAGGGCAGTTGCCCGTACTCCGCGACGCAGTTGTTGCCGCTGAAAAAGTTCCGCGGCATGTCGAGCTGGCGCAGCTTGATGTGCTCGGCCCCATAGTCGAGCATGTTGGTGAAACAGCCATTGGACCAGAACACCTGCGAGTCGGCCCTGGCAAGCTCCGGAACGAGGTTGAACATGACATCGCATTCGGAAGCGCCGAGCCGCGGAAAGCGCATGCCGGCAAGCGCGCGCAGGTACTGTCCCGTGAGCGTCCAGGTCCACTGGCCCTGAATCCGGTTCATCACCTGCATTCTGTACATCAGCAGCGCGGCGCTCGGCGCATGCGTGGAGAAGAGCCCCGCGGAAGCTGCAGTAGCGCGCACGAACAGGCATCCGAGCACTGATGTTACCAGGATGGTGACCCAGGTGGTGATGAACCCGTAGAGAGTCACATCGCCGATTATTTCAAACAGCGGCGCCGAACTGAAATCGTCTTCACCAATTGCCGCATCTGCGCCGGGCAAGAGCGCGCTGGCGAACCAGAAGATCGCGGCCGTGGGGACAACGACGAGGCAAAGGGTTGCGAACACCTGCATGAGGATGTTGACGGCTTCGAGCAGCGGAAGCGGAGCGGAGCAACGGCAACTCTGTGCGGTCCTCCGAAGCTCGGTGCAGCGGCCGGCCAGGCGCGCGGGCGCCCCTTCCCACATCTCGTCGGGGCCGACATGTGCGAGGATCGGGGTGAACGGAGTAATCCAGCTGCCGCGGCCGATGCTGACGCCAGGGCCTACGGCTGCCCGCATACCGATCTTGCATCCGCTCTCGAGGTGAATGGGGCCGACGCACAAATACTGTCCCGACCACCTCGTCGTGTGCAGATAGGCTCCGGTCTGGACAGTGACATCGTCGTCGATGGAAATGAGATCGAGCGGGCCGGACAGGTAGGCGTCGTGCGCGCACTGGAGATTTTTCCCGATTTTCGCGCCGAGCTGGCGCAAGACGAAGGCCGTCAGCGGCGCGCTGCGATACATGACACGCAGCGTGAGCAGCACCGTGTTCTCAAGCCGGCCGATACACCAGACGCGCAGATGCGTCGTGCTCCACTTGGGATAGACACCGGGGCGCACATTGCTCCTGTAGATGCTTCCGCACAGGCAGAGCCTGACCACCATGGCCCAGAGCAGGGCGCCGAACGGTGCCGCCAGGCCGACCACGTAGAGAACGAGCGCGGCGAGCATGAAAGCCCAGAAGCCCGCGTGCGTGAAAAACGTGCTGATGTCGAAGGAGCTCAGCGCGGCGACGAAGCCGACCAACGCCGGCGCATACAGCAATGCGGCGAACAGGAGCTGCAGTGCCGTGAAATGGCCGACCGCGAGGATCTTTTGCGCGCTCGCCGCGCCCGCATGGCCGGGCTCGGCGCGGCCATCCACGTCTTGATTGCCGTATGAAAGACGTGGTTGCCCCGCACGAGGCGGGGCATGATTCAAATTGCGCGGCCGGCCGGCGATCTTTCGCGCCGTATTGCAGTCGCCGAGCAGGGCGCGAACGGGCACGAGCCATCCCGCAGCCTGCAGCTCTCGGGCGAGGCGGGCAATGAGGATCGAATGTCCGCCTGCATCTGCAAATACATCGTCCGGCCCCAACGGCGTCCCGAACACCGCCCTGCAGATCGCGAGCGCCTCCTTGCAGGCGGGATCCAGGTCGCGCTCGGCAAGTGCCTGCGGTTTTTTCGCGCTCGTGCAGGTAAGCGCGCGGTCGGCCTGCGCACCGCTGCCTGTCATCGCGCCCGACAATTTTGGCAAAAACTGCCGGTCGATTTTTCCGGAGCGCGCCTGCATGACGAATTTTTCGACGACGAAAATCTGTGTGGGCACCGACGGCGCGGGAAGCTGATCGGCAAGCGTGGCGGTCACCCGCGCGGCCCACTCGGCCGGCGCAGGCGAGACCGATGCGCTTTTCGCAGTACCAAGCGAAGGCGCGGCGACGAAAGCAATCAGCGTCCCGTTCTGATAATCCAGAACGGCCGCCTCGATCTCGCTGAACTGCGTTTGCAGCATGTCCTCGACCGGCTGCACCTCGACGCGGTGGCCGCGGACCTTGAGCTGTGCATCTATGCGGCCGAGGAAATGCACGCGCTGTGTCTGGATGTCGATCCGGCATTTATCGCCGGTCCGGTAAAGGCGGCCGAACCGAGGATGGTCGATGAACTTGCGCGCTGTTTCCTCCGGCAGGTTGCGGTAGCCGCGCGCGACGTGCACGCCGCCGATGCAGAGCTCTCCTGCCTCGCCGTGCGGCAGCGGCTGCAGCTCATCGACCGCGAGGATGACGTAGGTCACGTTGGGAAAAGGCGAGCCGATGGTGACGGGCTCGCCCGGCCGCAAGCTCTGCCGGCTGGTGTCGGTGCTCGCCTCGGTGGGCCCGTAGGTGTTGATGATCTGGCGCCGCGCGCGCGTCCACGGCTCGATCAGCGCGCCCGGGAAGGCCTCGCCTGCGGGGACGACATAGCGGCACAGCGGGTAGGGAAGATCGAGCTCCGGACTCGTTGTCAGTGTGGTGAGCAGCACCGGGGGACAGAAAAGCACCGTCACCTCGGCGGCGCGCAGAACGGGCAGAAGGTCGGGGCCGGAGCGGAGCTGGTCCCTGGTTATCAGGACAACGGCGCAACCCGACACCCAGGCGCTGTACATTTCCGAAATACTGCCGTCGTAACCCAGCGACGACGTGAGCGAGGTCGCGTCCATTCCGGGGATGAGATCGAAATACGCGGCATAGCTCAGCGCGAGGTTCACGTATCCCGCGTGGGTGCACTCCACGCCCTTCGGCCTTCCGGTGGTGCCGCTCGTATAGAAGATGGCGGCAAGCCGCCGTGCGGGATCATCGAGCCACCGCGGCGTCTGCGGCGCGTGCCTTGCTTCCGGCAGGGTCAATACGTTCACGATCGGCAGATCGCAAAATTTGTCCTGCCCGCGCGTGAGGACGAGCACCGGGCGGGCGTCGTCGAGCATGTGCGCCAGCAGCGCATCCGGCAGCGTCGTATCGAGAAACATCACGGTGCCGCCGGCTTTGAGAATGCCGAGGTGGCAGGCGACGATGTCGGCATTGTCCTGCAGCATGGCCACGGCAACGACCTGGTCGGGTCCGGTGAGGAATGGCGCAACGGCCGCGGCGATTCTTGCCGCGCGCGCATCGAGCTCGGCGAATGTGAGCGACTCGCCCGTGTGCGGAATCTGCAACGCCACAAGATGCGGGAATCTTTTCGCCGAGCGGCTGAAGATATCGGTGAGCCAGCGAACGCCTTTCTGATGCGGCACGCTGAGCAAATCATTGTCGGAAAAAACGTCGGTGAGGCTGTAGGGGCAGGTATCCGCGCGCTCCCTTGGGACCGCCGCCCAGAGGTAACGTCGCCACGCGAGGAACCCGAGCAACAGGAAGATTGCAGTGCCGGTTAGCGCCCACATCAGAAAATCAGTCATGTGTTCCAATGGTCCAGCGGCCAGCTCGATCTGATTCCCTCTCCTATAGGGAGAGGGTTAGGGTGAGGGGTTAAAACCTCTCGGTGTATTTGCCCCCTCACCCCAACCCACTCCCCGATGGGGAGAGGGAGCGCGCCCGAGTTTGCTGCCCGCGCTGAGTTTCATAACCGCTGTGTAACGCGGCAATGTGATTTGAATTAGTAATCGAAATAGCGCTCGAGCTTGCCACGCCGGCGAATGTCCAATGTGACGCAATGCGGCCCGCCTCCCATCATCTTGGCGTGCCGCAGCCGCAGAGGGATCACGTCGAAGCCGCGCTTCTCCAGAAGCTTTATAAGCGATGTCTGATTTCGGTCGACCACCACGAGTTGGGGATTGATGCTGAACGCGTTCATGTCGATCCAGTCGCTGCCGATGCTTTTGGCCAGATACTCGGCGTCGTATCTGTC
>JBKPOZ010000287.1:0-5140 GCA_046733355.1 Pseudomonadota bacterium | reverse complement strand
ATGCCGCTGACCGGCATCTGGGGACAATTTCCGCAATATCGCGGCCGCGAGGGCGATGTTGCCACGCTCGAGGATCGCATCAACGGATGCATGCAGCGAAGCATGAACGGACGCCCATTGCCGCTTGAGAGTCGCGAGATGAAGGCGTTCGCCGCCTACATGCGATGGCTCTCCACCGGCATCCCCGCGGGCGCGTCACTGATCGGAGCCGGCACCTTGCGCATCAAGGAGCCGGCGCGCGCAGCCGATCCCAGCCGCGGCGCCGCCGTCTACGCCAATGTTTGCGGCGTGTGCCATGGGACTGATGGTGTGGGCCAGCGTGCCGCGCGTGGAGCTGGTTATCAGATCCCACCGCTCTGGGGACCTGATAGCTACAACGATGGCGCGGGGATGAACCGCGTCCTGACCGCCGCCGCGTATGCGATGCACAACATGCCGTTCGGTACCACGTTCACTAGTCCCATGCTCACCGACGCGGATGCCTACGATGTGGCGGCTTACATCGTCAGCCAAAGCCGCCCACAGAAGCGCGACCTCGCCAAAGACTTCCCGATCCGACTGCAAAAGCCGATCGATACGGGGTACGGGCCCTACGCCGACAGTTTCAGCACGGAGCAACACAAATTCGGGCCGTTCGAACCGATACGTGTGCGGGTGAAGGAGTTAGCCGCCGCCTCGGGAACGACACACGCGGGTGGACCCGACCATGCGTCGGACGAAACCGATCGCGTGAAGTAGAGCAGCCACTACGCGTATTGCTTGTCCCCAACTGCCGCCTCTGTAGTGCTCTTGCCGCAACGCGGTAAGTTCAAGCTGAGGCAAGACCCGCCCGTCCCATGCCTCTGAGACACCACGATGGATGACGTCCCCGGCCCGGCCTCGATCGCCGCCCTGCGGGCGGCCGTTCGCCACGGCCGCGAGCCGCCGCCGGCTCAAGCGGTGGCGCGCCTGAAATCCTATCGCTGGTTCGTGGTCGGCACGGTGTGCGTCGGCGCCTTCATGGGCCAGGTCGATTCGAGCATCGCGCAGATGCTCTTGCCGCGGCTCGAGCTCGACTTCGGCGCCAGGCTTAGCACTGTGAGCTGGGTGGCGGTGGCCTATTTGCTGGCGATGGCGGCGTTCCTGCCGATCTTCGGCCGGCTTGCCGACATGGTGGGACGCAAGCTTCTGTACACCGGCGGCTTTCTCATCTTCGTGCTCGGCTCGGGGCTGTGCGGCCTTGCTCCGAACCTGCCGGTGCTCATCGCCTTTCGTATCGTACAGGCGATCGGCGCGGCGCTGCTGTCGGCGAACAGCGTCGCGATCGTGGTGGCGGCCGCCGGTCCGGCACGCCGCGGCCGCGCGCTGGGCATCCAGTCGGCGGCGCAAGCGGTCGGGTTGAGCGCCGGGCCGGCGATCGGCGGCCTTGTGCTGGACGCGCTCGATTGGCGATGGGTGTTCTGGATCAACGTGCCGGTCGGCCTTGCCGGCACTGTACTGGGATGGTTTGTGCTTCCGCCCACCAAAGACTTGCCCGCCGACAGCCGCTTCGACTGGACGGGTGCGTTCCTGATCGCGCCCGCGCTCACCGCCCTCATTGCCGTGCTCAACGAGGGCTATGCGTGGGGGGCGAGCTCGCCGATGTTTATCGGCTGCGCGCTCTTGGCGGTAATCCTCCTGACGCTGTTCGTTCGCTGCGAGCAGCGCGCGCCATCCCCGCTCATCGATCTGACGCTGTTCCGCCAAGGCGCGTTTGCGACCGGCAATATCGCCGGCCTTCTGGCCTATGCGGCGCTGTTCGGACTTTTCTTTTTGCTGCCCTTCGTCTTCGTCCGCGCCTATCAGGACTCGGCGTTTGCCGCGGGACTGCGGCTTACCATCGTCCCGGTCATGCTCGGGGCGGTGGCGCCGCTCGGCGGCGCGCTCAGCGACCGGCTCGGTCCCCGTCTGCTGACGGTCGCTGGCATGCTCGTCTGCGTCGCCGCGCTGGCGCTCCTCTTCGCCGTGCTCGACGGCGCGCCGAAGAGCCTGCCGCTGGTGATGCTCGCGCTCGCGATCTTCGGCATCGGCCAGGGGCTGTTCATCTCTCCCAATAACAGCGCGATCGTCGCCGCGGCGCCCGCCTCCCTGACCGGAGAAGCCGGAGGACTCCTGAACGTGACGCGGTCGTGCGGGATCAGTATCGGAATCGCCGCCGCCTCCTCGCTGCTCGCTTGGCGCATCGCGGTGCTCACGGGATCGGGCCACAACACGCTGCACGCCGAGGCGCATCAACTCTTGTCGGCAGGTCGCGATGTCCTCATCCTGCTCGGCGCGTTTGCCGCGGCAGCGGCCGCGATGTCCTTGGGTGGCGCACGCTCACCCTCGCCTCACGGCGGAAATGCGTGAACTCGCTGGGAACGCCGGCGCCTCATCATGCAGCCCTGCGCACCCATCGCCACCATGGCGCCGCTGTCGTAGGTGCCGCTAGCAGGCGCGTCTGCGCTTGTTCGCGCCAAGCATCGCGATCACGCCGCATGTCCTCGAGCATCGCTTTCAACTCGGTCAAGCGCTCCTCGGCCAGGGCTAGCCGGCTGCGCAACTCTGCCCGAGTCTCGACAGGCGCGGGTAACGGGTAGGTAGGCCCCACCTCGGCGCCGTCAATTTTGCAACCGCCGTTTTCCTTCGTGCCTATGAACAGCCGGCCAGAGATTGCGCGAGCGAGTATTGCCTTGCCCTGCCCTGTCAACCGCGCTGCGTGCTCGAGTGAGAGTGTCGCCATGTGACCCCCAGCGTTTTCGGAGTGCTCAAGAGGGCCACGCAGTGCGCCACGTGACCCGCCCACGACGGTGCGCACGAGATGGTTAACGATTGGTGAAGGCGGCATATCGTCGAGCGTTGCATAGGTACTTGAAACCAGCCAGCCTAACCCATTGCCCGTTTCCGATTCCCCATAGTTTGCACAACTCATCCAAGGCGACTTTCATACGCTCGAGCGCGGCCGCATAGGCGTCGCGAGCTCCGCGATGACCTCCTCGTGGTCGATGAAGCCGTCTGCGGCGTTAACAGCGAGGCTGGGCGCGCAACACCATCCCTTCCGAACAGCGGCAGAGTGGATGCAACTTGCATATAACTACGATTCGTACTTATCTTAACCTTCCAGTGGAAGTTGAAGGGGAGTAGTGTACGATTCATGGCTACGACTCGCGGAGAGCGGCTACGCATCGCGCGCGAGAAGCGCTTCAAATCGGCGCGACTCGCGGGCAAAGCAATGAACGTTCCGGTATCCACCTACGGCGCCCATGAGCGCGCGCAAAGCCCGGGCGGTCGCGACTACGGCCCGGAGGATGCCAAAAAATACGCGCGGCGGTTCGGGGTGACGCCAGAATGGCTGCTGACCGGACGCGAGCCGTTCTCGGTCGGAGAAGAGCCGCCACCGCCCCAGGTGCCGGTCGTCGGCTACGTCGGCGCGGGTTCGACCGTCCATTTTTACGATGTGGCACAGTCCGATCTCGACGAAGTATTCGGACCGCCCGGGGCCGCCGAGAAGATGTCGGCCGTCGAGGTTCGCGGCGATAGTCTCGGCCCGTACTTCAACCGTTGGTACGTTTTCTACGACGACGTGCGCAGCCCGATGACCTCCGACCTCATCAGCCAGCTCTGCGTGATCGGTCTCTCCGACGGCCGCGTCCTCGTCAAACAGGTGCAGCGCGGCAGCGCCGAGGGGCTCTACAACTTGCATTCGGTCACCGAGAAGCCCATCGCCGATGTCAGGGTCGAGTGGGCGGCGAAGGTAAATAGCGTGTCACGCCGTAGCGGCGGGTGAATTGCGGCAGCGGCACATTAAGGTCGCAACGGCAGACGACTACGGCTTTGGGCATAGCTAGCTAACGATGGCGAGTGCTGGGCAGCACTTTCCTTCTGACGATCCTGCCCAGCCGCAGGCACGCTTTATGAACAGCAGCCCTTCCGTTCTTAATTTTTGCTAAGTTCCTTCCGTCTGGCCACGAAGGAAAGCGCTAACGACGCTGATCGCCTCGAACCGCCGAATGGCCTGGTTGCGGCGAGACAGGGCACGTCGTTCATAGCGCTCTAATGTGTCCCGCTCTGGTAGGGCGCGCAGGAGCGCATCCATACCATCGTGACGCGCTAGAGATGGCTGGTACGGGCGCGTTGCTTCGTCACCATTTCCGCTCCCTACGGCGGCAGCGGATAATTGCTCGTTGCCGGCTAAACCCCTGCCCTCCGCCTGCGCAAGCTTGGCCTGCAGGTCACGCATTGCATGGGCTGCCTGCGCAACCAACGTTGCGTCGGGGCGTGGCTGATCGGACGAAGGCGACAAAGAACCAAGTATGCCTTGCTCTGCAGGCTCTCGGGGCAAACCGATGATCCTCTTTTCTTCGCCGAGAGCGGCGCAAGCGGCGCGCAGTTTGATTAGAAAAATTTGGCACTCGGCGATGATGATGGCCTGCTCGTATAGCGCCGGCGAGGCGTCCTCGGGGCAGATCCCCGTCGCCATGCGTTCGACGTCGGCCAAGAGACTTGGATCACTCCTCTTGATCACGGCCCAACCATGCTGCCAGGCGTTGCCGCTTGCTCGAGATTTTCCGCGCGTGGTTTTAGGGCCTGTACTTTTCTTCGCGTTAATTCGATTGGACTCGATTTTCCGTTCCGAACTCATGTGAATGCCCTACTGGTTGGCCGGCATGTGGGGGCGGCCGTATAGTCGGTTCTCTAGGGCAGAACCTAAATGCTGTCCGCTTCCTCCGCGGAAGGCGACGTTCCAGGTTCGATATCTATGGTCTTTTCCGCGATGGTGCGGAGACGCTGACCTAACCCCTGCTGGTGGTCGTCCAATAGCCTCACAGTGGCACGGAACTTCACTTCCAGCGGACCAAGTTGATTCTGGACCGCAGCGTAATACGGGATCCAATTTTGAAACAAAGCAGCCTCGTCGATTTCGCCCTCTTCCGCCTTTACTAGAGGCTCTAATTTCTGCCGCAGTTCTTTTCGGATCTGTTCAATCTTATCCTTACAGGCTGCTTCAGCGGCGACGTTGTCGGCGTCAGGATTCGTTTTCTTGACGGCGAAGTCTCTAGTGATACAGGCGTCCCTAATCCGCCCGTCCGCCTCGTCCACGAGTTTCTGAGCACGACGCTCCAAATCTTGTTTGTGGATTTCT
>JBKPOZ010000286.1:0-7612 GCA_046733355.1 Pseudomonadota bacterium | reverse complement strand
CTTCAGGCAGGCTCGAGAGCGCCACCTGCACCCGGTTGTTGACGTTGACCGTATTGATGTCCGGATCGGTGCCGAGCTCGAACGATGCGGTGAGCGTGTAGCTGCCATCGTCGCCGCTCACGCTCTTCATGTAGATCATCTTGTCGACGCCGACGACCTGAGCCTCGATCGGCTGTGCAATGGTGGCGTCGACTACGGCGCCGGAGGCGCCCGGGAAGTTGGTGGTGACGGAGACCTGGGGTGGAACGATATCGGGATATTGCGCGATCGGAATTGAATACAGCGCCAGCGCGCCAGCAATCGTCGTGACGATGGCGATAACGATGGCGAGTCGCGGTCGGTCGAAGAAGACCGAGGAGAGCATTGAATCAACCTCGGACCGTCTGCGGCATCGGGCTTGCTCGCACCGCTGCTCCGGCACGGATCCCTTGCAGGCCGTCCACGATGACCTGCTCGCCGCCGAACAAGCCCGCGTCGATCACAACATTCGCGCCGCTCTCGGCGCCGGTCTTGACACGCTTGATGACGGCCTTGCCATCCTCGACGACGAAGACATAGACGCCGCCCTGGTCAGCGATGAGCGCAGCCTGAGGGATGACCACCTTCTCCTCGGGGGTGCCGCTCTCGAGATTGACCCGCACCAGCTGGCCATCGACCAGCCGACCGTCGGGGTTCGGGATGGTAGCGCGGGCAATGACGGTGTCGGTGGTACGATCTACCGTCACATCCACGAAGTTGATCTGGCCAACCTGATCGTAAAGCGACCCATCGGAAAATCGAACCTGTACCTTGATGTCTCCGCGATCCGTTGAGCGCCCGGTCTGAGCCGCCTGCAGGAATTCGCGCTGGCTTACCGGGAAGGTGACATACATCGGATCCTGGCTGACGATCGTCGTGAGGACGCCGCTGTCCGGGCCGACGACGTTACCCTTGGTCAAAGAGGTGCGGCCGATCTTGCCGGTAATCGGGGCGATGATGTCGGTGTAGCCAAGATTGATTTGCGCCGTCTGCAGGTTGCCTTCATTGGTCGTGATGGCACCCTTCGCCATTCCTTCTGCGGCAATGGCTTCGTCCAGTGCTTTTTCTGCCGACACGTTCTTGGCGAATAGCTCGTCTTGGCGTTTTCGGGCCTTCACCGCCAGCTCGTGTTGCGCCTTGCTCGTCTCCAAGGTGCCTTGGGCTTGCTCGACCGCGGCTTCGAACAAACCTTTTTCGATGCGATAGAGAGGAGCGCCTTCCTTGACTACGTCCCCCTCCTTGAAGAGGACCACCTCCAGGTAGCCCTTTACTCTCGCCCTGACTTCGACGCGGTTGATCGCTTCGACCCGCCCGACGAAGTCGAGCGCCTTCGCAACCGGTCGCTTTTCAGCAGTAACCGTGCCGACAGGGACGGTATCGGAGGCTTCCGAGTGCGCCGGCGAGGCAGATGCAGCGCAGATCAACAACGCGGCCCAAACCGCAACTCGCATTTCCGGTCTCCTTTGGCGCAGGATTGCAACCCGACGCCTCCGGCAACACTCGACCGAGGCACCTCCGTCGTAGAAATTTAATACAACGATTAAGACCATTCTAGCTGCGACAAACTAACCCACGTGAATCCACACCTCGATACTGCAGATAACTTTCGGAGAGAAACACATGCCAAGGGTTGCGGTCATTCTGTTAGGATTAATAGCTCCTGCAGCGCTGATGACCCAAACGGCGCCTTGAAGCCTTTCCGATAATGAGATCGCAGGGGCGCTGATATCCACGCTGCCGTGACTTCTCAGTTTGGGCCCAAAGCTGTCCTCAACAAATTGCGGAGAGTTAACGTGGTTAGGACGGCGGCAATCCCCTTTCGCGGCGATAGGCCTTAAGGGCCTGGGTCAACGTCGGAAATAGTCGCTTGTCCAACTCTGTCCGGAAAACCCCGATCTCCTGCAGCCAGATCAGAAATTCGGTCCGCCGGCCCGCCAGCATCAGGGTGATGCTCCGAGCTTCGAGCTCCACATTTAAGTCACGTAGCGCATAAAGGCCATTCATATCGATATCGCTGATCGGAATGGCGTCGATGACAAACCAGCGCACGTCTTTTCCGGCAGTGTCGGCGGCGGCCAACGCGCGCTGCTTAAAATAGTCAGCATTGAAGAATGTCAGGGGCCCATTGAATCGGAACAGCACCAGCCCCGGAAAGGTTTTTGCGGCAGCTCCGTGCCGTTCTATCGAATGGAATCCGGGCAGGCCTTCCACCTTCCCCAGCACTTCATCGCGAGGCCGGGCGGCCCGTCTGACGAACCGCGCAAGCGCAAGCGCCACCGCGATCAGAATCCCATTGATCGCGCCGACGGCCACCACACCCAGCGTCGTGATCAACGACAATCCAACCTCGAGACGATCGTACTTCCAGATTTCGCGCAGCGTGCCCACGTCGAACAGCGAGAGTGCCGCGAAGATCAGCACCGCTCCCAGCGCGGCGACCGGCACAAATCGCAGCGGTTCGGTAAGGAACAGGAGTACCGCCGCAATTGTTGCCGCTGCGACCAATCCGGTTACCTGTGTGCGTCCGCCGGCGGCAACGCCGACTGCCGTGCGCGAGTCCGCGCCGGTTACGGCAAAGCCCTGTGATAGCGCGGAGAAGATGTTGGCTGCCCCGAAGGCAGCAAACTCGCGGTCGACGTCGATCCGGTAGCCGCCCTTCGTCGCGAAGCTGCGTGCGGTCAACGTTCCACTCGTGAATACCACCAGGGCAAGACCTGCGGCGTCGAGTGCCAGCGAAGGAAGGTCTTGCAGCGGCACCGTTGGCCAGCGCAGCTGCGGCAGGCCGGCCGGAACCGGCCCGAGCACCGCGACTCCGTGTGCGTCAAGCTCCAGCCCTGCAGTCACCGCACCAGCCACGATCAGCACCACCAGTGCCGCCGGCAAACGCGGCAGCCACCGCAAACACGCAAACAGCAACGCAAAGCTTCCGAGCCCCACCGCCAGGGTCGCACCGTGGATAAGGGAAACTTTTCCGAAAACTTCAAGCAGTCGCGGTATGATGCCGGAGCTTTCGACTGAAAAGCCCAACACTTTTCCGATCTGCCCGAGAAAGATGCTGATAGCGACGCCATTGAGAAACCCGACCAAGATGGGTTTGGATAGAAAATCCGCCAGCGCACCGAGGCGGAAGTAGCTTGCCGCGATGCAGAACACGCCGGTTAATAAGGTCAGTGCAGTCGTGAGCGAAAGATAGAGTTCCGCATTGTTGCCTGCGAGCGGTGCGATAGCGGCGGCGATCATTGCGCAGGCCGCCGCATCGGGATTGACCATCAGCTGCCGTGACGTTCCGAAGATCGCGTAGGCTACAAGAGGCAGGATGCTCGAATACAGACCGACAACTGGATCGAATCCTGCAAGCTGCGCGTAGGCGATGGAAACGGGCAAGGCCACTGCCGCAACCGACAGACCGGCGATTGCATCGTGCCGGAAGTGCTCGGTGAAGCGGTAACCTAAGAGGGGGGACAAGCCTGGCGCCATCCGAGCCAGTTGTCGTGTTCTGTTAGGGCTCTCGATGGATTCTGAGGACGGGGGGCCATGTCCGGACAAGGGCACACTCCGTCTTCATTGGCCCTGACAGCGACAGACGCAAGTGAGTAGGCATCGCCAAGACGCCGGTGGGTGAGGTGCAAGGCCGAGAATCTGATCGGCATCGCGGTCGCCAGGCTTACCTCGACCATGAGCGACGTCTCGGGGACGTGTTCGGTAATGTTACCACCTCCGTGCCCGCTGCGTCATCAGCTGCATGCAAGCCGCGCGAACACTTAAGCGCGTGCTGCGGAAGCAACCGGTGGCGACGCGAGCTCGCGTAGGATCTCGATTAGTTCAGTGTGGACGGGTGAGCCCCTGTCACTAAATACCTCAATTGGGTACGCCTCCGTTAGCCGATTGAGTTTGGTGAGCAGCCGTATGCGCCGGCGGCGGGTAAGCTTCGCCTCGGATGAGCGCCAACGAAAGAACAAGCGGTAGAGCTCACCGTCGCCGAAGAGCATGTTGAGTTCGTGTATCGTGACGTAGACAAGAAACAGCACCATCAACCATATCTGAATGGACAAAAAGCGTGGCCAGGAGAATTGCCCGACTACGTAGCCCGGGAAATCGGCTATCGCGCCGCCAGCGGCGAGAAAGTGGACGAGCCGTTCAGCGAGTCGCACAATCAGAACGCACATCCAGTAAAGGGTAGCCTTGAACAAGATGGGCCGAATCATCGGCGAAGTATCGAAACGGCGCATAAAAGGCAGGTTGTCGGTCACCAGAACCCTTTTCCAACGAGCAACGCCGCTACGGTTGCAGTGAAGAAGCCGGTGTAATCGATGCCGTGCTCCTCGAGGATCAAGCGCTTGGTCCATAGGATCAAATTGAACCCGACGAAGAAGAAGATCGTCGGCGGTAGTGCATGCTTCACTTGTGCGAGCCACCAGTCGAAGGCTCGACGCAGGAACGACGTCGGCGCGGAGGCGGTAATGGCGGGCTGACTCATTACGCTACTCCCCGAGGGTTGATGCAGGCTGATAGTCTAGCCCACGCTGATGGCTGAATTGGACCATGCGAGGGCCAACGCACGGGAAACTCGGCATAACTCAGATCAGCGAAATCCTGCCCTATGCGGGCGCCGAACTCGTCGGTCCGTTCCACCGCGATAGGAGCAAATGCTCAGGAATTGGAACCTGCCAAGGCGCTGATCAAGTTCCTTACCTCACCGGCCGCCGCTCCGGTGTTCAAGGCTAAGGGCCTCGATCCGGCCGGATGATTGATGGCCAACACCGAAAGCTAACGCTCGCAGTCCAGGAACCTTTAGTACCGATCACCGGCATCGCCGCCTGTTGCGGCCGCGCGGCCGCCGCACCTCGCCGCCCTTGGCTGCAAACTTAGCCTAAGGAATCATCGATGCAGGCGTGTTTCTGATTGCGCGCTTCAAGCAAAGGGGACGCATCGGCCATGCAGCTACGGGCCTTGCGCACCGCCGATATCATTGATGCCCATCATATGATTCGGACTCCCGTCCTTGCATCGGTCATACCGCCGGACCAGCTCGAACTCATCCGGCAAAGACTGCTCAAATTGCCGGAGCCAGAGCGGCCGCGGCTGACTAAACGCGACGGGCTTGGAGCAATCGGCATCTGCTCGCTCAGCTTCTTATCAACGTTCCCGATCGTGATTTTTTTCATTGTCATCGGCGACGCAAGGTTGGCGCTGCGACTCTCGAACCTCTTTGCCATTGGGATGCTGTTCGTATGCGGATATGCGTTTGGCCGTTACGCCGGCTATCGACCGTTGGTCACGGGCTTGGCGATGGTCGCCGTCGGCGCGGTCTTGGTCGGCGTTGCCATAGGTCTGGGAGGCTGAAGGCGCCCGCGATCACAAAAGCTGCTGTATCATCGGGGCAGCGTGGCGGGCCTAGCCATTCCCATCGGATGTGTGTCTCCACCAGCGCCGACGCCCGTCGCTGGAAGTGGTGGCACTACTACAGCAGTTACGAGCGGTCTGTCCGCAGTGGTCACGATGACCGCCGACGCGCCCGCGCCTCCGAGGAACCCGGTCCCGCCGCACGCGCCGGGCGCGGCGGCGCTGCCCTAGGTGCCATCGCCGAGCGGCTCATCTCCGGCTGCCGGGCGGCTACCGCTGCGATCCGTCCCGCGCTCGCGCGCTTCTACGAGTCGCTGGACCAGGGGCAGAAGGTTTGGTTTGCGGGGATGAGTTGAGAGTGCTAGCTGCATCGTAGGATCGGGCCCACCAGCCTGCCTGGCCCAGAATCCTATGCGCCTACGCGCCGGTGGTGACGCTTACGTTGTCGGCGCCCTCGAAAGGGTGGGCGACACGCTGTACGGTGCTCGGGTTTACGTCAAACTTGGCCGCCGTCTTGCGCACGCTCATGCCGCCCGCCAGAGCGGCTCTGATTCGCTCAGCCAGCTTGTCCGCAATCGGCGGCCGGCCAAGTCGTTTACCTTCACGCTTGGCCCGCTGTAGGCCAGCGCGCACGCGCTCTTGAATTATCGAGCGTTCGAACTCGGCAAAGACGCCCAACATCTGAAACATCGCCTTGCCGGCCGGCGTGGTCGTATCGAGACCCTGCTGATGCAGAAACAGGTCGATGCCGAGCGCGCGAAGCTCGGACAGGAACGCCACGAGGTCTTTCAGGCTGCGCCCCAGGCGATCGACGTTCCACGCCATCACGACGTCGAATTGGCGCTTGGTGGCGTCGCGGCACAGTGCATCGAATGCCGGTCTTTCATTGCGGCCCTTAGCGCCGCTGATGCCGTGATCCCTGTAGACCTTCGCCACCTGCCAGTCGGCCCGCTCTGCCGCCTGGCGAAGCTCGTGCTCTTGGTTGGACGTGGTTTGGTCTTGCGTCGATACCCTTAGATAGATCGCAGCGCGTTTCATGGCTTACCCATAGAGAACCGTAATACATCTCGTGCGCTTTAACAACTCTTATGGCATACGGCATTTTCGCGATGAGCAAGCATTGAATTCATTGCACTTTCTAACCGGCACTTCGGCAGAGTTTTTGCGTACAGCTCTTGCTGGGTCGGGCCGCCAAAAGGCTCTAGGGACGCCTGCAGTTCAAGCTCGCCAATGAAGGCGCGCGGCCCCGCAGCAACAGCACGGTCCGGTACACCGAATGGCACCCGACCGGTTTAATGACTTTTGGAGGGATTAACGTGGTCGACGCCCGCCGAGCCAGGCAGACTAGATCCGCGACCCGACGTTGCCGTCGAACGAACTGATCCATCGCGTCGCACAAAGACCAAGACGAAGAGCCCGCCCGGCGAGGTGACAAGTCGTGCGATCACGCGCCCGATGGCGGCGGCACCTTGCGCGGCATCCGCTCCCACGGGCCGGCCGCGGTCTCCGCCGCATCCATGACTTTGTTCAGCCGCCTCGGCTTGTCGAACGCGACATCAGGCGCGGGCAATCTCGGGGGAGATTTCGCAGCGCGTTGCATGTGTGCCGCCACCATGGGCTCTAGCACGGCGATTGCGGCCTCCAATTCCGCGTCCGAAAGCGCCTTAATAGCTTGAGAATGCTCAAGTTTCAGTTCTTTGGGAACCAACGTGGCGCAAACCCGCAGATATGCAGCCGGCGTTTCCGTCCGGACCCTCGTGATGGCTTGCGGACCCCATTCACGAAAATCCTCCAGCAACGCCTCAACGAACGCCTTGCTGAACATGTGACGAGTACGCTGCGCATTCCCGCGGAGGTTTCCGGTGTCGGCGACGGGGCGCAAGCTAATCTCGCCAGAAGTCGCGGAACCTGTCGGGTGAAAGCTCGGTATATCGGACGGTGTGCTGGATCTTCTTGTGGCCGAGATAGTGTTGCAAGACTCGGGTATCGTGCCCATCGTTGGCCAGCTTGTACCCACACGCATGCCGCAGCATGTGAGGGTGCAGGGGGAAAGGCATCCTTGCGGCCTCGCCGAGCCTCTGGACGAGATGATGGAAACCGATCGTGCTCATTGGTCCGCCACGCTCGGTGACGAAGACATAAGCGTCGTTCGGGCTTTCACGGCGGAGCTTGCGTAAGGCACGAATCTCATCGCCCCGCGTCGTTGAAGCTGACTAGGAAGATAATACGCTTTTTCTGTACAGTGCGAGCG
>JBKPOZ010000285.1:0-33012 GCA_046733355.1 Pseudomonadota bacterium | reverse complement strand
CCGTAATGCTGGGTGGGCCCTCGGCGTCGGCTGCCCCCGAGAACTATCCGGAGATCGACTACATCCATATCGGCGAGATCGGCGACGCCACCGACGCCATGATCCAACGCCTCGACGATACCGTGGCGCGGCCGCCGGCGCAGATGCGGTTCAACACCCGGGAACGGTTGCCGCTCTCCGATTTTCCCATACCCGCATACGATCTCGTGCCGCTCAGACGTTATCTGATGCTCACGCTGCAGTTCTCGAGCGGCTGTCCGTATCTCTGCGAGTTTTGCGACATTCCCAATCTGTATGGGCGTCAGCCCCGCCTCAAGAATCCGGCCCAGCTCATTGCCGAGCTCGATGCCATGCGCAAGCAGAAGGGGCATCCGCCGGTCGTCTATTTCGTCGACGACAATTTCATCGGCAATCGCAAGGCGACCAAAGAGATGCTGCCGCATCTCCTCGAATGGCAGAAACAGCACGGCTATCCGATGCATTTCACCTGCGAGGCCACGCTCAATATCGCCAAGCAGCGTGACATTCTCGCGCTGATGCGCGAGGCCTCCTTCCTGGGCGTTTTCGTCGGCATCGAGACGCCGGAAGCGGATGCGCTCAAAGCCATGCGCAAGAGTCAGAACGTGGCCGTGCCGATGCTTCAATCGATCAGGACTCTGAACGACTACGGCCTCGAGGTCACCTCCGGCATTATTCTCGGGCTCGACACCGACACGGACGACACTGAACGCCGGCTCAAGGATTTCATCGATATTTCCCAGATCCCGATCCTCACCATCAATCTGCTGCAGGCGCTGCCGAAGACACCGCTTTGGGACCGGCTCAACGCGACCGGCCGCATCGACGATGATCCGGCGCGGGAGAGCAATGTCCGCTTCCTTGGCGCGTATGACGAGGTGGTGGCGATGTGGCGGCGCTGCATCGCGCATGCCTATGCTCCAGAGCGCCTGTTTGAGCGGCTGCGCTACCAGGTCGATGCCACCTATGCGAACCGGTTGCAGGTTCCTGCGCGGGGCAAGCTGAAATGGAGCAATATTTCCTTCGGCCTGGTGCTCGCGTTTCGCGTCGTGCTGCGCATCGGGATTCGTTCCGACTACCGCAAGCCGTTCTGGCGCGCGGCGCGCCATGCGCTGCGGCGCGGCAACGTCGATTCCATGCTCGCGATGGGCTTCATTGCCCATCACCTGATCCAGTTCACGCGCGAGGCGCTGCGCGGCGAGCAGAATGCGTCCTATTACTCGGCCAAGGAGCGCGTGCGAGAGACGCCGTCTTCGACCGAGCTGGAGCCAGTGTAAGTTTTGGTCGACGGCAGTGCGACAGACGCAGCGGAGTTCCCTCTCGCATAGGGAGAGGGCTAGGGTGAGGGGTTACAGCCTCTCGATGTTTGTGACACCCTCACCCCCAATCCTCTCCCCGATGGGGACAGGGACCCCACCGCGTTCGTGGCGAGGTGTATCATGGCTGAGAAATTGACGGGCAGCGCGCGGCAGTCCGCATTCGGCAAGCTTCAGGGCTGGAGCGAGGTTGCCGGCCGGGATGCGATCCAGAAAAAATTCACCTTCAAGGACTTCAACGAAGCATTCGGCTTCATGGCGCGGGCCGCCCTTATTGCCGAAAAGCTCGACCATCATCCGGAATGGTTCAATGTCTACAACCGCGTCGAGGTGACGCTTTCGACGCATGACGCAGGTGGTGTCACCGAGCGCGACGTGAAGCTCGCCACGGCCATGGACCGCCTGGCGCACCATGAGAAGTCGTAGGGTGGGTTGAGCGGAGCGAAACCCACCAATCGGCACATCGTATTTGATGGGTTTCGCTTCGCTCAACCCATCCTACGGCCGGACAACGAGCTTGCCCATGACCCGCCGTTCGGCCAGTGCAGTGAGCGCTTGGGCGGTATCAGTCAGCGGATAGACCTTCTGGATATGGCAGGAGAGCTTGCCCTCCGCGCACCAGCGCGCGAGCTGCTCGAGGGCGCCCTTGTACTCGGCGTTCTCGTGCCGGACCCAGGCGCCCCAGAACACGCCGAGCACGGCGCACGCCTTGAGCAGCACGAGATTGAGCGGGATTTTCGGGATCTCTCCCGCCGCAAAGCCGATCACGAGATGCCGCCCGCCCCATGCGAGGGAGCGCAGCGCAGGCTCGCTATATCGACCGCCGACAGGATCGAACACCACGTCGATGCCGCGTTTTTCGCCAAACCGGCGCAAGCCCTCGCGCAGGTCTTCTTTCTCGTAATTGAGAACCTCGTGTGCGCCGTGCGCGCGCGCGAATGAAAGCTTCTCCTCGCTTGAGGCGCAGGCGATGACGCGCGCGCCCATGATGCGGCCGAGCTCGAGGGCGGCAAGCCCGACGCCACCCGACGCGCCGAGCACCGCCAAATTCTCTTCAGGCTGCAGGTTTGCGCGATGCTTGAGCGCGTAATAGGTCGTCCCGTAAGTAACGGTGAGGGCAGCGGCGCGCTCGAAGTCGAGCGCGGCGGGCATTTTGACGATGTGCTGCGCCGGCACCGCGGTCTTCTGCCGCGCGGCATTGAAATTGGTGTAGCCAAAGACGCGATCGCCAGGAGCGAACTCGCGCACGCCCGCGCCGACACTTTCAACAATTCCGGAAAACTCGCCGGCGGGTGAAAACGGAAATGCCGGTTTGGTCTGATATTTGCCCGCAATGAGCAGCGTGTCGAAAAAGTTGAGCCCTGCCGCAGCCACTTTGGCAAGAACTTCGCCGGCCCCGGGGACCGGGTCGGGGATTTCGGCCAGCTTTAGATCCGCCGGAGTTCCAAACTTTTCACAAAGAACGGCTTTCACGTCGATTTCCTAATTTGCATCGTCATTGCCGGGCTTGACCCGGCAATCCATCTCCTTGCGAAACAGATGGACCGTCCCAACTCGGGTTTACCCGATTTGGGCACTTTGACACTGCGCAAGTCGGATAAATCCGACTTGCGATGGTCAAGCCCGCGGGTGACGCGGCGGGGGTTTTGATTAGCCTTCACATTGCCGAATTTTTCAAGCATTGCCATAGGGTTTTCCGCGCTGTGGGTGATGGAGGTATCGATGATATGCATGAGGATCGCTGCGGCAGCGGTTCCCCTCGCCCTTGCCGTGACCGGCGCAGCAATCGCCCAGCAGCCACCCAAGCCGGCGGCTCCAAAACCGGCCGCCACACAGCAGGCCCCCAAACCGGCAACCACGGCGAGCGCGCCGGCACAATCTGCAGGGGATGTCCAACCCACGCTGCTCGGCCAGTATGCAGACTGGGGCGCCTACACGGCGGCGCCGGGCGGCAACAAGATATGTTTTGCGCTCGCCAAGCCGAAGAGCTCGAAGACGGAGCCGGCCGGGCGTAAGCGTGACCCCGCCTATATGTTCGTGTCCACGCGTCCCGCTGAAAAAGTGAAGAACGAAATCTCCGTGACCGTCGGCTACCCGTTCAAATCCAGCTCGGACGCGACGGCCGAGATCGGCACCGCGAAATTTGCCATGTACACCCAAAACGACGGCGCCTGGATCAAAAACGTGGGCGAGGAGAGTCGCCTGGTCGAGGCTATGCGCAAGGGCGCCGATGTCACGGTCAAGGGCACCTCCCGCAGCGGCACGCTCTCGACGGATCAGTACTCGCTCAAAGGCCTTGCCCAGGCGCTCGACCGCCTCGAGCAGGAATGCAAGTAGCACCAGTGCGGTAGTGGCCGGGTTCGGCGGCACTGGTGATCCGCGTCGGCATCGGCGGCTGGGTGTTTCCCCCGTGGCGCGGCACCTTTTATCCAAAAAACCTGCCGCAGGCGCGCGAGCTCGAATATGCAAGCCGCCACGTCACCACGATCGAGATCAACAGCACGTTTTATCGGACGCAGAAGCGGGAAAGCTTCCGCAAGTGGGCGGACGAGACTCCCGCCGATTTCGTGTTTTCGGTCAAGGCGCCGCGCTTTGCCACGCATCGCGGCGTGCTGGCGGAAGCAGGCGCCTCCATCGAGCGCTTCTTCGCAAGCGGCGTGATGGATTTGGGCGCAAAGCTCGGGCCCATCCTTTGGCAGTTCCCTTTGTTCAAGAAGTTCGCGCCCGATGACTTTGGCGCTTTCCTCGAGCTCCTGCCGCAGCGGATTGAGGGCACAGCGGTGCGGCACGTCGTTGAAGTGCGGCACGAAAGCTTCGTCGATGCGGCATTCATCAAGCTTCTTCGCAAGCATTCCGTCGCCGTGGCGCTGGTCGATTCCGACAAGCACCCGCCGATCGCCGATATCAGCGCCGATTTCGTTTATGCGCGGCTCGAAAGCACCTCCGCCAAGATCAAGACCGGCTATCCACCGGCGATGCTCGATCAATGGGCGCAGCGGGCGAAAGCCTGGGCGAGGGGAGACGCGCCGGAAGAGCTTGCGTCCGTTGCCGCGAGCGCGCCGCGCGTGAAGCGCGACGTGTTCATCTATATGATCGCCGGCGCGAAGGTGCGCGCGCCCGCCGCCGCCATGGCCCTGCTGGACGAGCTCAAGCAGGAAGATGCCGTTGCCTAATCTGCGCGCGCTCTCCATCTATGGCGCTGGAAAGCCATGAGCGTCTCTGTTCAGCAGCACGATTTGGCGCAAGAGGGGATCGAAAAGCGGCCGCTCGAGCGTTACCGCGCACCCGCGAAGCCATCGCTCGTGGGTGTCTCGCGCGCGGAGCTTGGCGCGCTTCTCGAGAGGATCCGTGTGCCGCCGGCGCAGCGCAAGATGCGCATCCAGCAGCTCTGGCACTGGATCTATGTGCGCGGCGCAACCGACTTCGACGCGATGAGCAGTGTATCGAAGCAGCTGCGCCAGGAGCTCGCCCGCCATTTCACGCTCGCGCGGCCCGAGGTCGCAGCCGAGCAGGTTTCCATTGACGGCACGCGCAAATGGCTGATGCGCCTCCTGGGCGAGCAGGCCAGTGAGCGTCCGCATGAGATCGAATGCGTGTACATCCCCGAGCCCGACCGCGGCACGCTCTGCCTCTCAAGCCAGGTCGGCTGCACGCTCTCCTGCTCGTTCTGTCATACCGGCACGCAGCGTCTCGTGCGCAATCTCACTGCCGGCGAGATCGTCGGCCAGATCATGGTGGCGCGCGATCGACTCGGCGACTGGCATGCCGGCAAGCCCTCTGAAGGCGAAGCCCAAGGCAAGCACGAGCGTGCACGCCTCGTGTCCAACATCGTCATGATGGGCATGGGCGAGCCGCTCTACAATTTCGAGGCGGTGCGAGACGGCCTGCATGTGGCGGCGGACGGCGAGGGCATCGCCATCTCGAAACGGCGCATAACGCTCTCCACGTCCGGCGTGGTGCCGAACATTCCGCGTGCCGGCACCGAGATCGGCTGCATGCTCGCGGTATCGCTGCATGCCGTCAAAGACGAGTTGCGCAACCAGCTCGTGCCGCTCAACCGCAAATATCCGATCGCGGAGCTGCTTGCGGCCTGCCGTGTCTATCCGGGGCTATCAAACGCGCGGCGCATCACCTTCGAATACGTCATGCTCAAGGGCGTCAACGATTCGCTTGCCGATGCGAAGGCGCTCGTGCGGCTGCTGGCCGGCATTCCGGCAAAGATCAACCTCATCCCGTTCAATCCCTGGCCGGGAACGCGCTACGAGTGCTCCGATTGGGAGCAGATCGAAAAATTTTCGGAAATCATCTTCAACGCGGGTTACGCTTCGCCGGTGCGCACGCCGCGTGGCCGTGACATTCTCGCCGCCTGCGGCCAGCTCAAGAGCGCGAGCGAAAAGCTTTCCGCGCGCGAACGCCTCGCGCTGCGCGCGATGGCGCTCACCGACTGAACATGGAAAGCATCGGACGGCTGCTGCTCCGTTTCCTGCTCGTGCCGCTCGGCTATTTCGTTGCGGTGCTTGCAGGCACGCTCGTCATTCTCGTCGCGTCCTGGAAGATTTCCGGAAGTTCGTTCGATATGGATACCCGTGTCGTCGCGTTCTACGGTTATGTGGTTGCGGCACCGGTGCTGCTGGTAATGCTGTTGAGTGTTATGTGGCTCCCGGCGGCTATCGGGGTGCTCATCTCCGAGGCTTTCGCGGTGAGATCATGGATCTTTCACGTCTTGAACGGCGCCGCCTGCGCCTGGGTCACGTGGAGCATGTTCGGCTATGCGGACGAGCGGCATCTGCCGCTCAACGGGCCGCTCGCAGTCGTCGCAGCGGGGCTCGTCGGCGGCCTTGCCTATTGGGGGATCGCCGGCTGGAGCGCCGGCTTCTGGAAGCCGGTATTCGCGCAGGAACGCGCGCGGCTATCTTCCGACGCGGCCTCACCTCCGCCGCAAATCCGTTAGGAAATGTGTGCTAGGGTGCCTCGTGGTGCGGGGGAGTATGCAAACAATTTTCAAGGCCGGCCTGTTGCTGCTCGCGCTAGCCCTTGCCGGGTGCGACAGCTGCGGCGACTTTAACAATCCCCTGCGTGGCCAGACGCAGTCGTGCCGCCAACAATCCCCTGCGCAGCCGTCCCGATAGTCTTTGCATGAACCGGACAGGATTGGTGGTCGCGCTCGTCTTGGCCGCGGCAGTCGGATCCATCTTTGCGATCTGGCCCGAGCTCGACATCAAGCTCGTAGCGCCGTTCTACGATCCGCAAAAACACTTCTGGCGCACCTACGATCCGTTCTATCAACGGCTCAGCGATGTCACCATGTGGATCGTCGCGATTGCGGCAGCGCCCGCCGTGTTTGCGCTCGTTGCAAAATTCGTCTACCCGGGTCGGCAACCGATCATTCGCGGGCGCGCCGTGTTTCTCACATTGGTAACGCTTGCGCTGATTCCCGGGTTTTTGGCCAATCTGATCCTGAAGGAGCACTGGCATCGTCCACGGCCCATGGGCATCGTCGAGTTCGGCGGCTCCGAGCATTTCCGCCCATGGTGGGACCCGCGCGGCGAATGCCTAAATAACTGCTCGTTCGTGAGCGGAGAGGGGTCGGCGGCGTTCTGGACGTTGGCCCCCGCATCCGTGGTGCCGCCGCAGTGGCGCGCCGTCGCCTACGCGGCGGCGCTCGGCTTCGGCTCTCTTGTGAGCATCTTGCGCATGGCCTCGGGCGCGCATTTCTTCACCGACGTGTTCTTTGCCGGCTTCTTTGCCTTCGTGGTGATCTGGCTATTGCACGGCTGCCTCTATCGCTGGCGCAGAACACGCGTATCCGATGCAGCCTTGGAAGGAGTGATCGAGAGGATGCGACCCAAGCGCGCGTAGGCCTACGAAGCCGCTCTCGGTTGTGCTCGCTCACCAATACCAATCCGGTGGTGGACGGCTTTGGCGTGCTCAACCTTTCCTTGCACAGCTTTTTCGTTGTGCTCGCGAATCCGAATGTGCACGAGGCGCTGGCAAATTCACTGATCGCATGTACGGGCGGCACCGCGCTCGCCGTCGCGATAGGGCTCCGGCTGTGAAATCGACGCACGATAGTGCTCCAGGCGCGGCGCGACTCCCTCTTCCCTTTGGGGAGAGGGTTGGGGTGAGGGGGTTACCGCCGCTGTTTCACCGGAAGGTCAACACCCCTCACCCCATCCCTCTCCCTATGGGAGAGGGAGCCTGCCGAGTCCGTTGCGCCGATGCAATTCAATCTCACCGAAACACGCTCCTAGCCGGCTTCCGCGCGACTGTCATAGCCGTGAAAGCGGCTATCCAGTAAACGAGAGCGCTTCCGTTCTTTTCACCGCCGACGATTACTGGATCGCCCGCCTACGCGGGCGAAGACAGGTGTGCAATAGAAAGCCCAATCTGTGATGCGCATCACATAAGATCTGGCCGGGCGCTCGTATGTTCGCCTCCATCGAAGGCCCCGCACGTGGTTGCGCGGGCTGGATATGGAGGCTCAACATGCGCACGTATCTTCAGTATGCCGTCTCGGGTGCCGCTGCCGTGCTTGTCCTCGGCACCGTCGTTTGGGCGAATTGGGCCGCGGTCACCGCCGATGCGGCCAATCACCGTGCCGCCGCCGCGGCGATCTCACCGCACGAGATCATGCGCGGCAGCACCGATCTGCCGCTTAACACGGTGCACGAGCCGTTCTGATCGCCTCGATAGCCCGAGGCCCGCGCATCCGCGCGGGCCTGTTGCGGCCAGAGCTTGCACAGGAACAGGCGGCAAGGCACACATCACCGTGTCCGTGATCGCGGAGATTGTGCTTGCCCCCGCTCGATGCGCCCAGGCGCGAGGTGAAGAAGGTCGTGCTCGCCTATTCGGGCGGTCTCGACACCTCGATCATCCTGAAATGGCTGCAAAGTGCCTATGGGTGCGAGGTGGTCACGTTCACGGCCGATCTCGGCCAGGGTGAGGAGCTTGAGCCGGCGCGCCAGAAGGCGCTTCTCCTCGGCATAAAACCGCAGAACATATTCGTCGAGGATCTGCGCGAAGAGTTCGTGCGCGATTATGTGTTTCCCATGTTGCGCGCGAATGCGCTTTACGAGGGACAGTATCTGCTCGGCACCTCGATTGCGCGCCCGCTCATCGCCAAGCGGCAGATCGAGATCGCGGAAAAAGTAGGCGCCGACGCGGTGGCGCATGGCGCGACCGGCAAGGGTAACGACCAGGTCCGCTTCGAGCTGTCGTATTACGCGCTCAAGCCGGAAGTTACCGTGATCGCGCCGTGGCGCGAATGGGAGCTGCGCTCGCGCGAGGAGCTGATCGCCTTTGCAGAGCAGCACCAGATTCCGATCGCGAAGGACAAGCGCGGCGAGGCGCCGTTCTCGGTAGACGCCAACCTCCTGCACGCGTCTTCTGAAGGCAAGGTGCTGGAGAACCCAGCCGAGGAGGTGCCGTCCTATGTGTATTCGCGCACCGTGGACCCTGAACAGGCGCCCGATGAGCCGGTGTTCATCGTCCTTGAGTTCGAGTGCGGCGACGCGGTCGCACTCGACGGGCGGAAACTTTCGCCGGCGCGGCTCTTGGTGGAGCTGAACGAGCTCGGTCGATGTCATGGCATCGGCCGGCTCGATCTGGTCGAGAACAGGTTTATCGGCATGAAATCCCGCGGCATGTACGAGACGCCGGGCGGCACGATCCTGCTCGCGGCGCACCGCGGCATCGAATCGCTCACGCTCGATCGCGGCGCCGCGCATCTCAAGGACGAGCTCATGCCGGGATATGCCGAGCTCATCTACAACGGCTTCTGGTTTTCTCCCGAGCGCGAGATGCTGCAGGCAGCGATCGATCAGTCACAGCGGCTCGTGAACGGAACGGTGAAGCTCAAGCTCTACAAGGGCAGTGTTTCGGTGGTCGCGCGCGCCTCGCCCTATTCGCTCTACGACCAGGAGCTGGTCACGTTCGAGGAGGGGAGCGCGGCCTATGATCAGCGCGACGCCGCGGGGTTCATTCGGCTCAACGCGCTGCGCCTGCGCATGCTCGCACAGCGGCGCCGCAAGTTGAAGTTGTAGGGTGCGCAAAGGCGCGGGTCGCGGTCTTCACGCGTGCGCACATCGCGCGTGGCGCCGTGCGCACGCGGAGAGCCCGAGTGCGCGCGATTTTGCGCACCCTACATCTCCACGGTGACCTTGCGGTTTTCCCCGACATTCGGTTTCTCTCCGGTGAGCCGCGCCTTGGCGAATTCGTAGGCTGCAACGGCGCTGCTTGCGGGGCCATCCCACAACTCGGCGGTTGCCGGAGTGACGCGCAGGACGCAGACGTTCGGGTCGTCGGGACCCTGCCACCATGCATTGTCGGTGCTTTTCCAGATCTCTGCCGCTTTCGCGTGATCACGGAGCACTTCGGCGCGCGCCGTGATCGAGAGATAGGCTTTCGCCTTCACGTCGATGAAGACGAGACCGACGTCGTGCTCCGTCTCGATCTCGTGCTCCTTGCCGCTGCGCAGATCGGTGACAAACCAGATCAGCCCGGCATGGCGATCGGGCCGCGCTTCAAGCGGCCGCGCGCGCAGCCCGCCGGCAAACCGCGTCGTGAGCATGCAGACACCGGCCTTCTCGATGATCTGCCAGACGCGATCAAGCTGCTCGTTATTGCTCATACTTTCCTAATCGCGAATGTCGCTTGGAGTTCCTGGAGCCGCTCATTCCTGCGCAAGTGGGATCCAGCAATCTGGTCCGCGCTTTCGCGGGGACGAGCGGATTGAGGATTACTCTGTTGGCAGTGAAACGCCAGCACAGCGGCCAGCTTTCGAGGCGCGCAAGGGCAGCGGCTGCTCCTCGAGCATGGCCTCGATCGCCTGCCGCGTGGCCGCCCGGTCGAGCCCGTGCGGGGCGATGAGATCCTCGCACTCGGTCGCAATGAGATCCACGTCCTGCATGAGCTTGAGCCGCTTGAACTCGTCCGGGTGCGCAATGCCCATGCTCGCGCCCACGATCTCGAGCACGTTCATGATGCGGAACGGATAGTCACGCTCGTGCGCACAGAGCTCGCGGTGGTCGGCATGATAGACGGCGACGAGAGCGTCGACTCCCGCCCGCTCCGCGGCATCGAGCTCGTCGCGCTGCAGTTTTTTCCGGTATTCCGGCAGCGCGCGGAAATAGTTGCTCATCAGCCCCACCGCTGGCTGGCCGAGATCGACGAGAACGATGCCCGAAACGGCGCGCAGGAGATCCTCCGCGGCCTCGACCACGCCTTTCACTCCCGGGTGACGATGCAAGGCGATGCGCATTTCGACGCGCCTCCGCAAGAGCGGACGCAATGCTTCGAGCCGCTGCCGCAGGAACAGCATGAACGGCGTCATCTCGAACGGCCGGCTGCCACGCACTCTTTCATACGCGGGCAGGGTGGTTTCGGTGAACTGTACGTGACAGCTCGGACACCAGGAGATGACATTCGTGCCGCGCGCGAGCTTGTCGATCGTGCTTGCGGCCATGCGGCCCGAGGTCGCGACATCGCCGGCGCGCATCTGCACGATGCCGCAGCAATGGCTCGGCCCGCCCATCACTTCGTAGGTGACGCCGAGCGCGTCCATGATATCGAGAGCAAGGAGCGCGATGTGCGGCGTCTTGAGCACGTTGCAGCCGGTGTAGAAAACGAAATCAGGCGCAGCGCTGCCTGTTTTCCTTGCTGTCTGGCCGAGCCTCGCGAGCAATTGCTCATCAAGCTGCATGCGCGAAAGATGGGCGACTTCGCGCGCGACCTTGCGGAATCCTTCAACGCCCTGGCGGCGCTGTTGCAAAGGCTGATCTCTTTTTCTTGTCATGGCTACGCGCGCCATGCCGAGCAGGAATCGCGGATTGACGCCGTAGTCGCATGCCTTCATGCACTCGCCGGAAAGCACGCAGGCATCTGCCCATTTGTGCGAGGCTTCCGGCCCCTCGCCCGTGCGCAGAATGTCGAGAACGCCGGAAATGACTTGGCGCGGCTCGGCATGCACGTCTCCCGGGCCGGTGACCGGACACACTTCGACACATTTTCCGCAGCGCGTGCACGCATCGACCATGGCGCCAACGCGTTCGCCGAGCGCAGCTTCGAAAGTGTCACTCATCGCGCTGCTGAATATAAGCTCACAAGCGGTGCCGCGCACTCGGTAAGCTCCCTCTCCCCCGCCGGGGAGAGGGTTGGGGTGAGGGGGTTATAGGCGCATCGAGAGATACTAACCCCTCACCCTAACCCTCTCCCAATGGGAGAGGGAACTCGACTGAGTTCGGGGCGAGCCTTCGCAGTCTGGATCGCGCGCCAGATCCGTTCGGGGGTGGCCGGCATCTCAATGTGCCGCACGCCGAGATGGGAGAGCGCATCGACGAGAGCGTTGGCAACCGCGGGCAGGGCGCCGACGCACCCTGCTTCTCCTGCCCCCTTCACCCCGAGCGGATTGGTCTTCGTGGGCACCGGATTGCTCTTCACTTCCACCGTGCCCACGTCCATCGCGCGCGGGATAGCGTAATCCATGAAGGAAGCGGTGAGGTTCTGCCCCTCTGCATCGAAGCGGATGTCCTCCATGAGTACTTGGCCAATACCTTGCACCAGGCCGCCGACGATCTGGCCCTTCAGCAGCAGCGGGTTGATCACGGTGCCAACATCGTCGACGACGCTGTAGCGCAAAATCTCGACGGCGCCGGTCTCCTCGTCGATCTCGAGCTCGCAGACGTGGCATCCGTTGGGAAAGTTCTGCACGCGCGCCGTGTAGGTTGCGCTCTCGATTAATCCGATATCGGTTCCTTGCGGCAGCCGGTCGGGCTCCATGGCTGCTTGCGCCACATCCTTGATGGTCAGCGTGCGATTGCTTTTCGGACTGGAGAACACCCCATCCGCGAAGCGGAGATCGGCTTCATCGAGCTCCAGGAGGTGCGCTGCGATCTGTTTCGCCTTGCCGATGATGCGCTCGCAAGCCAATGCGACCGCCGACCCGCCAAGCGTCACCGAGCGTGAGCCGAACGTGCCTTCGCCGACAAAGACCTGATCGGTGTCGCCTTGCATGTAGTGCACCTCATGGGGCGCAATCCCCAGGCGCTCGCACATGATCTGCTTGAACGTGGTCTCGTGGCCTTGGCCTGCCGTGAGACTGCCCGCAAGCAGGGTCGCGCTGCCCGATTTGCCAAAACGGATTTCTGCGCCTTCGAAACCACCCGCCGCAGCGCGTTCGATGCTCTGCGAAATGCCGATACCGCGCAGCTTGCCTCGGCTGCGCGACGCGGCACGTCGGCTCTCGAATCCATCGAGCTGCGCAAGCTCGAGAGCCATGTCCATGTTCTTTTCGAACTCGCCGCTGTCATAGGTGAACGTAAGCCCGGTCTTGAACGGCATTTCCTCGGGGGCAATGGTGTTGCGCCGGCGCAGCTCGGCGGGATCGATGCCCATCTCGTCAGCGGCGAGATCTACCAGGCGCTCGATCACGTAGGCCGCCTCCGGGCGACCGTTCCCCCGATAGGGCCGCATCGGATTGGCATGGGTGAACACGCCCAAAAGCTCGGCGAAAATCGCAGGCGTGCGATAGACGCCGGCGACCGTGCCGATATTGAGCATGAAATTGGGCATGCCGGTCTGCAAATAGGCGCCGATGGCGGCGAGCATGTGCACGCGAAGCCCGAGAAAAATGCCATTGTTGTCGAGCGCCAGCTCGGCTTCCGCGATCTTGTCGCGCGCCTGCGCATCGCTCAGGAACGCCTCGGAGCGCGTCGACATCCACTTGACGGGCCGGCCGCGCCGCCGCGCCGCCAACAGGCACAGCACCGTCTCGTTGTAGAGGGCGGTCTTCATGCCGAAGCTTCCGCCGACATCGCCAGAGACGACGCGCAGCCTGCTTTCCGGGATTTTGAGCACGCCGGCGAGCTCGGCCCGGAACGGATGCAGCCGCTGCAGCGGCGTGTAGGCGGTGTAGCGGTCTTCGGCTGCGCTGTAGTCCCCGACACAGCCGCGCGGCTCCATGCTCGCGGCCGTCACCCGGTTGATGACGAAGCGGTGCTTGACGATGCGGTCAGCGCCCGCAAAGGCCGTGTCCGTCGCGGCCTTGTCGCCGAAGGTGTGCGCGAAGCCGATATTGTCCGGGCAATCGTCCCATACCGGCATCGCGCCCGCCGCGCTCGCCTGCTCAATTGTGGGACTCGCCGGCAGCGGCGCGTATTCCACTTGTATGAGCGCGGCCGCATCGAGCGCGGCCGTATAGGATTCGGCGACGACAAAGGCGACATAATCGCCCACGAAGCGCACGCGGTCGGAAACGAGCGCCGGATAGGGCGGGCGAAAGGCGCTTTCGTCATATCGCCTGAAGCCGCCCGGAACCGGAAGATCGCCCCAGCCGCAGGCGCGCCAGTCAGCGCCGGTGAGCACCGCGAGCACGCCCGGCGCCGCTTCGGCTGTTTTTGTATCGATTGACAGGATGCGTGCATGCGCGTGCGGCGAGCGCAACACGTACCCGAAAGCCATGCCGGGCAAGGCGAGATCGGCGACGTACCGGCCGCCCTCCCGCAGCAGCCGCGCATCCTCGAACCGCGGCACGCCCTGGCCGATGCCGAATTCGCCCATTATGCGTTATGCTAAAGTAACACCAAGGAAACGCAGCATGGCTACGAACACCAGGCTCATCCTGCTCATGGCAAGCGTCTTGGCCACCTTGCCATTCTGCGCGTCCGCTCAGCAAGCTCAGACGGGCCGAACGAGCAGCACGGCATCGACGACGAGCGGAACGTCGACGACGAGCGCAGGTTCCATATTCCAAAGTCAGATCGGCGGCGGCGTTGCGCCGCCGTCCACCGGGCCCAACCTGCCGCCCGTGCCGACCTTCAACGCCGTCAATAGTGCGCCGAGCAGAACCATTCTGACGCCGAGCGGCGCCAGCAGAGGCGCGAGCAATTCGACCGACATTGTCTGCGATTTCACCGATTTCAGCGGCGCGTACGGCAACGTCGTCGACGTGTGCCAATAGCGCCGTCATGGCCGGGCTTGTCCCGGCCATCCACGTATTGTTTCACGTCAAGAACGACGTGGATGCGCGGAACAAGTCCGCGCATGACGTTCAACACACTTCAGCAACAGCCGCGGAAGCGGCCCTTGCTGATCGCGTAGCGGGCCTGCTGGCGTTCGCGGAAAAATTCCGTGTAGCTCATGATCGGCTGGCCGGGATGATTGGCGCGCCGATGCGCCACATAGGTATCGTAATCGGGAACGCCGACCATAAGCCGCGCGGTCTGCGCCGTCATGCGCAGCGCGGTGCGGGCTGCGGCTGCCGAGCGGTCGAACATGTCCTGGAGGTCAGGCATGGCTGCCTCCCGCGACTGCGCCCGCAAAGCCCACCTCGACGGCGGTAGGCTGCGGGTTCTCGAGCGCCCGCCAGATGCTCCTGACCGCATAGACCACCGTGGCAAGGACCACCACCACGAAAGCTGCGGCGAGCGTCGCATCGACATAGTCGTTGAACACGATCCTGCGCATCTCGGCGATGCTCTTTGCCGGCGCCAGCAGCTGGTTCGCCGCGAGCGCATCGCCGTATTTGAACGCGTGCGCAACGAAGCCAATGCTCGGATTGGGATGGAATACCTTCTCCAGGCCTGCCGTCACAGTGCAGATGACGAGCCATGTCGCCGGACCAAGCGTGACCAGCGCGTAGCGCTGGCGCTTCATCTTAAAAAGCACCACAGTGCACACCGTGAGCGCAATCGCTGCGAGCATCTGGTTCGCGGTGCCGAACAGCGGCCACAGCGTCCAGATGCCGCCGAGCGGATCGATCACGCCGACGTAGAGGAAATATCCCCACAGCACCACCGAGAGCGCCGAGCCGAGGAGATTGTTCAACCACGAGCTCGTCTCCTTGAACGAGGGCACGGCGTTGCCGATGAGGTCCTGGATCATGAAGCGCAGCACGCGGGTGCCCGCGTCCACGGTGGTGAGGATGAACAGCGCCTCGAACAGGATGGCGAAGTGATACCAGATGCCCATCAGCGTCTTGCCGCCGAGGAATGAGGAGAGAATCTGCGCCATGCCGACTGCGAGGGTAGGGGCGCCGCCGGTGCGCGACAAGATGCTGTTCTCGCCCACGTCCTGCGCCATCTGCGTGATCTCGGCCGGTGTCACCACGAAGCCCCAGTTCGAGATCACCTGCGCAGCCTGATCGGCGCTCGTGCCGATCAGCCCCGCGGCGCTGTTCATGGCGAAATAGACGCCCGGGTGGATAACGCTCGCGCCGATCATGGCCATGATCGCGACGAAGGATTCCATCAGCATGCCGCCGTAGCCGATGAAGGCGATCTGGTTCTCGTTCTCGATCATCTTGGGCGTGGTGCCCGAGGCAATGAGCGAATGCCATCCAGACACAGCGCCGCAGGCGATGGTGATGAACAGGAAAGGAAACACGCTGCCTGACCACACCGGCCCGGTGCCGTCGATGAACTTGGTGAAGGCAGGCATCTGCAGATCGGGACGCACGATGATGATGCCGACGGCCAGGAGGGCGATGGTGCCGACCTTGAGGAAGGTCGACAGATAGTCGCGCGGCGCGAGCAGCAGCCAGACCGGAAGCACCGAGGCGACGAAGCCATAGCCGATGATGATGAGCGCAAGGGTTTCGCCGCTGTAATTGAAGTAAGTGGCGAGGGCGGGAGTCTCCGAAACCGTCCTGCCGAAGACCAGCGCAAGCAGCAGAAGCACGGCGCCGATGGCCGACATTTCGCCGATGTGCCCCGGCCGGATGAACTGGTTGTAGATGCCCATGAAGAAGGCGATCGGGATGGTGCAGAACACCGCAAAGGTGCCCCACGGGCTCCCCACCAGCGCCTTGACCACGACCAGCGCGAGCACCGCGAGCACGATGACGCAGATGAGCAGAATGCCGATGCCCGCAATGGTGCCCGCCACCGGACCCATCTCGGCGCGGGCGATGTCGCCCAGCGAACGGCCGTCACGGCGCGTCGAGAGGAAGAGCACGGTCATATCTTGAATACAGCCGGCAAATACTGCGCCGGCGAGGATCCAGAGCGTGCCCGGCAGATACCCCATCTGCGCCGCCAGCACCGGGCCGACCAGCGGTCCCGCGCCGGCGATCGCGGCGAAATGGTGCCCGTAGAGCACGTATTTGTTGGTGGGGACATAGTCGAGGCCATCGTTGTGACGCTGGGCCGGCGTTGGCCGCGCCGGGTCGGCGCCGAGCGCCCGATTGGCGACCCACAAGCCGTAGAAACGGTAGGCGATGAAATAGATGCAGACCGCGGCGATCACGAGCCACGCGGCATTGACCGCCTCGCCCCGATTGAGCGCCACTATCGCGAAGGAGACTGCGCCGAGGAGCGCGGCTGCGATCCAGAGGATCGTGTTCTGGATCGTATGGTTGGTGCCGGACCGGTTTTCAGGGGCGATGCTCATGGGTTTTCCTCCCGGGCCGGCGCAAGCACGCTCAGCCCATGCATGGGTGTTTGCTGCCGTGCAGCAGTGAGATTTCTGATCTGCAATTCGCAAACGACATTGCCGGTTCCGGCAGTCGGCGATGGGCTACGGCGCTACTATAATGTTGAATTAGCGGGCATGCTATTTCGTCATGGCCGGGCTTGCCCCGGCCATCCACGTCTTTGATTTGCAGGAAGGAAGACGTGGATGCCCGCGACAAGCGCGGGCATGACGGGGCACCGGTCAATCCAGATACTGGCGGATTTTCGCAAGCAGCTGGCGCGGGCTGTAGGGCTTGGGCACGAAATCGTTGCAGCCGGCGGCGCGCGCCTTCTCCTCGTCCCCGCTCAGCGCATAGGAGGTCACCGCAATGATCGGGATCGAGCTCGAAGCCGGATCGGCCTTGAGCCGGCGCGTCGCTTCATACCCGTCCATGATCGGGAGCTGGATGTCCATGAGGATGAGATCGGGACGCTCCCTCTGCACTGCGGCGAGCGCCTCCTCGCCGTTTTCCGCCTCGGTCATGAGGTAATCGTTCGCGGCAAGAAGATCGCGCACGATGCGCCGGTTGTCCTCTTGATCCTCGACCACAAGGATGCGCTTGTTCATGCCTGCCTCGCCGGTTCCTTTGCGATGATCGGAAGCGTGAAGGAGAAAGTCGAGCCGCGGCCGACGGCGGACTGCAGCGATATCTCGCCGCCGTGCATTTCGATGATACGCTTTGATATCGCAAGGCCGAGGCCGGTGCCACCCTTCTTCTTGGTTATCGAATTGTCGGCCTGTTGAAATTCCTGGAACAGCTTCTGCTGGTCGCTTTCGGAAATTCCGGGTCCGGTATCTCGCACGGCGACCCGGAAGCGGCCATTCGCGCTCGAGGCCTGAATCGCGACCTCGCCCTGATCCGTGAACTTGATCGCATTGCCGACGAGGTTGAGCAGCACCTGGGTCAGCCGGCGCTCGTCGCCATGGCCGCCCGGCATGTCGCGCGCCACCTCGATCTTGAATGCGAGCTTCTTGTCGGCGGCAAGCGGCTCGACCGCGCTGTAGACGCTGTGCATGACGTCCTTGAGCGAATAGGGCGCGAGCGCCAGCGTGAGTTGCCCCGCCTCGATCTTCGAGAGATCGAGCACGTCATTGATAAGTCCAAGGAGGTGTTTGCCGTTCGTCTCGATGCGCTGCAGCACCGTGCGCATCTTGCCGGGCGTCTCGCCGTAGACGTTGTCGAGAATGAGCTCGGCGTAACCGAGAATGGCATTGAGCGGCGTGCGCAGCTCGTGGCTCATGTTGGCCAAAAATTGCGATTTGTGCTTGCTGGCGAGCGCGAGCTCGCGGCTCTTCTGCTCGATTTCTCGGAAGAGGCGCGCGTTCTGGATTGCCAGCACCGACTGGTCCGCGAAGGTGCGCAGAAGCTCGATCGTGCTTTGCGCGAATTCTCCCGGCGCCTTGCGGCGCACCACGAGCGCGCCGACGATTTGATCGGAGCGCAAGAGCGGCACGAACAGCACCGCCCGATAGCCTGCGCGCACGATGATATCGAGAACGCGCGAGGAGGGTTCGTTGAGCACATCGGGAATCTGCACCACCCGGCGTTCCGCCGTCGCCTGACCGATCGCGGTCTCGTCAGCGCCGATGCGGCGGTCGCGGATCGCGGTGACCATGGCCTCGTCCATGCCGTGGGTGGCGCGCAGCCGGAACTCCTGGAGTTTGTCGTCGAATGTGTAAATGGCGCCCGCGTCCGTGCCGGAGAGCTGCACGGCCTTGGTGACGATCGTGGTGAGCACGCCTTCGACGTCGAGCGTGGAGGTGATGGCCTGGCCCACCTCGCTTAGCGCACGCAACTCCTCGACCGACTGCGCCAGCTCGCGCGTGCGCGCTTCAACTTCCTGAAACAACCGTACATTCTCGATCGCGATCACGGCTTGGTCGGCGAAAGTCGTGACGAGTTCAATTTGCTTTTCGGTGAACGGGCGCACTGTGTTGCGTTGCAGGCTGAGAACGCCAATGGGCGTTCCCTCTCGAAGCAGCGGAACAGCGAGAAGCGTGCGATAGCCACCGATCTTCTGACCTTCCGTATAGGTATAGTCGGTATCGGCTAGGACATCGGGAATGTGGGTGATCTTGCCTTCAAGAAGGGTTCGGCCGGTTCCCGTTCCCCTGTCTATGGTGGCGGGGTGGCTCGCGACGAATTTCTTATATTCCGGCGAGGCTCCAAACGTCGCCTCAAAATGAAAATGTCCACCTCTCGGACGGGCCAAAATAACCATATCGGCCTCGCAAAGCCGTGCCGCCGACTCGACCAGCGTATCGAGCACGGTCTGCAGATCGAAGGTCGAGCGACTGATCACCTTGAGCACGTCGGCGGTGGCGGTCTGCTGCTGCAGCGATTCGCGCAGCTCGCTGAGCAAGCGCGTGTTCTCGATGGCAATCAGTGCCTGATCTGCAAAGGTCGTCACTAAGTCGATCTGCTTTTCAGTGAACGGCTGCGGCAGTGGTTTTGCTACGAAGATTACTCCGACGACCTCTCTTTGCCGTAAGAGGGGCACACCGAGCGCTGCTCGATAACCTCCAATCTTCTGAACTTCACTCAGCACATATTCCGGATCGGCAAGTACGTCGGGTACATGAACTGTCCTTCCTTCCAATGCCGCTCGCCCGGTGACTGCGCCGCGGTCAATCTGCACATCGAAAGTCGAAAAATGCTCTCTAATGTTTGCGTGCACCTCCGGCGCGTGTCCATAGCTGGCGAGCCAGCGCAACGATTGGCCCTCGCGTTGGAACAACCACGCATGCTCCGCATCACACAACCGTGCCGCCGATTCAAGAAGCGTGTCCAGGACTGCCTTCAGATCGAAGGTCGATCGGCTGATCGCCTTGAGCACGTCGGCGGTAGCGGTCTGCTGCTGCAGCGACTCGCGCAGCTCGCTGAGCAGTCGCGTATTCTCGATCGCGATCACCGCCTGATTGGCGAAGCTTTGCAGCAATGCAATTTGATTCACGCCGAACGGTCGTACCTCGGTGCGATAGATCACGATCGCACCGGCGAGCTTTCCTTCGTTCAGCATTGGCACGGCTAGAAACGTGCGCGCGCCAGCGAGCTCGACCGTGGCCACGCGCAGGGGGTCGCGGTCGGCGTAGGCGCTCTCCGCCGTGAGATCGGTGAGGTGTACGATCTGCCTGCTACTGGCGACTCTGCCGAGTCCAGTTTTGGGACCGGGCACGACAGGTTCATTCCATAGCCTGGCGTATGCCGGGGGCGCATTGTGCAAAGCTGCTGCGCGAAATTTCTGATCTTCGTAGAGGAGGAGGTGCCCGAACTGAGCCTCACAAATGCGCATGGCATTGCTCAGAATGGCCTCAAACACGGGCTGCAGTTCGCCGGGCGAACTCGAAATGATGCGCAGGACCTCGGCGGTGGCGGCCTGCTGCTCGCGCAGCTCGTTCAGCTCGCGTGCGCCTCCGTCAGGCGAGCGCGCAGGAAGTCCGTTCGTGCGGCGCCTGATGAAATCCCAGAGCCTCATGCAGCCTCCGGCCGCGAAGCAGCAGCACGGGCGCAATCATACCATAACAATCACCTAACTCACGCCGTCATTCTGAGAGAATACTGAGCGAGCCTAGAAGGATTGCGCCCGTATCCTTCGAGGCTCGGCGCGTTGCGCCGAGCGCCTCAGGATGACGGGATCGAGATGAGCGCTTGTGGTGACTGGTAGCCCGCATGAGCGAAGCGACATGCGGGAAACTTAGCCCCGGATTTCGCTGGCGCTCATCCGGGCTACACGAGGCGGAGCGTTAGGCCGCTGATCGGCAGCTCGCCGTAATCCGTCGACCACACCTCGCTGGGCGAGACCGGCCATGCATCGGTGAGCGTGCCGGTGCTGATGATCTCGCCGGCGGCAAGAGGCGGCGACTGTGGTTGGCTCGCGATGAGGCGCGCCAGATGCTCGAGCGCCAGCGCCGGGCTGCCGAGAACGTTTGACCCGGTACCGCGCTCTATCATCTCATCTCCACGCGAAAGCGTCAGCACGAATCGCGGCAGCATTGACGCAAGCTGTGTGCGCATTTGCTCCGTGAGGGCAATTGGCGCTCCGATCACCAGCGCGCCATGCAGCCCGAACGCCGCCGTGCAATCGGCGGCGGAAAATTTCCAATCTGGAAAATGGCTCTGCATGATTTCGAAGGAGGGCGCCATCCACTCCACGGCGGACAGAATCTCGTGCGCATCATCGGTGAGGGACACGGGCCCGCGCAGTCCGAACGCGACTTCCGGCTCGATGCGCGGCTGCACGAATGCTCTCAGATCGAGCGAAGTTTCTCCCTGCGGCGCAAAATGCACGGTGCGGGACCACACATGCGCCCACAAAGGCGCAGAGACGCCATAGCGAGGCCAGATGGTCGTGTTGGTGAAGCCGATCTTGCGCCCCACAGGCTGCCAGCCCTGCGCGCGGCGACGCTTATCGATTTGCGCAAGCACGCGATAGGCATCGTCGATGCCGAATTGCGGAATGTTTACCGAAATGGGCGCGAGCGTGCCGGCGCTGTCATAGACGGCAATGAGCCGCTCGGCAATCTCGTCCACGTCGACGCTCATACCGCGAGCGTAGCAGCGTGGATGCGCGCGTGCACGAATTCGAGCTTGCGGATCACCGCCGGCGCCAGCACGAATGGATAGAGATCGGGTTGGCCCATGCTGCGGTTGATGGAATTGACCGCAAAGGTGAGCGGTAGCCACGCCTCGATGATGCGATCCATCCCGGCCGTGTGCGGATCGAAGTCGATGATCGCCGCGAGCTCGGAGCCTTTGGCGATGCGCGGCCGCACGCGAATGCCGAACGCAGCTGCGGTCTCGAGCGTGTCGACCATGTGGAAATAGTGCGCCCAGGTTTCGGCAAAATCCTCCCACGGATGCGCGCTGGCATAGGCGCTCACAAAGTGCTCGGCCCAGTCGGCCGCCGGCCCGTCTGCGTAATAACGATCGAGCGCTGCTTTGTAGTCCTGCCGCTCGTCACCAAAGAGTTGGCGGAATTGGCCAAGCACGGGCGGTTTCGAGAACAGAAGATCCCAGTAGAAGTGCGCGATCTCGTGACGGAAATGTCCGAGCAGGGTGCGATAGGGCTCGCGCATGAACTTGCGCTGGCGTTCGCGCTCGGGATCGTCCGCCTCGGCCACGTTGAGCGTGATCACCCCGCGCGCGTGACCCGTCGTTACCGGCGCCTCGCCCGGCGAGAGAAAATCGAAGACGAGCCCGTTGCGACTTTCTCTGCGCGTCGGGTGTGGCAGCTTCAGCCGCAACAGTGTGTAGAACAGACGGTGCTTGGCGAACTCGATCTTGCGCCAATGCACGAGGTTCTCCGCATCGGTGAGATCGGGAATGGTGCGGTTGTGGCGGCAGGCGGCGCAGAAATTCTGCGCCTCATCGGCGGCAACGAGCCAGTTGCACACGTCGTCCTGCGCATTGGCGCAGAAGCGATGCAGCTCTCCCGGCTCGGCCAACGGTTTCCATGCGCCGTCTGATTCCTGCAAGGCCGAGACGATCTGCCGGTCGGGCAAAAAGCCGAGCCGCATGCCGCAGCTCACGCAGGAGGTATTCTCGAAATAGACGGGCTGTCCGCAATTCTGGCATTCGAAAAGCTTCATGCAGTCACCAGGATGGGTCTTGACGCAAGTCTTATATAGGGCTGAGCAGCCATCCCATCCCGGAGACATCATGTCCATCAGACCCGTAAAGCGCATCATCCAGTCGAAGCCGACCATCGAAGGCGCGGGCGTGAAGCTCCGTCGCGCGTTCGGCTTCGGAGACACCGACGAGTTCGATCCGTTTCTCTTGCTCGACGACTTCCGCAACGACCGTCCGGACGACTACCGCGCGGGCTTCCCGTGGCATCCGCACCGCGGCATCGAGACGATCACCTACGTATTGGCGGGCACCGTCGATCACGGCGACAGCCTGGGCAATCGCGGAAAATTGGGGGCCGGCGACGTGCAGTGGATGACGGCCGGCAGAGGCATCCTGCACCAGGAGATGCCGCAGGGCGACACACAGGGGCGCATGCACGGCTTTCAGCTGTGGGCGAACCTGCCGTCCTCGCTGAAGCTGACTGCGCCGCGCTATCAGGACATCAAGGCCAAGGAGATTCCGGAGATCTTTGATGACGACGGCACGCGCGTGCGCGTCGTGTGCGGCGAGTTCTGGGGCCGGCGCGGCCCGGTCGAGGGCGTTGCCGCCGACCCGCGCTATCTCGACATTTACGTCCCGCCGGGAAGGCGCAAGACCTTGGCGGTGGAGATCGACCGGCATGCCTTTGCCTACGTGTTCGAAGGCTCGGGAAGTTTTCGCGGGGCGTCGCCGCCGTTCGGCGTGCTCACCGAGAAGGAGGTCGACGGTGATGAGGCGCTCGTGCGCGAGCGCACCGGCAACCGCTCCCTCGTCGTGTTCGATCGCGGCGATGAGGTGACGGTGCAGGCCGGTGAGGAAGGAATTCGTTTCCTCCTCGTCTCGGGTAAGCCCATCGAGGAGCCTGTCGCCTGGCACGGGCCGATCGTCATGAACACGCAGGCCGAGCTGCAGCAGGCGATCTCCGAGCTGCGCGCCGGCACGTTTATTAGGTAGGACTCGGTCATCCCTCCCCCTGACAGGGGCATGGCTATCGGATATGAGGAAGGTATGCCCCACATCGCAAACATGAATGGGGATTACCGCAGCGGGTTCTTGTAGGGGCGGGTTTCAAACCCGCCCTTTTTCGGCAGCCCTCCGTGTCGGAGATGTGCCACACCATTGCAACCCAGCCGCTGATGACGACAGTTCTCTCGCATCGAAATTGAGGCGCGAGGGCGGGTTTAAAACCCGCCCCTACAGGCGTGGCAGACCGCGACGTACCTGCCGTCAGGAACGCTGCTTTTCAGGAGGAGGTATCAAGCACGCGGCGGGGGGATGTCGAAGCGGCGTTGTGCGTCTGACGGAAATCTCACTTTGGAGGGCCTACCCTCGCCCTGCAGGCGCCGGTGCGCGTCCGGCCAGGACGGCGGCTGCGCCGCGTCTGAGATCCAGTGCACCACTGCCGCCTCGTCGCACCAGTCGAGCAGGCGCGGCATCAAGCGCCGGTGCATCCCAGAAAGCATGAAGCCGCGCATTGCGCCCTCGTCGTTCCAGACCGTGCGCGTCCAGAAGGCGAGATGCGCATCGCGCAAGACCGAGGCAGACAGATTTCCCGCCGCCCGTTTCGCCTGTACGAGCGCGCCGATCGAGCCAAGCAAAAAGCCCGGCAGGTAGTGCGATGCGCGCACCCGAAGGCGCGTAACGGACACAAGCGGCATTGCCGCATTCTCTATTCCGGTTTTGAAGAAATTGTGTTGCCCGGATTGAGCGGAGCGAAATCCGGGAGCAGCCCGAGGGACATACCAAAGCCTTGCCGGTCACCCGGTCGCAAATGGAATCCAAAAGAAGTGGGGGTCTCCGCTTTCGAGGGAACGAGCGGATGAATTCTTTCACATGTCGCTCACCTCATGCGGAGTTAAGGTGGTTGCCCCGGATTTCGCTACCGCTCAATCCGGGCTACGATGCCTTTCAATGACGCACGTGATCGAGCCGGACCTGCGGGATCAGCTGGCGGAAGCCCGGCGCGAGCTGATCGCGGCACGCGAGCAGCAGAGAGCGACCGGCGAAATCCTGCGCGTCATATCGAGCTCCCCGATCGACGTGCAGCGGGTCTTCGACGCAATCGTGCGGAGTGCGGTGACGCTCTGTGATGGCCTAATCGGTGCCGTGGCCAAACTTGACGGCGAACTGATCCATGTGGTCGCTAATCACAACTACACGCCGGAAGCGCAAGCGGTCATCCGGCGAATGTATCCAATGCGCCCAGGGCGGCAACAGCTGGTAGGGAGAGCCGTTCTTGAGCGAACGATCATCCATGTTCCCGACGTCCTGAACGATCCCGACTACGCGCCGGACGTCGCCCTGGCCGGAGGCTGGCGCAGCGGACTCGCAGTGCCAATGATCCGGAACGAGGCTGTGGTTGGGGCAATCGTTGTCATGCGCGTGCAGCCGGGCCCCTTCTCACCGGAGCAGATGGCGCTGCTGCAGACCTTCGCCGACCAGGCGGTGATCGCGATCGAGAACGCCCGCTTGTTCGAGGACGTGCAGGCGCGCACGCGCGATCTGTCCGAGTCCCTCCAGCAGCAGACCGCCACCGCCGAAGTGCTCAAAACGATCAGTCGGTCGGTGTTCGATCTGCAGACCGTGCTCGATGCGCTTGTCGATTCGGCGGTGCGGCTATGCGACGCCTACGACTGCGCGTTCTGGCGGACTGATGGCGATCAACTCCGCCTCGTCGCCCACAAAGGTCCGATTGCGGCCAAGTCCCTACCGCTCGTCCGCGGAACAGCCGCAGGACGGTCGGTGCTTGAGGGGCGTACCATTCATGTTCCTGACGTGCAGTTACAGGCGGCGGACTTTCCGGAAACGAGCGCCAACGCGCGGCTTTGGGGCTTCCATACGGTCCTGCAAGTTCCGTTGATGCGGGAGGGAATAGCGATCGGCACGATTGCACTCCGCCGCAAGGAGAACCAGCCCTTTACGGAACGGCAGATCGCGCTGCTTGAGACCTTCGCCGACCAGGCAGTGATTGCGATCGAGAATGCGCGGCTGTTCGAGGACGTACAGGCGCGCACGCGCGAGCTCACCGAATCCCTGGAGCAGCAGACTGCGACATCGGAAGTGCTGCGCGTCATCTCCAGCTCGCCGCGGGATATTCAGCCCGTGCTTGAGGTGATCCTGCAGACCGCGGGCCGGCTGTGCGCGTCCGAATATGCGCTGTTCTTCAAGGTGCAGGATGGCAAATGCTGCGTGGTGGCGTCCAACAATGCGCAGGCGGACTACGTCAAATATCTATCGGAGCATCCGATCAACGTAGACCGCGGCTCAATGGTTGGAAGGGCTGTGCTCGAGCGCCGAACCATCCATCTCCCCGACTGCCTCGCGGACTCCGAGTACAAACTGCAGGACTACGCCCGCGTCGGCAAACATCGTTCAATGCTCGGCGTGCCTCTCCTGCGCGATGGCGCCGTGATCGGCGTGATCGGGCTGCTGCGTACCCTGGTAGAGCCGTACACCGACAAACAGATCGAGCTCGTCACGACCTTCGCTGATCAGGCCGTAATTGCGATTGAAAACGTGCGCCTGTTCGATGCCGAGCAGGCGCGCACGCGCGAGCTCACCGAGGCGCTGGAGCAGCAGACGGCCACCTCGGAAGTATTGAGTATTATTTCGAGTTCACCGGGCCAGCTTGAGCCGGTGTTTGACGCGATGCTCGCCAACGCCACACGCATCTGCGGGGCAAAATTTGGCGATCTGTACCTCCGAGAGGGCGACGGCTTCCGCATGGTGGCGAACCATAATGCGCCGTCTCCCTACGTCGAGGCGCGCACGCGCGACCTGCAGCGGCCGCCGGTGGATGCGCCGCTTGGCCGCCTCGCCGCGACCAAACAAGTCGTGCATATCGCGGACATCAAGAGCATCCGCTCATATATCGAGGGCAATCCTTTCGTTGTCGACGGGGTCGAGCTTGCCCGCTATCGGACTGTCCTGGCCGTTCCGATGCTGAAAGATGACGAGCTGATCGGGGCAATTGCCATGTGCCGGCAGGAAGTATGCCCATTTGGCGACAAGCAGATCGAGCTGGTCAGCAATTTCGCCAAGCAGGCGGTCATCGCCATCGAGAACACGCGGCTCCTAAACGAGCTGCGCGAGTCACTCCAGCAGCAGACCGCAACTTCGGAGGTACTCCAGGTAATATCCAGCTCGCCGGGCGAGCTCGAGCCGGTGTTTGAAACGCTTCTGGAAAACGCCACAAAGCTTTGCGCTGCGAAGTTTGCCACGCTCTATCTTCGCGAAGGTGACGCGTTCCGCACGGCAGCAATGCACAATGTGCCTTCCGCTTTTGCGGAGGCGCGCAGGCGTGAGCCATTGTTCCGGATCGACCCGAACGGTCCGTCAATTATTGCACGCCTGCTCGGCTCAAAAGCGGTCGTACACGTCCCTAACGCGACGACGGACCCGGCCTACCTTGAACGCGATTCATTGATGATGACTGGTGTTGAGCTGGGCGGCTTCCGGGCGATGCTCGGTGTGCCGATGCTCAAGGACGGCCAGCTCGTCGGGGCCATCCTTGTGTATCGACAGGACGAGGGGCCTTTCGGCGACAAGCAGATCGCGCTTGTTCAGAACTTCGCCGCGCAGGCGGTTATCGCCATCGAGAACACGCGTCTCCTGAACGAGTTGCGCGAATCCCTGCAACAGCAGACCGCCACTGCCGACGTGCTCAAGGTGATCAGCCGCTCGGCATTCGAGCTGCAGCCGGTCCTCGATACGCTCGTCCAATCGGCAATGAGCTTGTGTCAGGCGGACAATGCCGTGATCTTCCTGAAAGAAGCAGACCAATATCGCCTCACCGCCAATCACGGCTACTCGCGGGAATATGAACACTATATGCGGCAGCACCCGATCGCTCCGAATCGGTGCACCATTGCCGGGCGTGTCGCGCTCGAACGGCAAGCCGTGCATGTCGCCGATATCCTTGCCGATTCGGAATACACGATGGGAGAGGCGCAGCGCCTTGGCGGCTTCCGCACCATGCTGGGCGTCCCGCTCATGCGCGAGGGACTGCCGATCGGCGTGATCACGGTATTGCGCAATACGGTGCGGCCCTTCACCGAGAAACAGATCGATTTGGTGACGACCTTCGCCGACCAGGCGGTGATTGCCATCGAAAATGTGCGGCTGTTCGATGCCGAGCAGGCACGCACGCGCGAGCTGACTGAATCGCTGCAGCAGCAGACCGCGACTTCCGACATCCTGACCGTCATCAGCAACTCGCTTGACGACACTCAGCCGGTATTCGACGCAATCGTGCAGAGCGGACTCAAGCTTTTTCCCGACGCGACGATCATGGTCACCCTTGCGGACCGGGAAAGGGTGAAGATCGCGGCCGTGGCTGACCCAGACCCGGCTCGCGTCGAGGCCGTGCAAGGCAGGTTCCCGGTCCCGCTCACGCGCGAGTACATGCACAGCGCTGCCATCCTCGATGGGCGCGTCGTGGATATTCCCGACGCGGAGAACGCGCCGCCCGAGCTAGCGATCGGCAGCCGCAACTTCCTGGCGACTGGCAACCGGGCGATCACCATCATGCCGATGATGCGCGGCCAGACGCCGATCGGGGCGCTGAGCGTCGTACGTGTATTGCCTGGGCCGCTCTCGGACAAGCAGCGCGAGGTGCTCAGGACGTTTGCCAATCAGGCCGTCATCGCCATCGAGAACACGCGCCTGCTGCACGAGCTGCGGGAGTCGCTGCAGCAGCAGACCGCGACCTCCGAGGTGCTGCAGGTCATCTCCAGCTCGCCTGGCGAGCTGCAGCCGGTGTTCTCTGCCATGCTGGAGAACGCCACTCGCGTCTGCGACTCCAATTTCGGCACCATGTACCTGCGCGAAGGCGACGCATTTCGCGCCGTCTCCATGCACGGCGCGCCACCGGCTTTCGCCGCCGCTCGGCTGGGCGAGCTGATCCATCCCGGGCCGGCAACGGCCCTGCGCCGGGTGATGAACACCAAACAGGTGGTGCAAGTTACCGATCTCACCGCCGAGCCCGCCTATCGGGAGGGCGATCCCATGCAGGTCGCGGCGGCGGAACTGGGTGGTGTTCGGTCCCTGCTCTCCGTGCCTATGCTCAAGGAGAGTGAGCTTATCGGCGCCATTGCTATTTATCGCGCGGAGGTGCGTCCTTTCACGGAAAAGCAGGTCGCGCTGGTTACGAACTTCGCCAGCCAGGCGGTGATCGCCATCGAGAACACGCGGTTGCTCAATGAGCTGCGCGAATCGCTGCAGCAGCAGACCGCGACCGCCAACGTGCTGGACGTGATCAGCCGCTCGGCGTTCGACCTGCAGCGCGTATTCGAGACCGTGGTGGAAAGCGCGGTCAAACTGTGTGGAGCGGAAAGAGGATTCATCTTCCGCTTCGATGGCGAGCTGCTCCGCTCGACCGCGACATTCAACGTGTCGGACAAGCTCAGGGAGTTCATTGAACAGAACCCGATGCCGCCGGGCCGCAACACTGCAGCTGGGCGCGCTGCGCTCGAACGTCGGACAGTCCACATCCATGACGTCAGGACTGATACCGAATATTCCTACGGTGGATTGAATGTCGACAGCTATCGGACCGTACTCACGGTCCCGATTCTGAAGGGGGATGATCTGCTTGGCGTAATTCTGATTTATCGCCTCGAGGTCCTGCCGTTCACCGACAAGCAGATCGCGCTGGTCGAAACCTTTGCCGACCAGGCCGCGATCGCCATCGAGAATGTGCGCTTGTTCGATGAGGTGCAGGCCCGCACCACCGAGCTGGCGCGATCGGTCGAGGAGCTGCGCGCGCTCGGTGCAGTCTCCCAGACGGTGAATTCGACACTCGACCTGCAGCGGGTGCTCGACACTGTCGTCGCTCGAGCGACGCAGATTTCCGGAACCGAAGCAGGCGCGATCTATGTCCTCAACGAGCAGCAACGGGAATTTCAGCTCAGCGCCACCTTCGGCATGACCGAAGAGCTGATCGGCGCCGTGCGTCACATGCATGCGGAAATCTCCGAAGCGGTCGGCCTCCTGACCGAAACGCATGAGCCGAGCCAGGCGGCCGATCTGCGCAACCTCCCCTCCACACCCGTGAACGAGATCCTGCTCAAGGCCGGCTACCGCGCTCGGCTCGTGGTTCCTTTGGTCCGTTCGGAAAAGGTCATCGGCGCGCTTATTGTGCGCCGCAAGGCGCCGGGCGAGTTTGCCGCTAACACCATCGATCTGCTGAAGACGTTTGCAGCGCAATCGGCCGTCGCGATCCAGAACGCGCGCCTGTTCAGCGAGATCCGCGAGAAGAGCCGCGAGCTCGAAGTGGCGAGCCAGCACAAGTCCCAGTTTCTCGCCAATATGAGCCACGAGCTGCGCACGCCGCTCAACGCCATCATCGGCGTTACCGAGATGCTGCTGGAGGACGCCCGCGACTTCAAACGGGACGAGGAAGTCGAGCCGCTCGAGCGGGTCCTGCGCGCCGCGCGGCATCTCCTCGCGCTGATCAACGACATCCTCGATCTGTCCAAGATCGAGGCGGGGCGCATGGAGCTTCACCTCGAATCGTTCCCGCTTGCGCCGCTCGTGCAGGACGTGGTCAACACCATCGAAACGCTGGCGAAGAAGAACAACAATCGCATCGTCGTGGATTGCTCATCGGAGATCGGCACGGTTCATGCAGATCAGATCCGCTTCCGGCAAGCTCTCCTCAACCTGGCAAGCAATGCGAACAAGTTCACCGAGAACGGCACGGTAACAATCGCCGCGCGCCCGCAGCACGCGGATGGACGCGACTGGATCACGGTTGCGGTCACCGATACCGGCATTGGCATGAATGCCGAGCAGATGGGCAGGCTGTTTCAGGAATTCTCCCAGGCGGACTCCTCGACCACACGCAAGTACGGCGGCACCGGACTCGGCCTCGCCATCAGCCGACATTTCTGCCGCATGATGGGGGGTGACATCACTGTGGAGAGCGAGCGCGGCGCCGGCTCGACGTTTACGATCCGCCTGCCTCGCGTCGTGCAGCCCGATCGCGCCGCAAGGAAGGAGACGCCGCTCGCGGTGCCTTCCGCAAAAGCCGCCACAGAGGGCCCCTTGGTGCTTGTCGTCGATGATGATGCGACGGTGCGCGAGCTTGTCGCGCGGCACCTTGAAAGGGCAGGATTCTCGGTGACGACGGCAGCAGGCGGCCAGGAGGCGCTTCGTCTGGCCCGTGAGCTAAAGCCGAGCGCCATGACGCTGGACATCATGATGCCGGATATCGACGGCTGGACGGTGCTGGCCGCCATCAAGGGCGATCCGGCGCTGGCCGGCATTCCGGTGGTGCTGATGACCATCGTGGAGGAGAAAAACCGCGGCTTCGCGCTCGGCGCCGCCGATTATCTGGTAAAGCCCGTGGATCGCACCAAGCTCGTCGAAACGTTGCGGACCATTTGCGGTTCCGCGTCCGGGCGGGTCCTGCTCATCGATGATGACGATATCGTGCGCCGCTCCGTGCGCATGGCGCTCGAGCCGATAGGGTGGCATGTGACCGAGGCGGAGAACGGCGTGCTTGCGCTCGCGGCGCTCTCATCGGCGAAACCAGATGCCATCATTCTCGATCTGATGATGCCGAGGATGGACGGCTTCGAGTTCCTGGACGAGTTGCGCGCACGGCCCGAATGGCGCGACATTCCGGTCGTGGTGATAACCTCGAAGGATATCACCGATGAAAATCGCAGCCGCCTCAATGGCGAAGTCGAGCGCGTCATTCAGAAGAGCGAACGGGACGAGATGCTGCGCCGATTGACCGCCGAGCTGGGCAAATGGGTGAAGGCGAAGGCCGGGGCAATGGCATGAAAATCCTCTACGTCGAGGACAACGACGACAACATTTTCATGCTCAAGCGCCGGCTCACGCGCGCGGGTTACACGGTCGTGGTCGCCACCGACGGCGCGCAGGGCGTTGCCATGGCGGCGAGCGAGCGCCCAGACCTCGTGCTGATGGATCTGAGCCTGCCGGTGCTTGACGGCTGGGAAGCGACGCGCCGTATCAAGGCAGCATCCGAAACCCGCAGCATCCCGGTGATTGCGCTGACCGCGCATGCGATGTCGGGCGACGAGGAAAAGGCGCGGGCGGCGGGTTGCGACGATTTCGACACCAAGCCGGTCGAGCTCGATCGCCTGCTTGCAAAGATCCGCGCATTGGTGCCGGCGGGAAGCGCGCCGTGACGCCTGGTGATGCCGCGCTCCTCGTCGTCGATGACAACGAGGACAACCGGTACGCCCTGACGCGGCGCCTCGCGCGTGAAGGCTATGCCAATATCGCCACCGCCGTCGATGGCGAGCAGGCATTGGAGCTCGTGCGGGGCAAGGCATTCGATCTCGTCCTCCTCGACATCATGATGCCGAAGGTGAACGGGTACGAGGTGCTCGCGCAGATGAAGGCGGATGAGAAGCTGCGTCACATCCCGGTGATCATGATCTCAGCCGTCGATGAGCTCGACAGCGTGGTGCGCTGCATCGAGAACGGCGCCGAGGATTATTTGCCGAAGCCCTTCAATCCGACATTGCTGCGGGCCCGCGTCGGCGCCTCTCTCGAACGCAAACGGCTGCACGACCAGATCGCCGCCTGGAACCGCACTCTCGAGGCGCGTGTAGAGCAGCAGCTCGCCGAGATCGAGCGCGTGAGCCGCCTCAAGCGCTTTCTGTCGCCGCAGGTCACGGAGCTTATTCTCTCCTCGGGCGATGAACGGGTGCTCGAGAGCCATCGCCGCCCGATCACCGTGCTGTTCTGCGACCTGCGCGGCTTCACCGCTTTCTCGGAGACGGCCGAGCCCGAAGAAGTCATGTCGGTGCTGCGCGAATATCACGCCGTGCTCGGCAATCTCATTCACAAGCACGAGGGGACCGTCGAGCGCTTTGCCGGTGACGCCATCATGGTTCTGTTCAACGATCCGCTTCCCTGTCCCGATCCCAATCTGCGCGCGGTGCAGATGGCGATGGAGATGCGCGACCGCGTGGGCGAGCTTGCCCATAAGTGGCGCAAGCACGGCTACGAGCTGGGCTTCGGCGTCGGCATCGCGCACGGATACGCCACGCTGGGGCGTATCGGCTTCGAGGGCCGCTTTGACTACGGCGCCGTTGGCACCGTGGTGAACCTCGCGGCGCGCCTGTGCGCCGACGCGAAGGACGGGCAGATTCTCATCGACAGCAAGGTGCAATCGGCAATCGAAGCATCGACCAGCACCGAGCCTGCCGGCGAGCTTTCGCTCAAGGGTTTCCAGCGGCCCATCCGCGCCTTCAATATTTGCTCGGCGTCGCCCGCCGCGTAGCCCGCATGAGCGAAGCGATATGCGGGAACGCCCGACCCAGATATCGCTGGCGCTCATCCGGGCTACGGCAACCCCGCCGTCCATCCGCCGTCGAGGGTGAGAATCGTGCCGGTGGCGAAGCGGCTCTCGTCGCTCGCGAGAAACAGAATCCCTGCCGCGATCTCCTCAGGCGTACCCATTCGGCCCATCAGCTGGCGCGCGGCGAGCGCCTTACGGGTTTGTTCTGGATCCGGGCTGTTCTTCAAGATGTCCCGAAAATAGGGCGTGTCGATGGTCCCGGGCGCGACCGCGTTACAGCGGATGCCGTCGCGCACGTGATCGATGGCAATGGCACGGGTGAGCGCCGCCACCGCGCCTTT
>JBKPOZ010000284.1:0-62243 GCA_046733355.1 Pseudomonadota bacterium | reverse complement strand
GACCGGACGCCGGGCCACGGATCCGATCACGCCCGCTTCCTCGAAGGCCTCGCGCGCGGCGGACCGACGCGCTGACTTCCCCTTTTTTGGCCAACCCTTGGGAATGATCCAGCGCCGGCGCTCGCGCGAGGTCACTAGCATGACTTCCGGACGGGCGCGGTCGCGCATGCGATAGGGCAAGGCGCCGTATTGCACGCGCTTGCGCTTGAGCTGCTTGGTCGAGTTACGCATTACACCACACATATACACGCATTGCGGCCGCACCAGACTCGGCTGAGCCATATTTCAGAAAGCTACTCCTGCACGGCGATTTATGAAAGAAATTTGACGGCGAGGTAAAAGGCCGACCCAAACAGGCCGGCAGCCGGCACCGTGAGAATCCAGGCCACCACAACATTGCTGGCTACGTTCCAGCGCACCGCCGCCACCTTGCGCGCCGCGCCGACCCCGACGATCGCTCCCGTAATCGTATGCGTGGTGGAGACGGGAATGCCGAAATGAGTGGCCAGGAACAGCGTCATGGCGCCCCCGGTCTCGGCACAGAAGCCCTGTGTCGGATGCAGGCGCGTGATCCTGGAGCCGAGCGTGTGCACGATGCGCCATCCGCCGAACAGCGTCCCCAAGGCCATCGCCAGCTGGCAGATCAAAATGACCCACAGCGGTACATGAAATGTGTCGCCCAGCGCCCCTTGCGAATACAACAGCACGGCAATGATCCCCATCGTCTTCTGCGCGTCATTACCCCCGTGCCCGAGCGAATAGAATGACGCGGAGACGAACTGCAGCGATTGAAATAACCGGTTCACCCCCACAGGTGTCGATCGCACGAATGTCCAGGATACGGCCAGCACAAGCAGGAGCGCGAGCAGGAAGCCGACGAGCGGCGAGACCACGATGGCGGCGCTGGTGATCGCCAGCCCCTTCCATACGATCCCAGCTAACCCCGCCTTGGTGATGCCGGCGCCGGCGAGCCCCCCGATCAGGGCATGCGAGCTGCTCGAGGGAATGCCCAGCCACCAGGTGAGCAGATTCCAGCAGATCGCGCCCATCAGCGCGCCGAAGATGACGGCCGCGTCGACTACCTCCGCGGCGACAATGCCGGTGCCCACCGTCTGCGCCACATGCAGGCCGAAGAAGAGGAACGCGATGAAGTTGAAGAAGGCCGCCCAGAACACCGCATATTGCGGCCGCAGCACGCGCGTGGAGACGATCGTGGCTATGGAGTTGGCGGCATCGTGCAGGCCATTGAGGAAGTCGAACGCCAGCGCAACAAAAATGAGTGCAATGAGAGCCCACGAGCCAAGCGCAGCGTCCATCAGGCGCAACTCTACACGTTCTCGATCACAATTGCGCTGATCTCGTTGGCGACATCCTCGAATCGATCGACCACGGTTTCCAGGTGATCGTACAGCTCGGTCCCGATCATGAACGCGATCGGGTCCTTCTGATTGCGAAACAGCTCCTTGCGTCCCTTGTCGTAAATCTGGTCAGCCTGCTCCTCGAGGCGCACGATCTCCTCGGTGATTCCGTGCAGGCGCGCGGCCTTCGTGCTCAGGGACTGCAGCAGCGGAACGGCCTGTGTGGACAGCTTGGCGGCCTCGACGATAATTCCCCCAAGCTCCTGCATCGTCGGCTCGAAGCTGCGCAACTCGAACAGCGTGATGACCTTGCCGGTTTGGTTCATCTGATCGATCGAATCGTCCATGGACGTGATCAGGTCCTTAATGTCGCCCCGGTCAAGCGGCGTGATGAACGTCTTGCGCAGCGCGGTGAGCACCTCGCGCGCAATCTCGTCCGCCTCGTTCTCGCGTTTCGTAATCTCGGCAATGCAGCGCTGCACATCGTGCTCTCCTCGCAAGAGTGAGCGGAGCGCCTCGGCGGCGGCAAGCGTCACTTGCGAGTGGCGGAGGAAAAGATCAAAAAACCGCCGCTCCGTCGGCATCAAGGCCCGAAACCAGCCCAGCATTTGCTCACCCCGTCATATTCGCAGGACGTGAGGCAGATCGGTGTCGCCGGTTTGCTCGCCCGCGGCCGTGATCATCGCATGCACCTGTCCGCGATGATGGGTCTGATGATTGAAGAAGTGCGTCACCAGCAGGCTGATCGGCTGGCGCATCTCCCGGCTCTTCGATGTGCTGAACCAGACCATGTCCTGCGCAAGCCAGGGCTCGTCCATACGGCCCGCCCAGTCGCTGATGCGTGCATCCGCGTCGAAGCGGGCGGCCTGCAGCTCGTTGAAATCCTCGATGAGATTCGCGCTGTCGCTCTGACGCACGTTCGGCTTGGGCCAGCCGTCAAACCGCGACATCCAGGCCTGGTCCCCCCACAGCAGATGCGCGAGCGTGCCATGAATGGAGCCCCAGAATGCGCCGCGCAGCTCGCGGCGGGTGGCATCGGAAAGCCGCTGCGCGGCGCCGTAGATGCGGCGGTTCATCTCCGCATTATACGCCGCCATGGTGCGCACAAAGGCCGGCGTGATGAGAACGCTGGCGCGCGCTTGCGTCATAGAGGTCTCCATGGCTGAGCCAAAACTCTGGCCTTATGCTTCCCCCTAAAAGGGGGAGGTGGACCGACGGAGCGCAGTGAAGGCCGTCGGGTCGGGGTCGTCTCGTCAACTTAAAAGCAAAGACCCCCCGGTTCGCTTCGCTCGCCGACCTCCCCCTTTCCGGGGGAGGTATTCATCGCGAAGGTTGTGCTCAGATCGTGGGATTCCAGGGGACGGGAATCTCGCGATAGCCGTTGCCGCTTTTCTCGATGTGCACGAGTGCGGGGAACGGCAGGTGATAGGCCTGGATCGGGAGCTTTTCGGTCGCGGCCATGTCGTAGATCTTGCGCCGGGTCTGCTCCGCCATCGGCCCTTCCATATCGAACATGTTGTGCCAGCCGGGATTGCGCACGAACAGCGTGGCCACGCCGGCGGTCACGTCCGCCTGCACCAGGAGCTTCGCCGAGCCGGAGGAGAGGATATGCGAGGTATGCCCCAGCGTATGCCCATATGTGGCATACGAAGTAATACCCGGCGCCAGCTCCTTGTCCGGCTCGTATTGGGTGACTTTATTGCCGAGCGCGCCAAACACCCGACGGATATTCTTCAACTGTCCCTCGAGCAGGCCACCCGCAGGCAGCTTGCTCATTTTGCCGTCATCGGTCCAGTAGGCCCACTCCGCCGCCGGCACCATGATCTCGGCATTGGGGAAAGCAGCCTTGTTATCTGCGGTGAGCAGTCCATTGATGTGATCGGGATGGAAATGGGAAATGATCACGACATCCACTGTGTTGCGGTCGATGCCGGCGGCTACGAGATTGGTATGGAGCTGGCCGACCGCGCCTTTGGTCTGCTCGTAAGCGGCCGGACCGAGGCCCGTATCGATCAGCACCAGCTTGGGTCCCGTATTGATGACCGTTGCGGTGAACGAGGTGGTGATCTTGTCCTTCTCCAGATAGAGCCCGCCAAGCGCCTCGTTGATCTGATCCTTGCTGGCATTGGCGATGTAGCCATCCGGAATGGGATTGGTGCGCGCGCCATCGGTTACAGCGGTCACTTCGATGCTGCCCACCTTGTAGCGATACCAGCCCGGCGCCTGTTTGCCTGCGGGCGGAGTCGCAGCGCGAGCAGATGAGAAGGTGAACGAACCGAGCGCTGGCGCGGCGCCGGTCGCGACAGCGCCCATGAGCATGCGTCGCCGATTGAGTCTGATCATGACGTTTGCCTCTCGAGCGAGTTGGTTGTGAGATTTGGTTGGGAATTGCAGCGTTCGCGGAAAAGCGGAGCGCTGCATGGTAGCACCCTGGATGCCGAAACGAAACGGCTCGCTTCCATCAACAAAACTACGCGCATAAACACCCGCGCTCGCGCATTATTCCCGGCTGACTTTACCGTCCGCTGCCTCATTAATATGAGCTCAACGCATGCCGCCACCGCATGCGAGCAGGTCGAACAAGAAGCTTTTCGGCAATTACCCGGGCGGTATTCTCAACAACGAGAACCCGGGCGATCTGCCGATCACCCAAGCTTGCGCATTCGAGCTCGTCAACAATCTGAGGACTGCGAGGGCGTTGGGACTCACGATACCGCCGCAGCTGCTCGCCCTTGCTGACGAAACAATCGAGTAGACGTTATTGCAGTTGTGCGCAGAGGAATTGGACTAATCGCAAGTCCTCGGAGGGGCGATTGGCGGTTCGCGGGCTCTGCACTCTGTTCAGTACTTATGCGTGATCGGCAGGTCCTCCGCCGGAAATAGCGTGATCACCCGGCAGCCTTTATCGGTGACGACAACCTCCTCCTCAATGCGCGCGGCGGAATAGCCGTCCGTCGCCGGACAATAAGTTTCGAGCGCAAAGACCATGCCTTCCTTGATTTCGGTCGGATGGGTGAGTGAGACGACGCGCGAGATAATCGGCCGCTCATGCAGCGCCAGGCCGAGTCCGTGGCCGAACTGAAGCCCGAACGCCGCCATCTCGTCAGGAAACCCGAATTCCTGCGCCTTCGGCCACACCTTGCAGATCGAGTCGGTGGTCACACCGGGCTTGATCAGCGCGATCGCGTTGTCGAGCCACTCGCGCGCCTTCTTGTAGGCGTCGTGCTGCACCGGCGTTGCGCGCCCCACATTGAAGGTGCGGTAATAGCAGGTGCGATAGCCCATGAACGATTGCAAGATGTCGAAGAACGCCTGATCTCCCGGACGCAGCATGCGGTCGGTGAAATTGTGGGGATGCGGGTTGCAGCGCTCACCCGAGATGGCGTTGATCGCTTCGACATCGTCCGAGCCGTGGCGATACAGGAACTCGTTCACCTTGGCGACGATATCGTTCTCGCGCACGCCCGGTTTGAGCTCTTCGTTAACGAGGTGGTAGGCGCCGTCCACCATGGCGGCAGCGCGGTTGAGCAGCGCAATCTCGTCGATATTCTTGATTTCGCGCGCTTCGAGCATCGTCTGCTGCCCGTCGACGATCTTCAAGCCCGCCTTTTGCAGCTCGAACATCATCGGCGGCTCGATGATATCGACGCCCACGGGCATGTTCTCGACGCGCGCCTCGCGCAGCAGCGCGGCGATCTCGTTGGCGTGGCGTTCCATCAGGCCGAACGCCGGGTTGACCGTGCCGCGCAGACCGATGAGCCCCGCCTTGCAGTTCTCAGGCGCGAGCCAGGGCGTATAGAGCTTGTGATGCACGGCGGCGGAGCCGAAATCCCAAAGGATCGGCTCGCCATCGCGCGCGAGCAGGGCCCAACGGCAGAGCTTGTCGCGCTCCCATTCGCCGATCTTGGTCGATGTGATGTAGCGGATATTGTTGACGTCGAAGACGAGGAGCGCGCCGAGATCGGATTTCTCGAGGGCCTGGCGCACACGCGAGAGCCGATAACGGTGCAGCCGCCGATAATCGACACGCTCTTCGAAATCGACCCCCATGGTACCAAGGGCCGGCAACGCGCGACCCCAATTGTAACGCGGGTTGATGTCATCGGGGCTGATCTTGCGGACGGTTTTCTCCATGGCACTGCTCCTGAGCTGCGGCCTTAGCGCTTCCCTTGGCGCCTTATAGCAAGCTTTTGATTGCCACGGTCAGTAGCTGGTAACATCATTCGCGAAACACAAAACCGGCGGCAAACGCCGGAACACCAGAGGAAATGACCATGGCCGTTGCTGAGCTCGCGAGAGAGGCCCCGCTCGATCCCGCTGCGGCGATCAAGGCGATTCCGCGCGTGTACAATTTCGCGGCCGATATGCTGGAACGCAATCTGCGCGCCGGGCGCAGCAACAAGGCTGCCTACGTGGATGCGCGCGGGACCTGGAGCTATGGCCAACTCGCCGAGCGGGTCGATCGGTTTGCAGAAGTGCTGCGCTCTCTCGATATCCGGCGCGAGGAACGTATCGTGATTGCGCTCCTCGACACGATCGACTGGCCAACGGCTTTTCTGGGCGCCATCAAAGCGGGCGTCGTGCCGATTCCGGTCAACACGCTGCTCACGGATGACGACTATCGCTTCATTCTTGCGGACAGCCGCGCGCGGCTGCTTGTTGTCTCAGAGCCGCTGCTCGGGAAATTTGCCGCCCTGATCGGGGCAAGCCCCGACCTCGCGCATGTGGTCGTCTCAGGTGAGAACGGAGCAGGCCATCGCACGCTGGACGAGCTTCTCAGCGCTGCGCGCCCGAAGGGCTACACGGCATCGACCACGCGCGATGACATGTGCTTCTGGCTCTATACCTCCGGGTCCACCGGCAAGCCCAAAGGAGCCGTGCACGTTCATTCCAGCCTGCGGCTGACTGCCGACCTTTATGCTGCAAGCGTGCTCCGGCTGAATGAAAACGACGTATGCTTCTCGGTGGCCAAGCTTTTCTTTGCGTATGGACTGGGTAATGCGCTGACATTTCCCATGGCAGTAGGCGCCAGCACGGTTCTCATGCCGGAGCGGCCCACGCCCGAACTTGTGGCGGACGTGCTGCGCCGGCATTCCATCACGACGTTCTTCGCCGTCCCGACGTTCTATGCCGCTTTCCTTGCCAACCCGAAGAAGCCCGCACGCTCGGAGCTGCGCTTACGGCGCTGCGTTTCCGCGGGCGAGGCTCTGCCCATGGAGCTCGGCCGCCGCTGGAAGGAGCAGTATGGCGCCGACATTCTCGACGGCATTGGCTCGACCGAGATGGCGCACATCTACATCTCGAATTTTCCGGAAAACGTGAAATACGGGACTACTGGCAAGGTCGTCCCTGGCTACGAAATCCGCCTCGTGGATGACGAGGGGAACGAGCTCCGCAGGCGCGGGGAAATGGGCGAGGTGCACGTGCGCGGGCCGACCAGCGCCATCATGTACTGGAATGACCGGGAGAGATCGCGCCAAACCTTTCTCGGCGAGTGGATGCGCACCGGTGACAAATTTCTGCAGGATGAGGACGGCTGTTATGTCTACTGCGGTCGCCGCGACGACATGCTCAAGGTCAGCGGCATGTATGTCTCGCCGTTCGAGGTTGAGGGCGCGCTTTGCACGCATTCGGAAGTGCTGGAGGCCGCTGTCGTTGCTTGGCCGGACAGTGATCGCCTGATCAAGCCCAAGGCCTTCGTCGTGCTGAAATCGCCGAACAAGGCTTGCGAAGAGCTCGCGCAGGCGCTGCGCGATCACGTCAAGCACGCGCTTGCGCCATACAAATACCCGCGCTGGATCGAATTTCGCACCGAGCTGCCGAAGACCGCGACCGGCAAGATCCAGCGCTTCAAACTGCGCGCGGAATGCAATGCGCCGTAACCCACTTCGCTTGCGCCAGCAGCCTCGCATCGAGCTCGACTGGGTTCCCTCTCCCGTAGGAGAGGGTTAGGGTGAGGGGTTAATGGTGGCGCCCCCCTCACCCCAACCCTCTCCCCCCTGGAGAGAGGGAGCGCGCCGCGGTTTTCTCGATGTAGGCAGCGCGCGTCTGGAATATCGGCTGATCGGCCCGCCGCCGGATGCGCGGCCCACGCTGGTGCTGCTGCACGAAGGGCTTGGCTCGGCGGAGATCTGGGGCGCTTTTGCCGAAAAGCTTGCGGATTCCACGAACACGGGAGTGTTTGCCTATTCGCGCGCGGGGTATGGCAAATCTTCTCCCGCAAAACTGCCGCGCTCCATCAGTTTCATGCACGAGGAAGCATGCGAAGTGCTGCCGCGCGTGCTGGCGGGCATTGGCTTCCAGCGGGGGCTCCTCGTTGGCCACAGCGACGGCGCCTCGATTGCGGCGATCTATGCAGGGAGCGTGCAGGACCACCGGGTGCGCGGCCTCGTGCTTATGGCGCCCCATTTCTTCACCGAGGACATGGGGATTGCGGCGATCAAGCGGGCCAAGCAGGAATTCGATACGGGAGCCTTGCGCGAAAAGCTGGCGCGGCTGCATGCCGACCCCGATATGGCATTCCATAACTGGTGCGACCCATGGCTCGATCCGCGGTTCCGCGGTCTCGATCTGACGGATGCGCTCGCCCACATCCGTGTCCCCATTCTCATCGTCCAGGGCGAGCAGGACCAATATGGAACGGTGCGCCAGATCGAAGTGGCACAGGAGGAGTGCTATTGCCCGGTCGAGGTGGCTCTGCTGCAACAGGCTCGCCATGCTCCCTATCGCGAGGCCTCCGACGAGACGCTGCGCGTGATCACGGGATTCACCAACCGCCTCCTGCGCGAGCATCATGAGGCCGATGCGATGGCGAACGCGCCAGCTACGCGGCAATGATACAGTCATACGAGAGAAAACAATGGCCGATGCAGAGGCGAAACTGAGCAACGGGAAGACGCGCATCGACTTTCAGACCGCACCCGCGCAGTACCGGCATTGGAAGCTGCAGGTAGATGGAGACGTGGCCACTCTGCTGATGGACGTGGATGAGCAGCATCCGCTGTTTGAGGGCTACGAGCTCAAGCTCAATTCCTACGATCTAGGCGTCGACATCGAGCTCGCCGACGCGCTCGATCGCATCCGGTTCGAGCACCCGACGGTAAAAGTCGTTCTGCTGCGCTCAGCGAAGCCGCGCGTGTTCTGCGCCGGTGCCAATATCCGCATGCTGGCGAGCGCGACGCATGCCCATAAAGTGAATTTCTGCAAGTTCACGAACGAAACGAGAAACGCGATCGAGGATGCAAGCCAGGTTTCCGGCATTGCCACCATCTGCGTTATTACCGGTACCGCCGCGGGCGGGGGTTATGAGCTTGCGCTCGCCGCCGATCATATTGTCCTGATCGATGACGGCTCGACGACGGTGTCCTTACCGGAGCTGCCGTTGCTCGCCGTACTGCCCGGCACCGGCGGGCTCACACGGGTCACTGACAAGCGCAAGGTGCGCCGCGATCGCGCCGACATCTTCTGCACGACCGAAGAGGGCGTGAAAGGGCGCCGTGCGGTCGAATGGCGGCTCGTCGATGAGGTCGTTCCGGCCACGAAGCTCGAGGAGACGATTGCCACGCGCGCGCGCGAATTTGCAGAAAAATCCGTGCGGCCAAAGCAGGCAACAGGCATTGCGCTCGAGCCGCTAACGCGCAAGCGGAGCGACGATGCGGTCGAGTACAGCACGCTGGCCATCGAGTTCCAGCGCAAGGGGCGGCTGGCAACCATTCACGTGCGTGGACCTCAGGAGGGCGTGCCGGCTTCCGCCGATGCCATGGTCGAGCTGGGCTCGCATTTTTGGCCGCTGCGACTTGCTCGTGAGCTCGACGACGCCATTCTGGATATTCGGCTCAACGAGCTCGACATCGCAGCCCTCGTTTTCACGAGCTCGGGCGATCCGGCGCTGGTCCTCGACTACGACCGTTTTCTTGATACGTACAAGGATCACTGGCTCGTGCGTGAGATCCGTGCGCTTTGGAAGCGCGTGCTCAAGCGCGTCGACGTCACCTCGCGCTCGCTGGTGGCGCTGGTCGAGCCTGGATCATGCTTTGCCGGCACCCTTTCCGAATTGGTGTTCGCCACCGACTGCTCCTATATGTTGATCGGAGCGCGTGAGGGTGACAACCGGCCGCCGGCTACCCTCGCGCTCGGCGAAGTCAATTTCGGCGCTTATCCGATGTCGAATGGGCTTTCGCGGCTGCAAAGCCGGTTCCTCGCCAACCCCGCGGATGTGGAAACGGCGCGCAAAGAGATCGGGCACAAGATCGATGGAGAGGAGGCGCAAAAACTTGGCCTCGTCACTTTCGCCCTCGACGACATCGATTGGGACGATGAAATCCGGCTGTTTCTCGAGCAGCGCGCAAGCTTCTCTCCCGACGCGCTCACCGGAATGGAAGCCAACCTGCGGTTTGGCGGCCCGGAAACCATGGAATCCAAGATTTTTGCCCGATTGACCGCGTGGCAGAACTGGATTTTCCAGCGGCCGAACGCGGTCGGCGAGCAGGGCGCGCTTAAACGTTACGGCACCGGGCATAAGCCTGCGTTTGATACCAGAAGAGTGTAGCGATCATGAGCGTCATTGCCGTCGATTACTCGAGCAAAATCCCGAATAATGTGGGCCTCACCGAAGACCGCACGGTGCTGCGCGCGCTTGAGCGCTGGCATCCCGGCTATCTCGACTGGTGGACGACCATGGGCCCCGACGGCTTCCAGGACGCGCTCGTCTATCTGCGCACCGCCGTTTCTGTCGATCCGAAAGGGTGGGCCAAGTTCGACTACATCAAAATGCCGCAATACCGCTGGGGCATCCTGCTCGCGCCTCAGCAGGAGGGTCGCACGATTCCGTTCGGTCACCACAAGGGTGAGCCGGCGTGGCAAGAGGTGCCCGGCGAATACCGCGCCATGCTGCGCCGCCTCGTGGTCATTCAGGGCGACACGGAGCCGGCGTCGGTCGAGCAGCAGCGCCATCTCGGCAAGACTGCGCCCTCGCTCTACGACATGCGTAATCTCTTTCAGGTGAACGTCGAGGAGGGGCGGCACCTCTGGGCCATGGTCTACATCCTGCACAAATATTTCGGCCGCGATGGGCGCGAGGAGGCGGAAGAGCTGCTGCGTCGGCGCTCGGGGAGCGCCGACAAGCCGCGCATGCTGGGAGCCTTCAACGAAGCCACGCCCGACTGGCTCTCATTCTTCATGTTCACCTTCTTCACCGATCGCGACGGCAAGATGCAGCTCGAGAGTCTCGCGCAATCGGGCTTCGATCCGCTCTCGCGCACCTGCCGTTTCATGCTCACCGAGGAAGCGCACCACATGTTCGTCGGCGAGACCGGCGTCGGCCGCATTCTGCAGCGCACCTGCGAGGCGATGAAGGAAGCGGGCATCGAGGACGTGAACGACATCGAGGCGCAGCGCGCGCTGGGCGTCATCGATCTGCCCACTATGCAGAAGAAGCTGAACCTGCACTATTCGCTCTCCCTCGATCTGTTCGGCTCGGAAGTGTCGACCAATGCGGCGAACTCGTTCAACTCGGGGCTCAAGGGCCGCTTCCAGGAAGCCAAGATCGAGGACGATCACACACTCGAGCAGGCGAGCTATCCGGTGCTCAAGCTCGTCGACGGCGAGATCAAGCGCGTTGACGAGCCGGCGCTCACCGCCATCAACATGCGCCTGCGCGACGACTACACGGCCGATTGCCAGCGCGGGATCGACCGCTGGAACAAGGTGATCGAACGCACCGGGGTGCCGTTCCGGCTGGAGCTTCCGCACGTCGCGTTCCACCGGCGCATCGGAGAATTCGCCTCAATTTATGCTTCTCCTGGGGGCAAGTTGATGGACGCGGCGACCTGGGAGGGGCAAAAGGACAAATGGCTGCCTTCAACCGCCGACGGCAACTTCATCGCCTCGCTCATGCGTCCGCAATATGAGCCAGCCAGGTTTGCGTCCTGGATTGCAGCCCCGCGCGTCGGCATCGACAACAAGCCCGGCGACTTCGAATACGTGAAGCTCGCGGCCTAGCCCGTTTCATGTAGCTCTTGACAAATCGTTCACTTTATGTTCTCGTGCCTGACCGGAGTGGTAAGGACGAGGCACAATGCCGGAGTGTGTGTTGCGCCCGGGTGACCGGGCCCGTTTCGGGCGCGCCGCCGGACAAAGATGCGACAGTTGTTTTGCGAATACGCACGAAAGCCAAAACTGCAAGAACGGACTGAACCGAACCCAAAACTGCAAGAACGGACTGAACCAAACCCAAAAGTGCAAAAACAAACCGAACTGACCAAAGCCACGTGATTTCAAAACCACAGTTTGGAAAAACGAACCCACGGCGCCGAGAAGCAACCCTTGTAAATCATTGTTTTTACAATGCGGTGACTCACTTTTTGGGGTGCACTGGGGTGCCCGCCTTGGCTCGTACACGTAACGACGCCCGGCCTCACTCCGCTGCTGCGCGCGCCGGGCTCGCGTGCGCCGAAATCAGATAGTCCACCGCCGCCTGCACGCCGCCCTTGCGATAGGGTATGCCAGCTGCCGCCAGCGCCATCTCGGTAATCGCGAGCACTCCAATCTGCATGCCCTCGTTCACATCGCCCAGATGGCCGATGCGGAAATATTTCCCGGAATAACGCCCGAAGCTTGCGCCGTAGGAAATGTTGAAGGTGTCGAGAGCGAGGTTGCGGAACGCGTCGGCGTCATGGCCCTCCGGCGTCATTACGGCAGTGATTGTGGGTGAGTAGAATTTCGGGTCCCGGCACATGATCTCAAGCCCCCACGCGCGTACGGCCGTGCGGGTCGATTCCGCGAGCCGTTCGTGGCGCGCGAATACGTTTTCCAGTCCCTCCTCGTGCAGCATGGCAATGCCCTCGGCCAGGCCATGCAGCATCTGGGTGGCGGGCGTGTACGGAAAAAAGCCGAGCCGGTTCATGTTGAGCATGTCATCCCATGCCCAGAAGGACTTCGGCAGCTGGGAACTCTTTGCCGCGGCCAAAGCGCGGTCGCTCAGCGCATTGAACGACATGCCCGGAGGCAGCATCAGCCCTTTCTGCGCGCCGCCGATGCTGACGTCCACGCCCCATTCATCGTGCCGGTAGTCGCTGGAAGCGAGCGAGGAAATTGTATCCACCATGAACAGCCCTGGATGCCCTGCTGCATCGATGGCCTTGCGGATTTCCGGAATGGGCGAGAGGCAACCGGTCGAGGTCTCGTTGTGCAGCACACAGACTGCCTTGATCTCTTTGTTGCGGTCCTTGCGTAGGTGATCCTCGATGGCATTGGGCTCGGCGCCGATGCGCCAATCCGTGTGAATGAATTCGGGCTTTAGGCCGAGCTTCTGTGCCATGTTCTTCCAGAGCGTGGCGAACTGCCCGGTCTCGACCATGAGCACACGGTCGCCGGGAGAAAGCGTGTTGACGAGCGCGGCCTCCCAGGCGCCGGTTCCGGTCGCCGTGTAGATGATTACGGGCTTGCTGGTCTTGAATATGGTTTTGATGCCGTCGAGGCAGCGCTTGGCGAGCTGCGCGAATTCCGGCCCGCGATGATCGATGATGGGCGTATCCATCGCGCGAAGTACGCGATCGGGCAGGGGGGCGGGCCCCGGAATCTGCAGGAAATGGCGGCCCACGGCGCGAGAAGCGTTTTTCATGACAAGTCCTTGCGGAGAATCGGCGCGAAGCGATATCCGGCAAAGTCCCTGATATCGCCACCGCTCATCCGGGCTAGAATAGAGAAACGGTCATGGGCGCGACAAGTCCGCGCATGCCGGAGTCATAGTGGCCCGCATGAGCGAAGCGACATGCAGCAAAACCCCGCATATCGCTAAACCTCATCCGGGCTACAATGAGACGAATGAGTGAAACCATCCTGCCGGGGCTCGAACGCCGGCTGAAGACGCAGCTGTTGGGGGAGGTGCAGTTCGACACCTTTACCCGCGGTCGCTACGCCACCGACGCCTCGCATTACCAGATCATGCCTTTGGGCGTCGTGACCCCGCGCTCCACTAAAGAAGTGGAATACGCGATTGCGATTGCGCGTGAAGAAGGCGTCAGCGTGCTGCCACGCGGCGCCGGCACCTCACAAGCGGGCCAGACGGTGAACGCGTCTCTGGTCATCGACTGCTCGAAACATCTCGATCGCATGCTCGACCTCGATGTCGCGGGAAAGCGCTGCATCGTCGAGCCGGGGATCGTGCTCGACGAGCTTAATCGCCGGCTCAAGCCGCACGGCCTGTGGTTTCCGGTCGATATCTCCACATCCTCGCGCGCGACTATCGGCGGCATGGTCGCGAACAATTCGTGCGGCGCGCGCTCGCTGCGCTATGGCAATACCCGCGAGAACGTTCTCTCGATCGACGCGCTCCTGGCAGACGGAAATATCGAGCATTTCGGCCCCGTGGCCGCCGATCTCTCCGATGTGCGCGCGGAGTCCGCGCTTCGCCCGCTCGCACAAGACCTTCTGGCCATCGCCGCCGGAGAAGCCGCCGAGATCGACGCCAATTTCCCAAAAGTACAGCGGCGGGTCGGCGGCTACAATCTCGATGCCCTTGTACCTGGACGTAACGCTCTCAACCTCGCGCACATCCTCGTCGGCTCGGAAGGCACGCTCGCGTTCTCAACGCGCATCGAGTTGAAGCTCTCGCCCGTGCTCGGCCGCCGCGCCGTGGCCGCGTGCCACTTCGGCAATTTCTATGCGGCGATGGATGCCGTGCAGCACATCGTCAAGCTTGCGCCCATTGCGGTCGAGCTCGTCGACGGCACCATGCTGTCACTGGCGCGCGAGATCGCGCTGTTTCAGCCGACCATCAATGCGTTCGTGCGAGGCGATCCGGAAGCGATCCTGCTCGTCGAGTTTGCGGAACCGGGCAGCGGCGAGAATTTCCGGCGCCTGCTGAGACTCAATGAGCTTATCGCCGACCTTGGCTTCGGCTGGGACAAGCAAGGCGCGAAATGGGGCGGCGTCATCGAGATCCTCGATGCGGGCCTGCAGAGCGCGATCAGCGAGATGCGCACCGCAGGACTCAACATCATGATGTCCATGAAGGAGGAGGGAAAGCCCGTTTCCTTCGTGGAGGATTGCGCGGTGCCGCTTGAGCACCTCGCCGACTACACGTCGAAGCTGAGTGATATTTTTGCGAAGCACGGCACCCGCGGCACCTGGTATGCGCACGCCTCGGTCGGCTGTCTGCACGTGCGCCCGGTGCTCAACTTGCGTCTCGAAAAGGACGTGAACGCGATGCGCGCCATGGCTGAGGAGGCCTTTGCGCTGGTGCGCGCCTACAAGGGCTCGCATTCGGGCGAGCATGGCGACGGCATCGTGCGCTCGGAATTTCACGAAGCCATGTTCGGCTCCCGGCTTGTGCGCGCCTTCGAGCGCGTGAAGGATCGGTTCGATCCGAAAGGCCTCTATAATCCAGGCAAGATCGTGCGCGCTCCCAAGTTCGACGACCGCGGCAACTTCCGGTATCCGCCGGGCTACCGCGGCGAGCCCGTCCGCACCGTCCTGGATTGGTCCATCTTCCCCGGCAGCGGCGGTGGTTTTCAGGGCGCGGTCGAGATGTGCAACAATAATGGCGCCTGCCGTGCGCTCCACAGCGGAGTGATGTGCCCAAGCTATCGCGTCACCCGGGACGAGCGCGATGTGACGCGCGGGCGCGCCAACACGCTGCGCCTTGGTATCACCGGCCAGCTCGGAGGCGATGCGCTGACCTCGGATGAGATGCACGAGACGCTGAAGCTCTGCGTCTCGTGCAAGGCATGCCGGCGCGAATGCCCGACTGGCGTCGATATGGCGCGCATGAAAATCGAGGTGCAGGCGGCGCGCATGGCGAAATACGGGTGCTCTCTGCACGATCGCATCATTGCTTATCTGCCGCGCTACGCCCCGCACGCCGCGCGCTGGGCTGGTGTGGTTAATCTGCGCAACAAAAACCCGCGCCTGCGCAAATTGTCGGAGAGATTTTTCGGCTTCAGCGCGCGCCGCGATCTGCCTTCCTGGCGCGAGCCCTGGAAGGAGCCGGCCAGCCGCGCAGGCGCCAGGAATGGAAAATGGGTGGCGTTTTTTGCCGATACATTCAATCGCTATTTCGAGCCGGAGAATATCGACGCGGCGCTACACGTGCTGGCGTCGGCCGGCTACGGGGTGCATTTGCCCAAATCCGACGATCGCCGGCCGCTCTGCTGCGGGCGCACCTTTCTCAGCGTGGGCCTCGTCGAGGAGGCGCGGCGCGAGGCCGAACGCACGGTCGCAGCGCTTGCCCCGTTTACTTCGCGCGGCATTGCGGTCGTTGGTCTCGAGCCCAGCTGTATTTTGGGTTTCCGGGACGAAATTCCCGGCCTCCTCAAAAAGGCGGACGCGGAAGCCTTGGCCAAAAACGCTGTCCTGCTTGAGGAATTTCTGGCGGATGCGGCCCGGCAGCGCACGCTCAAGCTCCCGCTCAAGCCCGTTGCGCCGCGTGCGCTACTGCACGGGCATTGTCACCAGAAGTCTTTCGGCGCCATGGGTGCAACCGAAACCGTGCTGAAGCTGGTCCCGGACATGACTGTCGAAACGGTTGAATCGAGCTGCTGCGGGATGGCCGGGAGCTTCGGATATGGGGCCGACACGATCGACGTATCATTGGCCATGGGGGAGCTGTCATTGCTTCCGGCAGTCCGGAAGGCGGATCCCGATACGCTGGTGGTTGCCGATGGTGGCTCCTGTCGTGCCCAAATCAAAGATGGCGCCAAGCGCGAGGCGCTGCATGTCGCGCGCGTTCTTGCCATGAGCCTCGATGCGGAGGCACCTGTCGCACAATGACCGTGCATGCCAACGTGGCTCATGCAGCGACTCACGCCCTGCGCCTGCGCAAGGCGGAGAATGGAGATATCGATGCATTGGTGACGCTTGAGCACCGGGCCTTTCTCACCGATCGGCTGTCCCGCCGCAGCATTGCGCGGCTGATAAAGTCTGCGAGTGCCGAAGTGATCGTGGCGCAAGACGGCGCGCACCCCATTGGCGTCGTCATGGTGCTCTTCCGGCCGCGATCGAGCGTGGCGCGCCTCTACTCGATCGCGGTCGCGCCCCATGCGGGAGGGCGTGGGCTTGCTGCGAGGCTGCTGGACGCAGCCGAGCAGGCCGCGGTCCGGCGCGGAGCGCGGCTGATGCGACTTGAAGTGCACGAGCGCAATCACGCTGCCGTCAAGCTGTACAGGAGAAGCGGTTACCGGGAATTTGGCCGGCACCGCCGCTACTATGAAGATGGAGCCGATGCGCTGCGGTTCGAAAAGCGGCTTGTCTCACGCAGCGCGGCGCTGGCGCACGCGCCGCCCTATTTCCACCAGACGACCGAGTTCACCTGCGGGCCGACATGCCTGATGATGGCGCTCGCCTGGGCGGATCGGACGTTCAAGCCGAGCCCGGCACTCGAGCTCGAGCTTTGGCGCGAAGCAACGACCATCTTCTCCAGCGCAGGGCCGGGGGGCTGCGAGCCGTTCGGCATGGCAGTCGCGGCGAGGCGACATGGGCTGCAACCGGAAGTCTTCGTAAGCCGCGCCGGTTATTTTTTCCTCGAAAACGTGCGGTCTGTCGAAAAGCGACGTGTCGTGGAACGCACACAGGCCAGCTTTCAACAAGAGGCTAAGGCATGGGGTATCCCGACCCACCTGACTCCGGTAAGCGAATCGGTTTTGATGGGCGCGTTCGATGCCGGGCGCGTGGCGATCGTTCTCGTTTCGGGTTATCACATGGTGAATAGGGGCAGGCCGCACTGGATTTTTGCCTTCGGACGCGAAGGGCGCAGCGTCCTGATGCACGACCCGGCGGCCATAAGAGACGACAAAGGAGTGGCGAGCGCTGCCGAAACCTACGCGGTTCCCTGGCCCGCGTTCGAGCGCGTGGCCCATGTGGGTCGCGATCGGCTGAGCGCTGCGATCGTCATTCGGAAAGGATCTGCATGACCGGCTGGGTCATTCTGGTCGACCAGCCCAAGGACTTCCCCAACGCCGACACGCCTCACAAGGTGATCACGACGAGCGAGTATCTCGCGCGTCCGCGCCTGTTCGATGTCGGACGGCCGAAGCTGCTCAATCTGGCGCGCTCCTATGCGTATCAGTCGAAAGGCTACTACGCGTCCCTGCTCGCAGAAGCGCGCGGGCACCGGGTGGTGCCGAGCGTCGAGACCATGCTGGAGCTGCGGGAAGCCAAGCTCTACGAGCATGCGCTCCCTGAGCTCGAGGACGAGCTCAACCGCTGCGCCCGGCGCGCCGATTTCCAGCCGGAGGGCGAGGTCAAGCTGTTGGTCTGCTTCGGCATTGCGCATGACGAACGGTTCGAGTCTTTCGGCCGGCTGCTCTTCGACTGGTTCCGTTGCCCCGCGCTGGAGGTGACGATTGAGCCGGGCACGTGGCTCTCGATCGATCGCATACGCCCCCGCAACATCACGCGGCTGGCAAATGGCGAAGCCACGTTCCTGCGCGAGACGCTGCATACTCATACGCGTCGCGAGTGGCGCGATCCCAAGGCGCGCACGGTCTCAAAATACGATCTCGCGGTGCTCTACGATCCCAACGAGAAGCTGCCGCCGTCCTCGCCTGCGACGATCAAGTACATGGCGCGCATCGCCGAAAAGCTCTCGATCGACGTGGAGCCGGTGACGCGCCGGCAACTGGCAGAGATCGCGGAGTACGACGGCCTGTTCATTCGCGAGACCACCTCGATCGACAATCACACCTACAGGTTTGCCCGCCGCGCCTGGCAGGAGGGCATGCCGGTAATTGACGATCCGATCTCGATGATCCGCTGCACCAACAAGGTCTTCCTCATGGAGCTTCTGGGACAGAACCAGGTGCCGACACCGCCCACGGTGATGCTTGCGGACGTGAACGATCTACAGCGCGCAACCGACGAGCTGGGATTACCGATGGTGGTGAAGATCCCGGACGGGTCGTTTTCGCGCGGAGTGCACAAGGTGCAGACTCCGGAGGAGCTGCGTCGGATTGCCGACGAGCTCTTTGAGGAAACCGACCTCCTGCTGGCGCAGAAATTCCTGCCCACCGAGTTCGATTGGCGTGTGGGCGTGCTCGGGGGCGAGCCCTTGTTCGTGTGTCAGTATCGCATGGCGCGCGGGCACTGGCAGATCGTCAAATATCGACCGGACGGCTCCGCCCGCGAGGGCAGCGTCCGCACCTTCGAGCTCGACCAGGCGCCTCCCGAGCTGATCGACACCGCCGTGCGCGCGGCGCGTCCGATCGGCGAGGGATTTTATGGCGTTGATATCAAGGAGACCGAGCGCGGCTTCACCGTCATGGAGGTCAACGACAATCCGAACCTCGACCATGGCTTCGAGGACCAGGTCGGCAAGGACGAGATCTGGATCAAATTGCTCAAGTGGTTCGTCGAGCGGTTCGAGCAATAGCGTTGGGATTGCGGTCGGGCACGATTATCTGTGGCGCGGCTTGGGCCCTGTTCGCCGCCGCCGCGGCAGCGTCTGCCCAGCCGCTGGAAAAGGTCTCCTTCGGCACCAACTGGCTTGCCGAAGCGGAGCACGGCGGCTTCTACCAGGGGGTTGCCGACGGCACTTACCGGCAATACGGCCTCGATGTGAAAATTGTGCCGGGCGGTCCTAACGTGAACAACCGCATCCTGCTCGCTGTTGGCAAGCTCGACTTCTTCATGAGTGCCAACACCTTGCAGAGCTTTGACGCGGTGGAGCAAGACATTCCGACGCTCGCGGTCGCCGCCATGTTTCAGAAGGACCCGCAAATCTTCATGGTTCATCCGGACGCGGGCGTCGAAAGATTCGAGGACCTGAAACGGCTCACGCTCTATGTTTCCAACGAAGGCGTGGCGACCTATTTCCAATGGCTCAAGGCCGAGTTTGGCTTCAGCGAAGCGCAGGTGAAGCCGTACACGTCGAACGCGCAGCCGTTTCTCGCCGACAAGCGCAGCGCGCTGCAGGGCTACGTGACATCGCAGCCCTACGCGATCGAGAAGCAGGCGCATTTTTGGCCAAAGATCTTCCTCCTCGCCGACCAGGGCTTTGACAGCTATTCGACGCTGATCGAGACGCGGCGTGATCTGGTTGCGAAGCGGCCAGACCTGGTGCAGCGCTTCGTCGATGCGTCAATCCTCGGGTGGACACATTATCTTTACGGTGACAACGCCGCGGCGAATACCCTGATCAAGCGTGAGAACCCGGAAATGAGCGGCGAGCTCTTGGCCTATTCGCTCGCGAAAATGAAGGAATATGGGATTGTCGATTCAGGCGATGCCAAAACTTTGGGCATCGGCGCGATGACGGAAGCACGCGTGCGCAGCTTCTACGAGAAGATGGTGCGCGCCGGCGTGGTCAAGCCGAACCTCGATCTCGGCAAGGCCCATACGCTGCAGTTCGTGAACAAAAAAGTCGGGCTCGACTTGCTTCCCAGGTAACTTCTCGGCGTCATTCCGGCCGAGGCCTTTTAAGGCCGAGTGCCGGAATCCATAATCCCGGTCCTGTGGTTATGGATTGCGGGCTCGCCAATGCAGGCAAGCTTGCGCAGCCTGCGTAAACTTGGCTGCGTGCGCCCGCGGAATGACGGGAACCGTGCTGGCGCTGCGCAATATCGGAAAAATCTTTCCAAGCGGCGTGGTGGCGCTCGCTGGCCTTGAGATGCAGTTGAACGCGGGCGAGTTCGTGTCGCTGCTCGGCCCATCAGGATGCGGCAAGAGCACCGTCCTGCGGATCATCACCGGATTGAGCGAGCCAACCAGCGGGAGCGTGGAGTGGCTGGACGGTGCGCGCGGAGCGCGGCAGTTCGGCTTCGTCTTTCAGGAACCCACGCTCATGCCCTGGGCGACGGTTGCGCGCAATGTTGTTCTTCCCCTCAAGCTGCAGGGTCGCATGGAAAGTGCGCACGAGCTTGTCAGCGGCGTGCTCGCGCGCGTCGGCCTCTCCGAGTTTGCCGAAAACTATCCGCGCGAGCTTTCCGGCGGCATGAAGATGCGCGCCTCCATTGCGCGGGCGCTCGTCACCGAGCCGGATCTGCTGTTGATGGACGAGCCTTTCGCGGCACTCGATGAGATCACCCGCTTTCGTCTCAACAATGATCTGCTGGCGCTCTGGCAATCGATGCAGACAACGGTCGTGTTCGTCACCCATTCGGTCTTCGAATCCGTTTACCTCTCGCAGCGCGTGATCGTAATGACGCCGCGTCCGGGGCGCGTATTCACCGAAGTATCGATCGATGCGTCTTATCCGCGCAATGAGCGCTTCCGCACCTCGGCCGCATACGCCGCGCACTGCCGACGTGTCTCCGAATCTCTTGCCGAAGCTATCGGAGAGCGATCATGAGCCCTGCTGCGGCGCCGCGCGAGGAGCGTCAGCGCGAACGCGCGCTGCGCTTCGCGCTGCCGTTTGTGGTGCTCGCGTTGGTGATCGCGGCCTGGCATGCGGTTGTCGTCCATTTTGAGTTGCCGCCGTTCAAGCTTCCCGGCCCCCGTCTTGTCTTCGATACCCTTGTCTCCGATTGGCCAGTGCTGTCCGGCTCCCTGGCCATGACTTTGCTCACCACATTGGAGGGTTTTGCACTTGCCGCAGCTGGCGGGATCGGTCTCGCCATTCTGTTCAATCAGTCGCGCCTGGTGGAATACTCGTTCTACCCGTACGCCGTCATTCTGCAGGTGACCCCGGTTATCACCATCGCGCCGCTGCTGCTCATTTATCTGCCGCAGCAGGCCGCCGTCCTGTCCTGCGCCTGGCTCGTCGCTTTCTTTCCGATCCTCGCCAACACCACTCTCGGGCTGAACTCTGTGGATCGAAATCTCGCCGATCTGTTTCGGCTTTACGGTGCAACGCGGCTGCAGGTGCTCTGGGGTCTGAAGCTGCCAGCGGCGCTGCCGCACATGCTCGCTGGCTTGCGCATTGCTGGCGGGCTTTCGCTTATCGGCGCCGTGGTGGCCGAAATTGCCGCAGGCTCCTCCGGCGTCGAATCGGGGCTTGCGTATCGCATCGTCGAATCGGGTTATCGGCTGAACATTCCGCGCATGTTCGCGGCTCTTGTCCTTCTTTCCATCAGCGGCGTCGCGATTTTCTTTGCGCTCTCGCTCCTGTCCCACCTTCTGCTCCGCCGCTGGCATGAGAGCGCTCTCATCGAGAGCTTATGAGCGATTCGGGGGAGCCATGCTCTGATGCGCCAGCAGCATTGCTGAATTGGCGCTGATGCGCGCAGCTTTCGACATTGTCTCGCCGGCTCGGACCTGCTTAACCGTCCCGTCTTGCAGCGACCCGTTTCACCTCCCTCCATTCAACAAAAGGCTGAGCGCATCCAGCGCATGACCGGCATTGCGCTCATGTGCGGCGCGGTGACCTGCTTTGGCTTCATGGATGCGATCGCCAAATACCTCGTCCTGCGCATGAGCACGGTCGAGGTGGTGTGGGCGCGATATACCGGTGCGTTCCTGATTCCCCTGTTGCTGTTGAACCCATGGACGCGTCCGCACCTTATGGCCACGCCGCGCCTCGGGTTGCAGATTGGGCGATCGGTCCTCGTGCTGCTGTCTACGCTCCTTAATTTTGTGGCTTTGCGTTATCTGCAGCTTGCCGAGGCGGTTGCTCTTATATTCTCGACACCCTGCTTCGTTGCCGCGCTCTCCGGGCCCTTGCTCGGTGAGCGAGTGCGCTGGAGGCGGTGGAGTGCGATCGGCGTGGGATTCCTGGGTGTGATTGTGGTGACCCGGCCGGGTCCGGGCACTTTTCAGCCCGCAGCCTTGCTCTCGCTCGCCGCTGCGCTCTGTTATGCGCTGTTTTCCGTCGCCACCCGCATCCTGGCGCGCACGGATTCCAATGAAACCACGCTGTTCTATTCGAATATCGTGGGTGCAGTGGCCATGCTTCCGGCGTTGCCCTTCGTGTGGACGACGCCGACCGATCCGCTCGTCATTGCGCTCATGGTGAGCACCGGCGCGATCGCGAGCTTCGGACATTATCTCCTCATCGCGGCGCACCGCCTCGCGCCGGCAGCCGTGCTTTCCCCGTTCATCTACACCGAGATCGTGCTGGTCACCATTTTGGGGTTTCTGGTCTTTGGCGACGTGCCGAGCCGGTGGACAATTACGGGCGCTGCGATCGTCATCGCGTCGGGCCTTTACATTCTGCACCGCGAGCGCAGCACGCGCCGGTAGCTCTCTTCCGTTCGTCCCCGCGAAAGCGCACCGAGGTCCTTCTGGATTCCCGCTTGCGCGCGAATGAGCGGCTGGAGTGTGAGGCTTCTCCCGTCGCCGTTGCTTCCGTTTGCTCAAGGGCGCTAATTTCGCACCGACGCACAGGGCGCGCGAGGAAATCGATGACGAAAAAATCAGGCCGTAGCGACAATGGGCCGCGGCGCGGGATAAACGACGACATCGGCGAGGAGCGTCGCCTCGCCATGTACCGCACCCAGGTGGTCATCCGCGAAAGCGAGCAGCGCGCCTATGATCTTTTTCTGCAGAACCTCGTGAAGGGCACGAGCCATCTCTCGCTCGGGCAGGAAGCGGTTGCGGCCGGGTTTGCCGGTGCGATGCGCCCGGGCGATCTTTCCTTTTGCACGTACCGCGGGCATGCGCACACCCTCGCTCGCGGCGTGCCCATTGAGAAAGTGCTGGGCGAGCTGATGCAGCGGGACAACGGCCTCATGCGCGGCAAGGGCGGTTCCATGCATCTCACCTCGGTCGAGCACGGCGTGATGGGCTCGTATGCGATCATCGGCGCGCATCTGCCCATTGCGTGCGGCGCGGCATTGCGCGCCCAATACCGCGGTGACGGTGACGTGACCGTCTGTTTCTTCGGCGACGGCACCACCAATATCGGCGCTTTTCACGAGGCGCTGAATTTTGCCGTGGTGTGGAAGCTGCCGGTCATCTTCGTCTGCGAGAACAATCTCTACATGGAATACACGCCCATTGCGGATGTGACCGCGGTTAAACATCCAGCGGCCGATCGCGCGCCGGCGTATGGGCTTGAGCCCACCGTCATCGACGGCAACGATGCCGACGTGGTGTACCGCGCCGCGACCGCCGCTTATGCGAAGGCGCGTGCGGGCGGCGGGCCATCGCTGATCGAATGCATCACCTACAGGTTCAGCGGCCATTCGCGCGCCGATCCCGCCAAATATCGCCCCGAGGGCGAGCTGGAAAAATGGAAAGAACGCGACCCGCTGAAAATCTATCGCGAGCGCCTGCGCCAGTTCGGCGTCGCCGAAGAGGCGATTTCCGGGATCGAGACGGACGTGCGCCGGCAAGTGCAGGAAGCGACGGAGAAATGCAAGGCGGCCCCGCCTCCACCTGCCGACATTCTCACCACTGACGTCTATGCGGATGGAGGTTTTGCATGGCGGAACTGACCTATCGGGATGCCGTCGCGCGCGGCATTGCGCAGGAAATGGCGCGCGACCCCGACGTGATCTTTTTCGGCGAGGACGTCGCCAAGCCAGGCGGCGTGTTCAAGACGACCGTCGGATTGTACGAGCAGTTCGGCGAAAAACGCGTGCGCGACTGCCCGATTTCCGAGCAGGCGATTCTTGGCGCGGCGATGGGTGCCGCCATGACCGGGCTCAAGCCCATTGCCGAGATCATGTTCTCGGATTTCTTTGCAGTGTGCTTCGATTACATCGCCAACGAGTTTCCCAAGAGCCGCTACATGTCGAACGGGCAGGTCAAATGCCCGCTGGTGGTGCGCACCGCGAACGGCGCCGGTTCGCGCTTCGGCGCGCAGCATTCGCAGAGCGTCGAGAACTGGGCGATGATGATACCGGGCCTCAAGGTGGTCGCGCCTTCCACCCCGCGCGATGTGATCGGGCTGCTCGCGGCTTCCGTGCGCGACCCTGACCCGGTGATCTTCTTCGAGCACAAGTCGCTCTATCCGACGAAGGGCGAAGTGCCTGATGGTGAGATCGTGGATGCGCTCGGCACGGCGAAGATCTTGCGGCCCGGGAAGGATGCCACGATTCTTGCGCTCGCCCTGATGGTGCCCCGAGCGCTGGAAGCGGCCGATAAGCTTGCGGCGACGCACGGGATCAACTGCGAGGTCGTCGACGTGCGCTCGCTCGTGCCGCTCGACACCAAAGCCATTCTCGGCTCCGTCGCGCGCACGCACCGGCTTTTCACCGTGGAAGAGAACCCGCGGCTGTGCGGCTGGGGCGCCGAGGTCGTTTCCATTGTCGTGGACGAGGCGTTCTATGAGCTTGACGGTCCGCCGGTGCGCATCACGACGCCGCACATTCCGCTTCCTGCTGCCGACATTCTCGAGGACATGGCGCTGCCTACGGCCGAGCGGATTGCCGAGCGCGTGCGCCGTTCACTCGAGGGGTGAAGTGCGTAGCCCGGATGAGCGCCAGCGACATCCGGGACCGTTCCCCGCATATCGCTTCGCTCATGCGGGCTACACAGCGGATTCGATGTAATTCATTAGAGGCGATGTGACATGTACGAAAATCTGCTCGCCAATGTGCCGACCGATCTGTGGATCGGCGGCAAATGGCGCAAGGCGTCGGACGCTGGTCGATTCGACGTGTTCGACCCGGCGACCGAGAACAAGATCGCCTCCGTGGCGAATGCGACGGTCGCCGACGCGAACGCCGCCGTGGATGCTGCGAGCGAGGCGTTTGCCGGCTGGAGCGCCCGCAAGCCGCGCGAGCGCGCCGAGATTTTGCGCAAATCCTACGAGCTGATCATGCGCGATGCCGAGCGTCTCGCCAAGCTGATCACGCTCGAGAACGGCAAGGCGCTGGCGGACTCGCGCGCCGAAGTCGCCTATGCGGCCGAGTTCTTCCGCTGGTTCGCCGAGGAAGCGGTGCGCAACATCGGACAGGTCTCGCGCGCGCCCGCCTCCGGCGCCCGCATGGTAGTGCAGCACAAGCCGGCCGGCGTCGCCGTCCTGGTGACGCCCTGGAATTTTCCTGCCGCCATGGCCACCCGCAAGATCGGACCCGCACTTGCGGCGGGCTGCACGGTCATCCTGAAGCCTGCATCCGATACCCCGCTCACCATGCTGGCGCTGATGCCCATCATGGAAGAGGCGGGCGTGCCCGCGGGGGTTATCAACGTCATTCCGTCCCGTTCTTCGGGGGCGGTCGTGAGCGCGATGCTCCACGATGCGCGCGTGCGCGTCATCTCCTTTACCGGCTCAACCGAGGTGGGCCGCAAGCTTTTGCAGGAAGCCGCCGATCACGTGGTGAAGCCGGCAATGGAACTCGGCGGCAACGCTCCGTTCCTCGTGTTCGATGATGCCGACATCGATGCCGCCATTGAAGGCGCCATGATCGCGAAAATGCGCAACATGGGCGAGGCCTGCACGTCTGCCAATCGTTTCTATGTGCACGAGAAGGTGCACGATGAATTTGCCAAAAAGCTCACGGCGAAGATGGCAGGTCTCAAAATAGGGAACGGCCTGGACGAGGGCGTCGCCGTGGGCCCGCTCGTCAACGCTGCCGCCAGGAAGAAGGTGGTCGATCTGGTCAGCGATGCCGTGGGCAGGGGCGCAAAAATTTTGACCGGCGGCACCGCACCGCAAGGGCCGGGGCACTTCTATCCCCCTACCGTTCTTGATGACGTTCCCGACGGCGCGAACCTGCTGCACGAGGAGATTTTCGGACCCGTGGCGGCAATCCAGACCTTCAAGACCGAAGGCGAAGTGGTGAAGCGGGCGAACGACACCGAGTACGGGCTTGTCGCGTATCTCTACACGAAGGACTTGAGCCGAGGCATGCGCGTCTCCGAGCAGCTCGATTTCGGCATGGTCGGGCTCAACCGCGGACTTGTTTCCGATCCGGCCGCCCCGTTCGGCGGCATGAAGCAGTCGGGCATCGGTCGTGAGGGGGCCCACGAGGGCCTCATGGAATTCATGGAGACGCAGTATATATCGGTCAATTGGTAGCCTTGGTGCCGCATGGACGTGCTGATGCCGCAGCTCGGCGAGACAGTTGCCGAAGGCAAGATCACGCAATGGTTCAAGGCGGCAGGCGATAAGGTCGCGCCCGGCGATAATCTCTTTGAGATCGAGACCGACAAGGTCTCTATGGAAGTACCCTCGACGACGAGCGGCGTGCTGGCCGAGATCCGCATTCGCGCCGGTGAGGTCGCTGCGGTCGGAGCCGTTGTGGCGGTGATAGCCGATGGCGCCGCGCCGAAACCCGTCAAGCACACGCAAGACCTGCCTGCGCCTGCGCTGGCGAAATCGCCGCGACCCAAGCTCGACCCGTTCTTCGAAGTCCGCACCCCGGATCGCAATTACGGGCCCGCACGCCTTCCCGGCGGCACGGTCACTACGCCGCTGGCGCGACGCCTCGCTGCCGAGCGCGGCATTGATCTCTCGAGCGTGCATGGATCGGGGCCGCACGGCCGCATTGTCGCACGCGATGTGGAGCGCGCGCGTGTGCCCGCTCCGCGTGCGTCTGCACCCGGCGCCGCTGCTTACGATGTGCGTTTGGTTTACAGACAGACGCCATTGGAGGAGGTACCGCTCGATCGCATGCGCGAGGCGATCGCGCGTCGCCTGGTCGAGGCCAAGACGACGATTCCGCACTTCTATCTGGCAATGGATATCGAGATCGCTCGGCTCATCGAGCTGCGCGAGATGGTCAACGCCCATCGCTCGAGCAGCGCTACCGACCAGCCGCTGTTGAAGGTCTCGATGAACGACTTTTTCATCAAGGCCTGGGCCATCGCGCTCGCGCGCGTCACAGACGCGAATGCGGTCTGGGCAGGCGATCGCATCCTGCGCTTTCGCCAGTGCGACATCGCGATTGCGGTGACGTTGGACGGCGGCGTGATCACGCCGATTATTCGGCAGGCCGAGCGCAAGACCGTATCCGCCATCTCGCGCGAGGCGAAGGAGCTCATTGCGCGCGCGCGCGCGCAAAAACTTTCGCCGGACGAATATCAGGGCGGCACTTCTACGCTTTCCAATCTCGGCATGCATGGGGTGCGCGAGTTTTCCGCCATTCTCAATCCGCCGCAGGCAACGATTCTGGCCATCGGCGCCGCGCGCCGGCAGGCGGTCCAGAGCGGCGACGGCAGTGTTCGTTTTACGAGCATGCTCTCGGTGACGCTGTCGTGCGATCATCGCGTCGTGAATGGAAAGCTGGGCGCCGATTTGCTTGGAGCCTTCAAGGGGCTGATCGAGCAGCCGGTGAGCATGTTGGTTTGATAGAAGGAGTTTTGCAGAGTGGCTGAGAAGACGGACGTTCTCCTGATCGGGCCGGCGCGGCCGGTGATTGCAAAAGGTCTCGCACCCTTCAATGTGATCGAGTTTCCGCGCGCGGCCCGCGAGCAATTCTTTGCCACAGACGCGCCAAAAGTGCGCGGCATCGCGGTCGCCGCCACGTCCGAGCGGCTCGATGGTGCGTTCATGGCGCGTTTTCCGCGCCTCGAGATCATTTCCAGCTTCGGTGTCGGCTACGATCACATCGATGCCGGCTGGGCGGGCGCGCACGGCATCACGGTAACGAACACGCCCGACGTGCTCACCGAGGAAGTCGCCGATACTGCGCTCGGGCTCCTCCTGTGCACTGTGCGCGAGCTGCCCCAGGCGGAACGTTACCTGCGGTCGGGAAAATGGGTGCAGAAAAACTATCCATTGAGCCGCGCGACGCTGCGCGACCGCACCGTCGGCCTCGTCGGCATGGGACGCATCGGACAGGCGATCGCGCGGCGGCTCGACGCCATGGCGGTGCCCGTGGTCTATCATTCGCGCCGTCCGGCGGTCGGAGTGTCTTATCGGCACTATCCCAATCTCATCGACATGGCGCGGGCCGTCGATGTGCTGCTTGTGATCACGCCCGGCGGAGCGGAGACGAAGAATCTGATCAATGGCGAGGTGCTGAAGGCGCTCGGCCCCGATGGCATTCTCATCAACATGGCGCGAGGATCCGTGGTGGATGAGCCTGCTCTGATCAAGGCGCTGCAGGACAGGACGATTCTCTCTGCCGGGCTCGACGTGTTTGCGCGCGAGCCGGAAGTGCCGAAGGAGCTGATCGCCATAGAGCACGTCGTGCTTCTTCCCCATCTCGGCTCGGCATCGGTGGCGACGCGGGAGAAGATGGACCAGCTGGTCGTGGACAATCTGCTCGCCTGGGCCGCCGGCAAGCCGCCACTGACCCCCGTCGCCGAAACGCCGTGGCCGCCACGCAAGGTAAGTTGAGGAGGAGTGCGCGCCGCGGTTGCGCCGTGCTAGCCTATACAATGCATTTACTGCAGAGCCTCCTCCGCTCATTCCCGCGTAAGCGGGAATCCAGAGACAAGTCTGGGTCCCCGCTTTTGCGGGGACGAACGGGCCCGATGCGTTGCCCACTTATCATTTTTATCCTGTCGCTCGTGTGCATGCCGGCGCATGCCGCGACAGAGGCGGAGCAGGGAATGTTGGGGCCGTGGGAAATCTCCAATGCCGCGCGCGACAAGCTGTGTCCCGTGAATTTTACGATTGAGCGCGCGGAGCGCGGCTTGAAAATCGAGCTGGATGGGGCCTGTGCGGCCGCCTTCCCGTCCATGAAGGACATTGCCGCATGGGCAATGGGACCAAACGATTCGGTGCAGCTCCTCGATTCGAAAGGCGCCGTCGTTCTCGATTTCAGCGAGGTCGAGACGCTCATGTACGAGGCGGAGCGCAAGGGTGAGGGGCTTTATTTCATGCGCACCCAGGCGGCGGTCAAAGCTGCGACGGTGAGTCCCGAACAGCTGTTTGGCGAATGGACGTTGCTGCAGGAATTCGAAAAGCCGCTCTGCAAGCTGACATTGACGAACGCGCCTTCCGAAGGCGAGAGCTACAAGCTGGCGGTTAAGCCCGGATGCACGGCTGCCATTGCGGGTTTGGGACTTTCCACCTGGAGGCTCGCCGATAACGAGCTACTGCTCACCGGTCGCGGGGGCACCTGGCGCTTTTCCGAGAGCGACGCGTCGATCTGGGAGCGCGTGCCTCCGAGCACCGACCCGATGCTGCTCATGCGGCAATGATCGTGCGCCTCGTATGTAGCCCGGATGAGCGCAGCGACATCCGGGACTAATATTCCCCGCATGTCGCTTCGCTCATGCGGGCGACCATGTTTCCTCGAGGCAATACGATTGAGCCGATCAGCGGCGACATTTTTCTATTGCACTGATCGCCTTCGCGGGACCTTTCCAGCCCAGGAATTCGAGCTTCTTGTCTTCGAGCGCATCGCTCGCTCGGAAGAACTTCTCAAGCTCCTCGACTGCTCGCTTAGGCAGATGGCGAACATCCTGCAGATCTCCTTCGAACGGGCTGCGGTCCGGTACCGCGAAGATACGGTCGTTGCGCTCCTTTTTTCCATTGCTCATCTGCAGCACTTCCAGGATGCCGATCGGTTTGCATTGAAGCACCAGACCCGGATAGGTCGCGGCTTCGTGAATGATGAGAACGTCGAGGGGATCGCCATCGTCCGCCTTGGTCGACGGCACAAAGCCCCAATCGTACGGATAGGTCAGCCCTGCGAGCAGCGGCTTTGACAAGGTGAACACCTTCAGCTTGGGGTCGAATGCAAGCTTTGCCCGGCTGCCGCGCGGCGTTTCCACAACTGCATGAATGTGCGATTTGTCGGCCCAGGTGGGAAGCCTTGATACATTTGTCATTTTACAACGAGTTCCAGGCTCTCGCTCCCTCCCATTAACGCCTAAAATGGCTGATCGCTCCCTGCGAGCGGAGCGGCGCGAAAGCGCACAAGGTGTGAACCCTGCGCCGGCTCCCGCCGTTAACGTGCAAAGCCCCCCGTGATGGTGGTGCAGCATGCCGCTCAAGGAAGTTGAGCTAAAGCTCGAACTGCCGGCTGCAAGCCTCGCGACAGTCAAGAAGCTTCCGGTTTTCCGGGGCCTAAAAGGCGCACCCAAGCGCACGACCCAAGTTTCCGTCTATTTCGATACGGGCAAGCACAAGCTGCGGAAAAAAGGATTGACGCTGCGCGTGCGGCGGGTGGGGCATCAGTACCTGCAGACAATCAAGGCCAGCGAGAATTCCGGCGCATTCGAGCGGGACGAGTGGGAAACGGAAATATCCGGAGGCAAGCCGGATCTTAGCCGCGCCAAAGGTACTGCGCTCGAGCCGCTGGCCAAAAAGAAGCTGCGCCGGCAGCTCAAGCCGGTCTTCGAGACGCGGGTGCGCCGGGAGCTCTATCCGGTGCGCCACAACGGACATGCGATCGCAATGACTATGGACCGCGGCAGGATCGCCAGCGGCAAGCACTCGATTGCGTTGTGCGAGATCGAGCTTGAGCTGCAGCGGGGTGATGCGGGCGATCTGTTCGAGATTGCGCGCAGGATAACGCAAGCGGTTCCGGCCAGCCTGGCCGTCAAGAGTAAATCGGAACGCGGGTATGAGCTTCTCGACAAGAGGGAAGATGGACCGGTCAAGGCCGTGCGGGTTCACCTCAACTCCGGCACCTGCGCGCGGGACGCGTTCCGTGCCATTGGCCGCGCCTGTCTCAAGCAGGTGGTGAGCAACCGGCCTGCGCTGCTCGACGGCGATCCCGAAGGCGTGCACCAGATGCGCGTCGGCCTGCGGCGGCTGCGAGCGGCGATGTCGCTCTTTGCCGGTCTTCTGCGCGACGAGCAAACAGAAGCAAAGAAGGTCGAGCTCAAATGGCTCACCGGCGAGCTTGGCCCGGCTCGCGAGCTCGAAGTTTTGCTCAAGCGGGCCGTGTCGCCGGCGAAGAAGAAACAAGCGCGTTGGCCCGGGCTCTCCTCCCTCTCACAGCAGCTGATGCAAAAGCGCAAACTGGCGCTCGAGCGCGCACAGGCTACAGTGCGGTGTTTCCGCTTTCGTGCACTCACGCTCGAGCTTGCGGGATGGCTCGAGGCAGGCGATTGGAGGGCACCCGAGGACGACCTCGTTCGCGACGAGGGCGATCAATCGATTTCTATTTTCGCAGCTGCGGAGCTGACGCGGCGCCTGCGCAAGGTACGAAAAAGAGGAAAAGAGCTGGCCCAGCTCGATCCGCGGAGCCGCCACAAACTGCGTATTCAAACCAAGAAGCTCCGTTACGGGGCGGAATTCTTCGGCACCGTGTTCGCCGGGAAGCGTGCAGCGAAACGGAGGAAACAGTTCCTTGCTGCGCTTAAGGGATTGCAGGATGGACTCGGCGATCTCAACGATATCGCCGTACACGAACAGCGCATGGAGGCACTCGGCCTGCGGCAAAGAGGAAACCGGAAGCAGGCATTTGCCGCCGGGTTGCTGACCGGCCACGAGGATGCGCGCACTGAGTCTGCGATGGCGGCAGCAAGAAAGGCCTATGCAGAGTTCGCGAAGGTCAAGTCTTTCTGGTGAAATGGCTCGCCCCGTTCGGAGCTGGTGGTGCCGGGTGCATGCCAGCTACTAACAGTTCACATGCGTCGCGGCGGTAGAGTTGGCGTCCCTCAGTCTGAATATCAAATCAGCCTCAGCGCCTTCAGACTCGCGTGCCCGTCCTTGCCGACGATGATGTGGTCGTGCACGGCGATGCCGAGCGGGCGCGCAACCGCAATGATCGCCTGGGTCATCTCGATGTCGGCACGCGAGGGCGTGGGATCGCCCGAGGGGTGATTGTGCACCAGGATAATTGCAGTCGCCGAAAGCTCGAGTGCGCGCCTGACCACCTCGCGCGGGTAGACCGGTGTGTGATCGACCGTCCCCACCTGCTGCCGCTCTTCCTCAATAAGCCGGTTGCGCTTGTCGAGAAAGAGAATACGCAGCTCCTCCCGCTCGCCGAAGGCCATCGCGGTGCGGCAATAATCGAGTACGCCCGACCAGGACGAGAGCACGTCGCGTCCCTTTACCTGCCCGCGCGCAAACCTGTGCGCTGCCGCCTCGACGATCTTCAGCTGCGCAATCACCGACTCGCCCACGCCGCTCAGCTCGGCGAGCCGCTCCCTGGGGGCGGCAATAACCTCCGCGAATGAGCCGAACTTCGTGAGCAGGCGCTTGGCCAGAGGCTTCATGTCGTGACGCGCGTTCGCGGCAAACAGAATCAGCTCGAGAAGCTCGTAGTCGGCGAGCGCGCCTTCGCCGCCGCCGAGGAAGCGGGCGCGCAACCGCTTGCGATGGCGGTTGTGTAGATCGGCCTTTTCGGGCGGATCGGGGGCCAACGTGGAGACAGCCCGCTGGACTGCAGGTCGTTCGAGCATCGGGGAGAGTAAAGAACAAAGTAGGAACGCCCGTCAATAGGCGCGAGCGTCAGTCCCCTTTGGGAGAGGGCTCCTCAGCGGGCGGCTGGCCGGTCAAGCCCTTCGGGCGAGAGGGTGAAAATTTCCACACCCGTCTCCGTCACCGCCACCGTGTGCTCGAACTGCGCCGAAAGCGAGCGGTCGCGGGTGACCGCGGTCCAGCCGTCGGAGAGCACTTTGACGTGCGGGCGGCCCAGATTGATCATCGGCTCCACGGTAAAGAACATGCCGGGACGCAGCACAATGCCTTCGCCGCGCCGCCCCACATGCACGATGTTTGGCTCGTCGTGAAAGAGCCGGCCGACGCCGTGGCCGCAGAAGTCGCGTACCACGCTCATGTGCTGCGCCTCGACATAGGATTGGATCGCGGCGCCGATGTCGCCCGTGGTGGCCCCCGGCCGGATCACCGCGATGCCGCGCATCATCGCCTCATACGTCACCTCGATGAGCCGCTCGGCCCGGCGCGGAATAGGACCCACCGCGTACATGCGGCTCGAATCGCCATGCCAGCCGTGGAGGATCAGCGTCACATCGACATTGACGATATCGCCTTCCTTGAGCGGCTTCTCGCTTGGGATGCCGTGGCAGACCACGTGATTGACCGAGGTGCAGGTCGCCTTGCGGTAACCGCGATACATCAGCGTCGCCGGCGTCGCGTTGTGCAGTAGCGCGAAGTCGAAGACGAGCCGGTCGATCTTTTCCGTTGAAGTGCCCGGATGAATTTCATGCGCGAGCATGTCGAGGCAGCGTGCCGCGAGCTGCCCCGCCTTGCGCATGCCTTGGAAGGCGGCAGGGCCATGCAGCTTGATCTGTCCGGTCTTGCGCTGCGGCGCGAGCGCCGCGTCGACATAGCTGTTCACGTGGTGACCAACGGCCGCGCCGCCTCTTCGCGGCCGATTCGCGCCGCTCGCTCAACCGCAATGTATGCAGACGCAACAGCGGCGCAAGCGCCTCGGGTTATTCGGCAATCGCGATCCGCTCCGCAACCGCGATGCCCTCGCACGAGAGCGCGCAGCGGTACGCGAGCGCCTCGACGCCGGTCTTGCGCGCCAAGTCGAACGCGGTGCCGTACGCCGGATCGATGTCGCGGGCGAGCCTGAATTTTTCCGCCGAGCCGATCTGCACCAAAAACAGCATGATGGCGCGATTTCCTGCACGCACCATGGCGGCAAGCTCCGCCAGGTGCTTGGCTCCGCGCTTCGTCACCGCATCCGGGAATTCCGCGAGCCCGCGCTCACGCATGAGATGCACGTTCTTGACTTCCACATAGCAGGGTGGCCGCCGCTCGCTTTCCAGCAGAAAGTCCACGCGGGAGCTCTCTCCATAGCGAACCTCGCGGTGTACGCGGTCATATCCGGCGAGCTCCGGGATTGCGCCCGCCGCCATCGCCTCGGCGGCGAGCAGGTTGGGATGCGCGGTGTTGATCCCGACGAGCTCGGCCCCGCTGCCAAAATCAACTTCGATCAGCTCCCAGCTGTGCGGAAGCTTGCGCTTGGCGTTCCCGGAGAGGGAGAGCCAGACGCGTGCGCCCGGCGCGGTCAGCCCGATCATGCCGCCCGGATTGGCACAGTGCACGGTAATCGTTTCACCCGAGGCCAGCACCACGTCGGCAAGAAACCGCTTGTAGCGCTTGACCAGAAGGGCGGGCATGAGCGGCGTGGCGAAGCGCATGGACCTCACGCGACGAATTCACCGGCGCGATCCTCCTCGATATGGATGCGCACGATCTCGTCGAATGAGTTCTCCGCCTTGAAGCCGAGCGCGCGGGCGCGCTGCGCCTCGATACGCTGGGGCCACCCTTCGACAATGAGGGCAATGAGCGGATCGCGCTCGCGCCTGATGCGCGCGGCGACGCGCTCGCCCGCGACGCGCTTGAGCGAGGCGATCTGCTCGGCGACCGTGCAGGACACGCCCGGCATGGAAAGATTGATGCGCGCCCCCAGGCGCTCGGGTGAGAGCTCCGCGGCGTGCAGGAGAAAACCGACCGCAGCGCGCGGGCTTGCATGCGTATGCACAACCGAGTCGGGAACTGGAAGTATCGCCTCCATTCCGGCGAGCGGCTCGCGAATGATGCCTGAGAAGAAGCCGGAAGCCGCCTTGTTGGGCTTGCCGGGCCGAACGCAGATCGTGGGAAGGCGAATGCCGATGCCGGTGCAGAAATCGCGGCGCGTGTAATCCGCGAGAAGCAGTTCGCCCATTGCCTTCTGCGTACCGTAGGACGTGAGCGGAGTGAGATGAAAATCGTCCGGAATGGAGTGCGGAAAGGGCGCTCCGAAAACCGCAATCGACGACGTGTAGACGAGCCGCGGTCGATAGCCGTTCGCGTTTTTGCGGACGGCTTCGAGCAGCGCGCGCATGCCGTCAAGGTTCACGCGGTAGCCTTTCTCGAGATCGAGCTCGGCTTCTCCGGAAACGACGCCGGCGAGGTGAAAAATCACGTCGGGACGTTGCGCGATGATCTTTTCGGCCTCGCCGGGGTTTGAGAGATCCGTCGTAACAATATCGAGCGCAGGCTTCGCGCGGTCGGGTTTTGGTGCGGCGACCACGTCGAGCAAGGTCATGCGATCGATCGGCTGCTGGTTCAGCCCGCCTTCGGCAAGCAGCCGGTCGGTCAGCTTGCGGCCGATCATCCCCGCCGCCCCGGTGATGAGGATGTGCACGTGCGTTTACTCCGTCATGCGCGGGCTTGTCCCGCGCATCCACGTCTGGTTTCGCAGAAAAGAAGACGTGGATGGCCGTGACAAGCACGGCCATGACGCTGAGCATGGCGCCACATCATCGTGCATTGTTCAACTTGCGCAGACTGACCTTCTGCCCACCGGATGCATCGAAATTTTCCGGAGCGAGCCAGCGCTCGAACGCCTCCTTGCGCGCGGGCCATTCGCGATCGAGCATGGAGAACCAGGCGTTGTCCCGGTTGCGCCCCTTGGCAATGATGTGCTGCCGGAACGTGCCCTCGTAGGTGAAGCCGTAGCGCAACGCCGCATTGCGCGAGGGAGCATTGAGCGCGTTGCATTTCCATTCATAGCGGCGATAGCCGAGCGTATCGAAGGCATAGCGGGCAAGGAGGTACTGCGCCTCGGTGCCCAGCACCGTGCGCTGCAACTTGGGCGAATAGACGATGTGGCCCACTTCGATGACCCGCATTGCGGGGCGGATTTCCATGAGCGTGGCAATGCCGAGCGCGCGTCCATTGAGATCAACGATTGCATAGGAGTACGGATCGGCCAGCGCCGGACGCGTCAGGAACCACCGGGAGAATTGCTCGCCATCCGCGAACGGACCGTAGGTCGACATGTAGGTCCAGATTTCGTCGTTTCCGGCAAGCGCTTCCCACAAATCATCCCGGTGGGAAGGAGCGAGCTTTTCGACGCCGCCGTGACGGCCGACCAGGGTCACGGGGCCCGGCGCCTGCGCCGGCGTCTCGTCGACGGGCAGCCCCACCGGCTGGCCGGTGAGCGGGTGCGGCTCCGATTCCAGGGCTTCGGTCGTCATGGCGCGTGCTGCCGTCTTTTCTTTGCGTCCTCTTGGAAGAAGGTTTGCAGCTCGGCGTGGGCGGCAGCCGCGCCGAAACCGTCGAACTTTCCTTCGGCCGCGATCTCCTTCGCCACGCGCATGAATCCGGCCCAGGCCATGCGCGCCATGGCGCCGCCCACGCTGATGCGGCGCGCCCCAAGTGCTGCGAGATCGGCGCCGGTAAGTCCGATCGCCGCGCCCATGAGTACGTTGGCGGGCTTCGGCGCGGCCGCCTTGATCACCGCCTCGATCAGCTCCCGCGTGCGCAGTCCCGGTGCATAGAGGCAGTCCGCGCCCGCCGCCGAATAGGCTTTGAGCCGCTGCACGGTTTCATCCAGATCGGGCCGGCCGACCAGGAAGCATTCGCAGCGGCCGGTGAGGAGCACATCTGCGCCCGCTGAGTCGATGGCGCGGCGCGCCGCCTTCACGCGCGCGACCGCGAGATCGAAGTCGTAGATTGGCTTGTCTTTGTCGCCCGTTGCGTCCTCGATCGATAGCCCCGCGACGCCCGTGCCGATGCACAGCCGCACACTCTCGGCAACACCGTGCGGCTCGTGCGCGTAGCCCCCCTCGAAGTCGGCATTCACCGGGACAGCCGAGTTGGCGACGATCTCGGCGATGTAGGCGAGCATGGCATCCCGCGGCACCGCCCCGTCCGCAAGGCCGCGCGTGAAAGCAAAGCCGGCGCTGGTCGTGGCCAGCGCCTTGAACCCGAGATGCTGCAGGTAGCGCGCCGTGCCGATATCCCAGGGATTGGGAATGACGAAACATCCGCGCTCGTGCAGCTTGCGGAACGTGGCGCGTCTTTCGGCAATGCTTGACATGAGCGCACCCGCAGAACTCAGGCGGATTGTATGAGGGCCGTGAGTGTGTAGATTCCGGCGGTGCCAATTGCAATTCCGTAGCCGATGTAGCCCGGATGAGCGAAGCGACATCCGGGATCCCGCATATCGCTCCGCTCATGCGGCTACGAAAGGAGAACTCATGCTGAGAACCGTGAGCGCGTTCGAGCGCATCGGCGAAGAGAATGCGTTTGCGGTGTTGGCGCGCGCAACCCAGCTTGCGGCTCAAGGTCGCGACATCATAAATCTCGGCATCGGCCAGCCGGACTTCCGCACGCCCGATTTCATCGTAGAGGCGGCGGTAAAGGCGTTGCGCGACGGCCACCACGGCTACACGCCTTCGGTGGGCATTACGCCGTTGCGCGAGGCCGTCGCCGCCGATCTGCACAAGCGCTTTGACGTAAGCGTCTCGCCGGACGCGGTCATGATCATGCCCGGCGGCAAGCCCGTCATGTTCATGTCCATCCTCATGTTCGGCGAGCCCGGCGCCGACATTCTCTATCCGGATCCGGGATTTCCCATCTATCGCTCCATGATCGAATATACGGCGGCCCGGCCCATTCCCATTCCCATCCGCGAGGAGAACGGGTTTGCCTTCTCGGCCGAAGAAACCATCGACCTGATCACGCCGCAGACAAGGCTGATCATTCTGAACTCGCCCGCCAATCCGACCGGCGGCGTGACGCCGAAGCGCGAGGTGGACGCGCTCGTCGCAGGGCTCGAGCGCTTTCCCGATGTCGCAGTGATGTCGGATGAGATTTACGACCACATGGTCTATGACGGCGAGAGACACGTGTGTCTGCTCTCCTATCCTTCGATCCGCGACCGCCTCATCCTGCTCAACGGCTGGTCGAAGACCTATGCGATGACCGGCTGGCGACTTGGCTATGCGGTGTGGCCCGGCAAACTTTACGACTACGCCCGCAAGCTTGCCGTGAACCTCCATTCCTGCGTCAACGCGGCAACGCAGTATGCCGGGCTCGCGGCGCTCAAGGGCCCGCAGGACGAAACCGCACGCATGGTTGAGGAGTTCGACCGCCGCCGCAAAGTCGTGGTCGAGGGTCTCAATCGCCTGCCGGGTATCAGCTGCGCCACCCCCAAGGGTGCTTTCTATGCTTTTCCGAACGTCAAGCGCACGGGCTGGAAAGCCAAGGAGCTTGCTTCCTCACTGCTCGAGGATGCGGGCATTGCGGTGATAGGCGGCCCCGATTTCGGCGTTCTGGGCGAAGGCTACGTGCGCGTGTCCTATGCGAACTCTACTGAGAACATTCTCAAAGCGCTGGCGCGCATGGGCGATTTCCTCGCCACCCGCAAGGCTGCGTAGCGCGCCTGAGCCCAGCGACATGCGGGAAGGTGGACCACGGATATTGCTGCGGTCGGGTTACTGAATCTCTGAAGACGCGGAACGTGCTAGTGGCTTCCAAAATTCGTCCGGCCAGAAAAACAACTGACGGCGCGCTGCGCGGGTAATTTCTCAGGAAGAGCCAGGCGCGCCAGCAGAAGCATCTCGAGCGCCGAGCACGCGGGCTCGATCACGCCCCCGTGCGCCAGCGGCCCGAATAGAAAACCCGCATAGATAGCCCTTCGGGGGAGGGATCAGGCTAGTATCTCCGCATGGCCTCCCTCGACGCAATCAGCATAGGCATTCTGCTCGGCTCGCTCCTGGTGCTCGCGGGCATCATGTCGAGCCTCGTGGCCATGCGGTTCGGCGCGCCGCTCCTTTTGGTCTTCCTGCTCCTCGGCATGCTCGCGGGCGAGGCCGGTCCGGGCGGGATCGAGTTCAACGACGTGGGCACCGCCTACGCGGTGGGCTCGATCGCGCTCGCATTCATTCTCTTTGACGGCGGCCTGCGCACGCGCTTTGCCACTTTCCGCAGTGTGCTTGCTCCGGCGCTGACGCTCGCGACGGCCGGCGTCCTGCTCACAGCCATGCTCACCGCGCCGATGGCGGCCTTTGCATTCAACTTGCGCTGGCTCGAGGCGCTCCTTGTCGGCGCCGTCGTGGCCTCGACCGATGCGGCTGCCGTGTTCTTCCTCATGCACGCGCGCGGCCTGCGCCTGCGTCGCCGGGTCGGCGCAACGCTGGAGGTTGAATCCGGCAGCAACGATCCGTTCGCCGTGCTCCTCACCATGCTGCTCGTCGAGTTTCTCAGTATGGGCGACCAAACGTGGGGACACGTGCTTGGGGTGCTCGCGAAGCAGGGACTGCTCGGCACCATCATTGGCCTTATCGGCGGACGCGGCATCGTGCTCGTGCTCAATCGGCTCTCATTGGCGCAAGGCCTGCACGCGCCTTTCGTCACCACCACCGCCCTGGTGATTTTCGGGCTTGCCTCCGCCATGCACGCTTCGGGCTTTCTTGCCGTCTATGTCGCGGGCCTGATCGTCGGCAATCAGCCGACGCGCGCTCACAACACGGTGGTTGTGTTTCTCGACGCCGTTACCTGGCTCGCCCAGATCGTCATGTTCGTGCTGCTCGGCCTGCTCGCCTGGCCGCACCGGCTCATGGGCAGCATCTGGCCTGCGCTTGCGGTGGCGGCCACACTAATGCTGGTCGCGCGCCCGCTTGCGGTGTTCGCCTGCCTTGCCCCGTTTCGCTTCCCGTGGCGGGAAAAGGCCTTCATCTCCTGGGTCGGCCTGCGCGGGGCAGTGGGAATCTTTCTCGCCTCCATTCCGCTCCTCGTCGGTTTGCCGAACGCGTTTCTCTATTTCGATATCGCCTTCGTGGTCGTGCTCGTCTCGCTATTGGTTCAGGGATGGAGCATTGCGGGGGCGGCGCGGCTGCTGCATGTGGCGTTGCCGCGTCAGGATGCGCTGCCGAGACGCGTCGAGCTCGATCTGCCTGGCCAGCTCGCGCAGGAGATTGTCGGCTATCCACTCGCCCCCAACAGCCCCTACCTCAAGCGCGGCCTGCTGCCCTCCTGGGCCAAGCCGACGCTCGTTGTGCGCTCCGAAAAAATTCTCAGTCCGGCCGAGGCGCACCCGGTCAAGGTGGGCGATTACGTTTATCTGCTCGCGCCGCCCGAGAAGGCGCAGGCGCTCGATCGCTTCTTCGTTCATATGCCGCCGCCGGCCACGCCCGACCCGCTGCTTCTTGGCGATTTCTTTGTTGCGGGCGATGTGACGCTCGGCGCGCTCGCCGAGATCTACGGCCTTTCTATTTCGCCCGAGGAAACCGGTCTGCCGCTCGCCACCTATATTGAGCAGTCGCTCATTCATCCGCCCAAGGAGGGAGATATCGTGCCGCTCGGATCGATTGCACTCGTGACGCATCGGGTGAAGGACGGCCGCATCAGCTCGGTGGGACTGCGCCTTGCCGAAGACGAGCCGAACCTGTTTGGCAAAATCAAAAAAGCAGCACAGCGGTTGTGGGGCATGTAGGATGCGCAAAATTGCACCATGCCTTTCTGCGTAGGCATGGCGCATGCTCCATTTTGCCGACGCGGAAAGTCCTGGCTCAGGCGCCTTTGCGTACCCTACGGCACACCTGCTTGCAGCAGCTCGGGGCCGCCCGTGGAGATTACCTGTCCGGCGTCGAGCCAGACGACCAATGTGGCAAGCCGTGCAAGCTCGGACGCATTGTGGCTCACATAGACCATGGGGACGCGCGCCTCGTCGCGTAATTTTTCCAAATAAGGAAAAATATCGCGCTTGCGCGTCTCATCGAGCGAAGCGAGCGGCTCATCGAGGAGAAGAAGGCGCGGACGCATCAGGAGCGCGCGTCCGATGGCAACGCGCTGGCGCTCCCCGCCCGAGAGCTTTGCCGGGCGGCGCTCGAGCAGAGGTCTGATATCGAGCATGGTCACGACATGCTCGAATTGTTTGTTGTCGGGGGCGAGCCCGCTCATGCGCCGGCCATAATCGAGATTGGCTGCCACCGAATAATGGGGAAACAGCCGTCCCTCCTGGAACACGTAACCGATACGCCGCCGGTGCGCCGGCACATCGATGCGGGCGGAGGAATCAAAGAGTGTCGAGTGGTCGAGCGCGATGCGGCCGCGATCGGGCGCAATCAGGCCTGCGATCATGTTGATCAGCGTCGTTTTGCCTGCGCCCGACGCTCCGAACAAGCCGGCAACGCCGCCGGCAATTTCGAGCCGCGCCTTGATGACGAAATCGCCGAGCCGCTTCTCCGCGTCCACGGCCAGCATCTTATTCCCCGTGAAACCGCGTGCCGGCACGCCGCGCCAGCCATTCGGAGGCGACGAGCGCTACAAGCGAGATGAGGATCGCGACCAGCACCAGGCGCGCCGCCGCGGCGTCTCCGCCGGGTGTCTGAGTGAATGTATAAATCGCAGCCGAGATGGTCTGCGTCTCTCCCGGGATGTTCGAGACGAAAGTGATGGTGGCGCCGAACTCGCCGAGCGCCTTGGCAAAGCAGAGCACGATGCCGGCGATTACCCCGGGCAGCGCCAGCGGTAACGTGATGGTGAGAAACACCCAGAACCGGCTGGCCCCCAGCGTGGCCGCCGCGCCTTCGAGCCTGCGGTCGATTGCCTCGATGCCGAGCCTGATCGGTCGCACCAAGAGCGGAAAGCCCATGACGCCGCAGGCGAGTGCCGCACCCGTCCAGCGGAACGAGAACACGATCCCGAGCTGCTCGGCAAAAAAACCGCCGATCGGTCCGTGCCGCCCGAACGAGATGAGGAGCAGATAACCGGTGACCACGGGCGGCAGCACCAGCGGCAGATGAATGATGCCGTCGAGCAGCGCCTTGCCCCAGAATGCCTTGCGTGCGAGCACGAACGCGAGCGCAATTCCGAACGGCAGCGCCACGAGCGTCGCGACCACGGCGATCTTGAGGGAGAGCTTGACTGCAATCCACTCATCCGGCGAAAGCTCAAGCATGTTCATACCGCCCCCTCGAAGAGGGAGGTCGAGCGCGGAAACGTAGCGAAGAGGGTCGACTGGGAGCCGGTTTTCAGGCGGACGGATCCGAGAGTTCGCGGCAGGAAAATAAATCCAAAAGACTCGAAAGTACTTTTCGCGGCCGGCGAGCGCAGGAACGCGAGATAACGCTCTGCCTCGGCACCGGCATTCACGGTGAGCGCGGCGGGATACACGATGGGCGGGTGTGAATCCGCGGGAAAGGTGCCGATGACCTTTACCCTGGGCTCGACCTTGGCATCGGTCGCGTACACGATGCCGAGCACGGCCTCGCCGCGGGCGACGAGCGTGAGTGCCGCGCGCACGTTCTCGGTCATGGCAAGCCTCTGCGCTGCCTTCTCCCACGCGCCGAGCTTCTGCAGCGCCGCCTTCGCGTATTTTCCCGCAGGCACTGAACGCACGTCGGCCGTGACAATGCGGCCATCGCCCGCGAGCGCCGCGACATCGAATCCCGGAGCAATCGTGACCGTGCCGATTGGCGATTGCGCCGCGGCGATCAACACGAGCTCGTTGCCGAGGAGATCGATCCGGGAGTCTTTCTTAATCAGGTTGCGCTCGGCACCGTAATTCGTCCAGTCCTCATCAGCGGAAACAAACACTTGCGCGGGTGCGCCGTTCTCAATCTGCTTCATCAGTGCCGAGCTTGCCGCATAACTCGCGCTCACGCTCGTTCGGCTTTCAGATGTGAACGCGCCGTTGAGGCCATCGAGCGCGTTCTTAAGCGACGCCGCGGCAAACACGATGAGGGTCTGCTCAACGGCGGTCAGGCAAGAAGTCGAGGCGGCCACGATCGTGGGAACAATGGTGATTAAAAAAGCGCGGCGCGTAGGCACGAGCGACTCCCGTTCAGCATTTGCCGTGCGCACACTACCGGTGGTTGCGCGCAGGCCGTATGTGCGTGTCGAGAAGCGACCGAGCCGGAAGCGCGTTCCGGAACACGGGCGTGCTTACGGAACGCCCACGGATCGCCAGTGGAAAATAGCAGCATCGCTCTCGAACGCAAACGCGCGCAGAGCGGGAAACATTCCGATTCGCTGAAGCGCGCACAGATGCGGTGCACACACGCAGCCGCACCGTGGCGCGGGAGTGACAGCCAAACAGGGGTTATGTGTGGTAACTCGAAAGCAAGCGAAGGGGGTGAGTAATGCGTAAGTTACTTCTAGGAGCCGTCGCAGGTGCGGCATGCATGACGGCACCGGCACTTGGCGCAGAACTCCCCCTCTCCAGTTGAACCGGTTTCTATGCGGGCCTGCAAGCAGGATACGGCTGGTCAAACGGTACTGTGGATCTGACACCCGCCAGCACCGTCACCACTTCTGAATCCTTCGTGCCAGCATTCTTTTTTGCTTTTCCCGGTGGGAGTATTCGGGGTTGCCGGCGCCAGCACTGTCGGCGCCGTTCCGACCTCCTTCAAGACGGATCCGCGCGGTTCGCATGTCGGATTTGTGGTGGGCTGGGATTGGCAATTCGCGCCGCGGTTGGTCGCAGGGCTTGAGGCGGACCTCTCGGACAGTAATCAACAGGGAAAGGAGACTCTTACGGCTGGGGGCGCCGCGAATGGCATGGCACCCAGCCCGGCTTTCTTTGTTCCTCAGGGTATCTTCAGCACGGCGAGCACGACAGTGACAGCGACGACTGAGCAGCGATTGGATTGGCTCGGCACTATCCGCGCGGGCCTCGGATTTCTCGTGACCGACCAGTTCCTGGTTTATGCGACAGGCGGGTTTGCCTTTGGTCATGTGATCGCGGAGACGAATCTGTCCGGCACATTGTGCGCCACGATCAACAGGCCCTTCTTCGCATCTCCATACCGACGCCGACAACAAACTGCGGCACGAGTGCAGCGGCTGGGTCCCTCTCCGACACGCGTCTTGGCAGCGCCTTCGGCGCCGGGTTGCAGTATCTGCTTTCGCGAAACTGGAGCGTGAAGACCGAGTATATCCATTGGGATCTCGGCCGCGCCAATTACTCAATGACGCCGCTCTCCTTGCTCGCGCTGAATACGGTGACCACAGCCTTCACGACCACTGCCGCACCGGCCGGGGTGAACATCAGCACAGCGGCGACGGCACGTTTCACAGGCGACATCGTTCGCGTGAGCGTCCTACAAGCTCGACTGAGGCGCAGGTCTTACAACCCGAAGACCTTCGCCGGGCTACCATCGTGCGCTACAGTGCGTAATCTGAAGAGTTCCGGCCCGCACTCTCCGCAACCGCGCCCAGAACGGGGCGGACGGAGTGCGGCCATCGAGGAAACGCATGGGTGAGGCGGCAACGAGCACGGAAGAATACGATTACATCATCGTGGGCGCGGGCTCGGCAGGGTGCGTCCTTGCGAACCGCCTGTCTGCCGACTCCGGCACGCGCGTCCTTCTCCTTGAAGCAGGGGGCAACGACAACTGGATCTGGTTTCACATTCCTGTCGGCTATCTGTTTGCGATCGGCAATCCGCGTTCTGACTGGATGTTCAGGACCGAGCCGGAGCCGGGCCTAAATGGGCGCAGCCTGAATTATCCGCGCGGCAAGGTGATCGGGGGCTGCTCGGCCATCAATGCCATGGTCTATATGCGGGGTCAGGCCGCCGATTACGACCACTGGCGCCAGCTCGGGCTGACCGGCTGGGGATGGGACGACGTGCTTCCCTACTTCAAGCGGCAGGAGCATCACTTTCTGGGCGAAAGCGAGAGCCACGGTATCGGCGGCGAGTGGCGCATCGAGCCGCCGCGCGTGCGCTGGGACATTCTCGATGCGTTCCGCGCGGCCGCCGAGCAGGCCGGCATCAAGTCCATTCCGGATTTCAATATCGGCGACAACGAAGGCATATGCGCTTTTCACGTCAATCAGCGGCGCGGCCGGCGCTGGTCGGCTGCGCGCGGTTTTCTCAAACCGGTGTTGCACCGGCAGAACCTTGTGCTCGCGACGCACTGTCTGGCGGAGACAATTATTCTGAGCGGCCGTCGCGCCGTGGGGATGCGCTGGCGCCAGGACGGCGCGGTGCACCGGGCGCGCTGTCGGCGCGAAGTCATCCTTGCCGCCGGCGCGATTGGATCGCCCCACATCCTGAAACTTTCCGGCATCGGACCTGCGCCCGAGCTCGAGCGCTTCGGCATTCCCGTCGCTCTCGACAAAGTCGGCGTCGGCGAGAACCTGCAGGATCACCTGCAGCTCCGTCTCATCTACAAGGTCAGGGGTATCAAGACATTGAACACGATGTATCGTTCGTGGTTCGACCGCCCCGGCATGGCCCTTCAATACGCGCTGTTTCGGCGCGGCCCGCTCACCATGGCGCCGTCCCAGCTGGGCCTGTTCACGCGCTCGGACCCGCACCGCGAGCGCGCCAATATCCAGTACCACATCCAGCCGCTCTCGCTGGAGAAGTTCGGCGAGCCGCTGCACGCTTTCCCGGCTTTCACCGCCAGCGTCTGCAATCTGCAGCCGACAAGTCGTGGCAGGATCGAGCTGCGCTCGAGCGATCCTGCGGACAAGCCTGCGATCAGGCCGAACTACCTTTCCACCGACGAGGACCCCCATGTTGCCGCCGACAGCATCAGGGTGACCCGCAAGATCGTCGCCCAACCCGCGCTCGCGCCCTACAAGCCGGTCGAATATCTGCCCGGGTCGCAGGTCGACGATGACGAAGCGTCGCTGATCAAGGCTGCCGGCGAGATTGGCACCACCATCTTCCATCCGGTCGGCACCGCCAAGATGGGGCTTGCGAGCGATCCGCGCGCGGTGGTCGACGAGCGGCTGCGCGTGATCGGGATGGAGCGGCTGCGCGTCGTCGACGCCTCGGTGATGCCGACCATCACCTCCGGTAACACCAACGCGCCCACCATGATGATTGCCGAGAAAGGCGCCGCGATGATCAGGGAAGACGCGCGGTAAAGTTACAGCCCGAACGGGTAAGTGTCGGGCGCGCCGCGCCGCGCATGCTCGGGACCAAGCGGCGTGACCGCCGAGGTCTCATCGAACCACACGAATGCATCGAACTGCTGAGGCAGCGAGGCATCGGCGTAGTGACTCAAAAGTTCGGTGTCGGGCCGGTAGATCACGCCGATGAAGCGTTCGAGCCGCGGCTGCATGAGCCGCTGGCGCAGCGCCTTATGGCGGTCCGGGCGCAGATCGAGAAGAAAACGCACGAGCCCTGAATCGTGGCACAGGCGCTCGTAGCTGTCGCGATGGGACGGCCGCACGCGCTTGATCTCTATCTCGCCGCTCCAGTCGGAGGCCGCGGCCACGGTGCCGGAATGGGTGCCGAAACCGATGAGCGCAGCCTCGTTGCCGAAGCGCTCACGGCAAAGCTGGCCGATGTTGATCTCCTCGCGCAACGTGCCCATTTCGGTGAAGCGCGCGTCCCCGATGTGCGAGTTGTGCGCCCATACCACGGCCTTGGAGCGGGGACCGCGTGCATCGAGCAGATGCGCCAGCGTTTCGAACATGTGCGTGTCGCGCAGGTTCCACGATTCCGCGCCGCCGTAATACATCACGCGATAGTAGCGCTCCGCGGCGGCGATGAGGCGCGCATTCTGCGCCGCATCGAGAAAGCCTTCTGCATCCTGGCGCGCATATTCGAGACGCCGTTGCAGGAGCTCGCGCAGCTGCGCGACCACCGGCTGCTCGCATTCACGATAGCGCTGCGTGAGCACCGCGCGCCCATAGGTCGCCGGCTCCTTCTGCCAGGGTGTGAGGCAGCCGTAGCGCTCGCGCGCGACGGTTGCGGCGTGTGGATCGACACGGTCGAGATAGTCGAGCACCGCCGCAATCGAGCCGCTCATATTATAGAGGTCGAGCCCGTAGAAACCGGCGCGCCGATCGAGCTCCCGCACCGTCTCGTTGTGCCGGCGCATCCAGTCGATGAACTCCATCACTTCGGTATTGCGCCACATCCACTGGGGGAAACGTTGGAATGGCGGTCCATCGCCGGCATGCGCGGAGCGGTGGCGCACATAGCGGTCGACGGCGGCCGCATCCGGCCAGTCCGCCTCCACCGCTATGATCGTAAAGCCGTGCTCTTCGATCAGATGGCGCGTGATTGCCGCGCGCGCGCGATAGAACTCGCAGGTGCCGTGGCTCGCCTCGCCCAGCAGCATGACGCGGCGGTTGCCGAAGCGGTCAAACAATCGTCCAAACGCAGCATCGTCGAGAGCGGGCAGGGGCTCGGCTGCAGCTGCAATCATCTGCTCCAGTGTCTCGCCGCGCGCAGCGCCCGGAACATGATTGCTCGCGGCACGGTGACCATCCTCGGCCCAGCCCTGCTCGCCAATGAGCGGCACGAACATGACCGCCCCGAGATTGTCCTCGTCGTACTCGGTTTCGCTCCTGCGGGTGATCTTGAGCAGGTTCTGGTGCCGCTCCTGACCGCCCACCGGAATAACGAGGCGGCCGCCGATGGCGAGCTGCTGCTTCAACGCCGCCGGCACGCCGGGTCCGCCCGCCGAGACCAGGATGGCATCGAAGGGTGCTGCCTCCGGCCAGCCGCGCGTGCCGTCGCCTCCGCGTAAATCGATGTTGTCGTAGCCGAGCTTCCTGAACCGCTGCTGTGCCGCTTCCACCAACGCCGGATGACGCTCGATGCCGAAAACCCGATCGGCGATCTGGCTCATGACCGCGGCCGCGTAGCCGGAGCCCGCGCCCACTTCGAGCACGCTCTCTCCGGGCTTGATCTCGGCGGCCTCGACCATCAGCGCGACAATGTAGGGCTGCGAGATGGTCTGCCTCTCGGCGATGGGCAGAGCGCCATCCTCGTAGGCAAACTCCTCAAAGCCGGGCTCGACAAAGGCTTCGCGGGGCACGCGGCGCATTGCCTCGAGCACGCGCGCATCGCGCACCCCGCGCCTTGCGATCTGAACATCCACCATGCGCTCGCGGGCGCGGGCGAGATCAAGCATGTTACCGGGAAAACCGCGCGGCCCTTCCCAGGTTCCTTGAGCAGCAACCGCGCTGCTGCTACCTCCAATGATTAATTGTACGCCGTGAACGAATTTGATCTCGCGGCGTCATCCTGAGAGGTGCGAGCGAGCTTCGAAGGATGGCGCCTGTGGCCATGCATCCACCGATCTCGGCTCCAGCTTGGTTTTCGAAGCGCCCGGCGATCAGGTGATCACCGGCCTGACGCTGACCAACGTCAACGACTTCCGCGCGATCCTCATTCGAAAAACGCAAGCCGCATAGCCGAGCATCGGGTTACGCTCAAGCTTCAGGTCTGCATGCCCCACCGCCGGACGGTCACCGCCTCGATATTGCGGAAGATCACGTTCTCCACCAGGAGCCCGATCAGGATTACGGTGAACAATCCGGCGAATACCGCCGGGATATCGAGCATGTTCTTGTTCTCATAGATGTACCAGCCAAGTCCGCCTTTGCCGGAGGAGACCCCGAAGACGAGCTCCGCGGCGATCAGCGTGCGCCAGGCAAACGCCCAGCCGATCTTCAGGCCGGTGAGGATGGAGGGGAAGGCGGCGGGGACCAGGATCTTGGCGACGAAACGCGGACCCTTGAGCCCGTAATTGCGGCCCACCATGCGCAGCGTGCTCGACACCGAGCGAAAACCGGAATGCGTGTTGAGCGCGACCGCCCAGAGCACCGAATGCACCAACACGAATATTATTGAGATATCGCCGAGGCCGAACCAGATCAGCGCGAGCGGCAACAGCGCAATCGCCGGCAGCGGATTGAATGCGGAAGTAAGCGTTTCGAGCAGATCATTGCCGATGCGCGACATCATCGCCAGCGCAGTAAACACCATCGCGAGCGCAAGCCCGAGCGCATAGCCCCTGAGCAGCAGCTGCACGGAGTTGAGCGCCTTGTGCGGGATATCCCCGCTCCTGATCCCCTCGCCGAAGGCTTCAAGCGTGGCGCTGAATGTCGGCACTAAAAGAGGGTTATTCAGATACTGGGCATACATCTGCCAGCCCAGTACGATCAAAAGCAGAATGATCGCCTTGCGCAGCCAACTCTGATTGGCCAGTCTTTCCGAAAGCGTGAGCGGCTTCTCGATCACGCCGATGTCTCTGCCGGCCACCACCTCGCGCAAATATTCGGGCCGCACGGGCGCAAGCGCCGTGCTCAGGGAAAGATTAGCCATGACGAAGGACCTCCTGTTCTTCGATGCGATCTGCGAAGAGCATGTCGTGAATGCGCTCGGAGAGCTTGCGCCCGCTTGCGGGATCGACGCGGTCACTGCCGTCGCTGTTAAGCTCGCCCTTCACCTGCCCGGGATGCGGAGAAAGCAGGAGAATGCGGTTGCCGACGAGCACTGCCTCGGGAATGGAATGGGTGACGAACAATACGGTGAACCGCGTCTCCGTCCAGAGCTGGAGCAGCTCGTCCTGCATCCTGCGGCGCGTGAGCGCATCCAGTGCCGCAAACGGCTCATCCATGAGCAGCACGTCGGGCTCCATGGCAAGCGCGCGGGCGATCGCCACGCGCTGCTTCATGCCGCCTGAGAGCGTGTGCGGATAGGAGTTGCGAAATTTGCGAGGTTCACCTTTTCGATGTAGCGCAGCGCCTGCGCCTCTGCCGGCTTGCCGCGCAGCCGGTGCGAGGATTCGAGCGCAAAGATCACGTTCTGCTTGACCGTTTTCCAGGGCAGGAGCTGATCGAATTCCTGAAACACGAAAACGCGGTCGGCGCCCGGATCGCGTATGGGCCGGGATTTAAGCGAGATGCTGCCTTCGGTCGGCGCCATGTATCCCCCGATTGCCTTGAGCAGCGTGGTCTTTCCGCAGCCCGACGGGCCGAGCAGGACGAAGCGATCGCCGGCATAGACTTCGAAGCTCACGCGGTAAGTCGCGGTGACGAGATGTCTCTCTGTCTTGTACTGGAGCGTGAGCCCTTGCACCTGCAACAGCGGCGTCGGAGGCAGCGGATCACTCATATGCGGGTCAGTCCGGCTGAGCCCCTAAAGGACTCGCAGCTGCGCTGCGACCCGAAATGACGAGATCGAGAAACCCCCATTTCAGCTGCCGGGCAGCGCGTGCAGCTCGGGAAAAAACAGGTCCTTCCAGCTCGCAGGCTTTACTTTGATCGATCCGACCGCGTGCATGAACTCGGCCATTTTCAGCGTGTTCTCCGGCGCCATAGTCCATTTCACCTGCGTGCCGGATGCGATCTGGGCGACCTTCTCCACCGGAAGCTTCGATTTCACATCATCGATCCAGTATTGGGCGGCTTGCGTCACGTCCTTGTTGAGCATCTCGGTCGCCTCGTCGAAGGCGGCCACGAACGCTTTGTACAGCGCGGGACTCTTTTCGCGGAACTGGGTCGATGTCCACGCGACCGTGAATGTATGGGGTCCGCCGAACACGTCATACGAGTTGAGCACGGTATGCACGCCCGCCTTCTCGAGCTGTTGATATTGAAACGGCGGCACGCTGAACACGCTCTTGACCTCGCCGGAATCACTGAGCAACGCCACGGTGGCATCGGGCGGCGTCATGCCGACGGTGAGCGGATCGAGCCTCGCATATTGCGCCTGCCCCCATTCCTTGGCTGCTGCCATCTGCAGCATGATGGCCTGGATCGACACCTTCACCGCCGGCACCGCGATCTTGTCGTGTTCGGTATAATCGGCGATGCCCTTGATCCTGGGGTCGCGCGTGTTGAGCAAGATGGGCTGCGAGGAGAACGCCGCAACGCCTTTCACCGCGTTGGCCGCAGCGTGCGTGCGCGCCCAGATCGTCAGCAGGCCCGGCACGCCGCCCGATACAATATCGACGGACCCCGACAAAAGCGCGTCGTTCATGGCCGCAGGACTGTTGAACGTGGCCCAGGAAACCTTGATATCGGGAAGGCCTGCCGCGCGCGCGTGTTTCTCGACCAGATGCTGCCTTTCCATCAGATTGAATTGCAAATAGCCCATCGAGAACTGGCGCGCGAAGCGTATCTCCTGCGCCGATGCCGCGTCTGCAAGTGCGGCGAGCAGCACAAACAGCGTCGAAACGTGCACGGCCAGCTCCCTTCCTGTGAAAGGGGAAGGCTTGGGGTTCACGGGGAGCGATGATCGTGTTCGTCGCTCCGGCCCGTCGAGCATTGACTTCTCCTCTGGCGTGGTTTGGTCAGTAGCCCCGCTCAGGCGGCGAGGCGCGCATAGTCTTTCGTCGCCATGATCTGGATGCGCCGCATAAAGCGCGGCTCGTCGGTAGAATAATCGGCGACGGCGTTGTGGACGGTCCCCACATTGTCCCACATCAGCACGTCGCCTTCGGTCCACTGATGGGCGTGGAAATATTTCTCCTGCGCCTGATGCGCGAACAGAAAACTCAAAATTTCGTCGCTTTCGGCTTCATCCATGCCATCGATGCGCGTGGTATAGCCGGGGTTGCAATAGAGCACGGTGCGTCCGGTGATCGGATGCGTGCGGAAGATGGGCTGCGAGACGGGCGGCTTGCGGGCGCGTTGCTCGAGCGTGAGCGGCAGGCGCTGAGACCCCGGCCGCGCTCGCATCATGTCCCAGAATTTCGCGAAATCGTGGGTTGCGGCGCGTCCGGCGAGGCGGATCTTGAGCGCGTCAGGAAGATCCTTGTATGCGGCATGCATGTTGCGGAACTGAGTATCACCAAGAGAGCGGCCGGCGCGCACCGGAACCTTCATTGCATGCAGCACATTGGCGAGCGCGATCTCTTTGCTGTAGGACATGTCGGTATGCCAGCCTTGGCCTGCATCGCTCAGCCCGATAGGTTTGCCGTCGATGACAATGTTGGAGAGCAGCATCACCTCGGGGAAGCCGGGCTCGTGAAACTGATTGGCGATGTTGATTTCCAGCTCTCCGAACAGGCGCCCAAACGCGGCGAATTGCGGCACTTCGAGCTGCTGGTCCGGAAAACAGAGCACGCCATGCTCGCCCAATGCGCGCAGGATCTGCCTGAAATCGGCCGGCGCGAGCGGTTGGCTCAGATCGACATGCTCGATGCGGGCGCCCAAGATTTTGCCGCTTGCCCGGATGCGCATTCTTTTCTCAAGACCTGCTGAGGATTTTCGATGCTACCACTTGCAGCGCGGATTGCGGAAGCGCTGACCCGACGCCGGGTGCTTACGCAGCTGGCCGGAGCTGCAGGCGTTCTTGCCGCGCCGGGCATTCTGCGCGCGCAGGCGCCGCTGAAAGTCACGTTCGTGCAGCAACGCGGGCTCCTCTATACCCCCGTCGATATTATGGTCGCGGGCGGAATCCTTCAGAAGGAGGCAAGCAAGCTCGGGTTAGGCCCGATCGAGGCAAGCGCGACTGCATTGAGCGGCCCTGGTCCAGTCCTCGACGCCCTGCTCTCCGGCGCTGCCGATTACGGGACGGCGGCGCTGCCGTCGTTGCTCACAATCTGGGAAAAGACGCGCGGCACCGCCAACGAAGTGAAAGCGGTAGGCACAGTATCGAACGGTGCCATGACCCTCTACACCATCAATCCCAACGTCCACACCATCGCGGACTTCACAGATAAAGACCGCATTGCGGTGCCGACTGTGCGCATCTCCTTCAACTCCATGATGCTGCAGATGGCGGCCGAGCAGCAGTGGAATGATCCCTACCGGCTGGATCATCTGACGGTGGCGCTCGGCCATCCCGACGCCGTGAGCGCCCTCTCTGCCGGCTACCCCAAGGCCACGGTGACCGCCCACATTGCCGTGCAGCCATTCACCAACCGCGGACTCAAGCTGCCCGGCGCGCATGTCATCACCGACAGCCGCAAGGTCTTTGGCGGGCCGCTCACGCAGATCACGCTGCTTGCAACGCGGCAGACGCGGGACAGGAATCCGCTCTTGTTCAAGGCGGTTGCCAATGCTCTCGAGCAATCCATAAAAGTTGCCAACGCGGACAAGCGCGCCGCCGCCGCGCTGTGGAAGCAAGTGCAGAAAGCGCCGGAGAGTATGGAGGAGCTCGTGACGCAGCTTGACGATCCTGGCTTCGAGTTCACGTCGCAGCCGCACCGCATCGCATTCTTTGCCGCCTTTCTCAACCGCATCGGCACGATGAAAACGAAGCTCGGCGACTGGCAAGAGCTGTTCTGGGAAACCGCGCACCAGCAGCCCGGCGACTGACCACCAGCAATGAACGAGGCCTTATCTCCGTCACCAATACAAAGCGCCACGCAGCTGGTTACGCAGCTTCGGTCTGCGCCGCCTAAGATTGGCGTGCTGCTGATCAATCTCGGCACGCCCGATGCGCCCGATGCGTCCGCCGTGCGGCGCTATCTCAAGGAATTTCTGACTGATCCGCGCGTGATCGAGCATCAAGGCCCGCTGTGGGAGTTGATCCTCAACGGGGCCATCCTGCGCGTGCGTCCCCGCCGCAAGGCACGCGATTACCGGAAAATCTGGAATTACGATAAGAACGAATCGCCGCTCAAGACGTTCACGCGCGCGCAGGCGGAGAAGCTCGCATCGACGCTCGAGCCGCTGGGCGCGCATGTGATAGTCGATTGGGCGATGCGATATGGAAACCCCTCGATCGCATCCACCATTATGGGCCTCGCGGAGCGCGGCTGCGAGCGGCTTCTGGTCATTCCTCTCTACCCGCAGTATTGCGCAGCCACGACTGCCACTGCCTGCGACGAGGTTTTCCGGGCGCTCTTGCCCTTGCGCTGTCAGCCCGCGTTGCGCGTCGCCGCGCCGTATTACAATGACCCGGTCTATATCGAGGCGCTCGCATCGTCGCTCAACGCGGAGCTTGCCCAGCTCTCCTTCAAGCCGGATGTCGTTGTTGCCTCTTTCCACGGCGTGCCGCAGGCCTTCATCGATGCGGGCGATCCCTATTACACGCAATGCGCGGAGACCGTCCGGCTCCTGCGCAGCGAGCTCAAGCTCGACGAAGCGGGGCTGATCATGACCTTTCAGTCGCGGTTCGGGCGCGCGAAATGGCTCGGACCCGCAACCGACCAAAGCGTGAGACAGCTCGCCAAGCGCGGTGTCAAGAATATCGCCGTCATCATGCCGGGCTTCGCCGCCGACTGCCTCGAGACGCTCGAGGAGATCGCCGTCGAGAACGCACGGATTTTCAGAAAACACGGGGGCGAGAATTTCGCCACCATTCCGTGCCTGAACGACAGCGCGCCCGGCATGCTGGTCATCTGGCAGATGACGCTGCGCGAGCTGAAAGGCTGGGTTTGAAGCCAATCCGCTCGTAATAGCTCCCCGACGAAATTCAAGATGCGTATCTGGCGCCGCTGCCGTAATAACGGCAGAGGGGCGTACTTGCGCCCGCCAAAGTGCTTTTCCACATTTCTGCAAAAAGCACAGGAGAGGGAACATGTTTTTCGGCCTCGATGTATTTGCGGTGGTGCTCGTTGCGCTCGCCGTGCTCACCCTGATCGCATCGGTGAAGACGGTCCCGCAGGGCTATCAATGGACGGTCGAACGCTTCGGCCGGTACACCCATACGCTCAAGCCGGGACTCAATTTCATTATCCCCTATTTCGACCGCATCGGCCGCAAGATGAACATCATGGAGCAGGTGATCGACATTCCGCGCCGGGACGTGATCTCCAAGGACAATGCAACGGTTACCGTCGACGGTATCGCCTTCTTTCAGGTGCTCGATGCGGCGCACGCAAGCTACGAGGTGGCCAACCTCACGCAGGCGATAGTTGCGCTGACCATGACAAACATCCGTTCGGTGATGGGCGGCATGGATCTCGATCAGATGCTTTCGCATCGCGACGAGATCAACGAGCGATTGCTGCGGGTCGTGGACGCGGCCGTGTCCCCCTGGGGCGTGAAGGTCAATCGCATCGAAATCAAGGACATCGTGCCGCCGGCCGACCTCGTACAGGCGATGGCGCGTCAGATGAAGGCCGAGCGCGAAAAACGCGCGGAAGTCCTGCAGGCCGAGGGACAGCGTCAGGCCGCAATCCTGCGCGCGGAAGGGGCGAAGCAGTCGCAGATTCTCGAAGCCGAGGGCCGCCGTGAGGCGGCGTTCCGCGATGCTGAAGCGCGCGAGCGCTCGGCACAGGCGGAGGCGAAGGCAACCGAAGTTGTAAGCGAGGCGATCGCGCGCGGAAACGTCGCGGCGCTCAATTATTTCGTGGCGGAAAAATATTTGCGCGCATTCACGCAGCTCGCGCAATCACCTAACCAGAAAATCTTGATGCTGCCGATCGAGGCGGTCAACGCGCTCGGATCACTCGCCGGCATCGGTGAGATTGCCAAAGAGGCATTCGGGTTTGATGGCAGGGCGGGGGGCCGCCCGCATTTCCGGCGCGCCGGCCGACCGGGCCCACCACCCTGCGCCGGCTGCGACTTAGAGCATGATCCCGAAAAGCAGGAGCCGGTTTTCGGAAAGATCATGCTCCAACAATAGGCTTAGGTGTCATGCTGGATTGGTTCGTTTTCCTGGGTCACTGGAACTGGTTCATCGCTGCCGTGGTGTTTCTGCTCATCGAGGTGCTCGCGCCCGGCATCTTCATGCTGTGGCTCGGCCTATCCGCACTGCTCGTGGGTATTGTTTCGGCTGCGGTGGCGTGGCCCTGGCAGGGCACAGTTCATCGCCTTTGCAATATTTGCCCTCATTGCGGTGCCCGCCTGGCGGCACTTTACCCGGAAGACCGAGACCGCAGATAGCCCGTTTCTCAACCGTCGCGCCGAAGCTTACGTGGGCCGCGTATTCACGCTCGAGCGGCCGATTGTCGATGGTGTGGGCGCCGTGCGCATCGACGATACCGTGTGGCGGGTGAGGGGACCCGACTGCCCCGCCGGCAGCCGCGTGCGCATCGCGCGCGCTGACGGTCCCAATCTGCTGGTGGAAGCGGCATAGCCATGTCGGCGTAATGGCCGGGCTTGTCCCGGCCATCCACGTCTAGCTTCCGTAGGAACACGTGGATGCGCGGACCAAGTCCGCACCTGGTTACGCAATCCCGGCGCGCAGCAGGTCGTGGAAGTGGACGATGCCGACGGGCTTGCCCGCCTCGGTCACCATGAGCGCGGTGATTTCCGAAGCATTGATGATTTCGAGCGCCTCGCTCGCGAGCTGATCAGGGCGCACCGTCTTGGGCGAGCGCGTCATCACTTCTTCCACGCGCGCCTCGAGCAGGTCGGGCCGCATGTGACGGCGCAGGTCGCCGTCGGTAATGATGCCGGTGAGGTTTCCCGTTTTGTCGGTGATGCCGACGCAGCCAAAGCCCTTGCTCGACATCTCGACTACGGCCTCCGCCATCGACGTGCCGAGCGCAACAAGTGGAATGCTGCTTCCCGCATGCATGACGTTTGCGACGAATTTCAACATGGCGCCGAGACGTCCGCCGGGATGCAATTTGTGGAAATCGAGTGCGGTAAATCCGCGGCTCTCGAGCAGCGCGAGCGCGAGCGCATCCCCGAGCGCAGCCTGCATCAGTGTAGAGGTCGTGGGCGCCAGATTGTGCGGGCAGGCCTCCCGCGCCGCGGGCAGTGCGAGGACGATGTCGGCAGCCTTTCCGAGCGTGCTCTCCGCCGCCGTGGTCACTGCAATCAGCGGAATGCGAAAGCGGCGCGAGTAGTCGATCAGGTGCTTGAGCTCCGCCGTCTCGCCTGACCAGGACAAAGCCATGATCACGTCGTCGGGCGTGACCATGCCGAGGTCGCCGTGGCTGGCCTCGCTCGGATGCACGAAGAAGGCGGGCGTGCCCGTGGAGGCAAAGGTGGCGGCGATCTTGCGCGCCACATGGCCCGATTTGCCCATGCCGGTGACGATAAGGCGGCCTTGCGCAGCCGCGATGAGATCGACCGCGCGCACGAAGGCGCGCCCGAGCTCCTGATGCATCGCCGCGCACAGCGTGCCGATGCCACCCGCCTCGGTCTCTAGCGTCCGCAAAGCGCAATTGAGCAGGATCTGCGCCCGCGGGTTGGCCGGCTTCTCCGTGCTGAGCGGCTTTGACATGACTATTCGGCCCCTCCGTCGCCGCGGGCTTAGCATTAGCCGGGCTTGAGAGGGAGTCGGCATAATCAACCCCCTATTAACCATATCCATTTTAGATTCATTAACCAACGCCTAACGCCTGCGCGGCTCCCGGTGGGGCAAGCCGCGTGGGCGCGTGCGATCTGCGCAAGTGATTGATTTCGCGCGCGCGTTGGCTCGCGTGGAAATGACACCGGCGATGAGTTGCGCCGGTCGTGGGCCGAGGAAACGACGTGTGGCGGTGTCGCTCGTCCGGTATGTATTTTTTGGCTTCGGCGATGCGGGCTCTGGGGCTCGCCACGGCCCTCCTCGCCATCAGCCCGGGCGCGCATGCGCAGGTTATAGATCCGTTTCTGCTGGCACCGCGCGTTGATGGCGACCTCAACAACCCACCCCGATTTGGCACCTGGCGCAAGAACGACGAGCGCGACGCCTCGCGTTTTCGCATCCTGCGCGGGCAGGCCGGAACTGGAGCGGGCAGCACGGGCTTCGATTCGCGCAATCTGAAAAAACGCAAATCGAAGCAGGCGCAACCGAAGGAGACGGCGGCCGGCAGCAGCACGGGAAAACCGGCCGAGGTGACCGCGCAGAATGATGCGGCCGCAAAGGCGCAGGATACGACGACGCCGGCGACGCCGGATCCCGGATCCCCCAAGCTCCTGCAACCCGGCACCGCGACCCTCGCCAAGCCGGCGCGCAATCCGTTCCGTCCGGGTGCTCCCCCCGCCACGCCCGATGCGGAAACCGCTACCATTGCCACCATAGCGCCGCGCTGACGGCCGCTGCCCGAGGAAAAGCCGTTCGACCCGCTCGGCATTCAGGCGGGCGCCTTCAATTTCCGCCCCGCCTTCGATTTCGTGCGCGGCTATGACACGAACCCGGCGCGCATGAACGTGCGGCCCTATGCAAGCTCGTGGTTCGATATCTACGCTCTCTCGGTGCTGGTGAACACGAAGTGGGAGCGGCATGCCTTCAATGCCGACTTCCGCGGCGCCTACACGAGCTACGACACCTTCACTCCCTCGACCGCCCCAGCGCCATCGGCAACATGAACGGGCGCATCGACGTGACCAGCCTCAGCCGGATCGATCTGCTGGGGCCTTTATTGTCGCCACCGACCGCCCGGGCAGCGCCTTCATGCAGGCGGACCTCACGCGGCTGCCGATCTACACCACGCTGGGCGGGGGCGCCGACTTGCGCAAACGTTCAATCGCCTCGAAGTCATCGTGCGGGGCGACGTCGACAAGACCAAGTATCAGGACTCGAATTTCGTCACCGCGCAGACGGAGAGCAATGCCGACCGCAACTACACGCAGTACACCGGCACAGTGCGCACGAACTATGAGGTAACCCCGGGCGTCATTCCGTTTACCGAATTCAGCGCCAACAAACGGGTGCATGAGCTGCCGATCGATCGGTTTCGCTTGGAGCGCGATTCGGATGGCTGGAGGGCAAAAGGGGGCACGACCTTTGAATTCTCGCGCAAGCTCACCGGCCAGGTGGGGGTCGGATATCTGGAGCAGGTCTATCGCGATCCGACGCTGCCGAAGATAACCGGCCCGGTGATCGACGGCTCGTTGCTCTGGACGGCCAGCGCGCTCACAAGCGCGCGGCTATTCGCGCTCACCACCATCAGTGTATCGCCGCTTGCCGGGCAATGCGGCCTCTACGAGCGCACCTTTGGCCTCGACATCAATCACTGGTTCCGACGTTGGCTCCTCGGCACCGCGACGTTCGTGCGCGTGCACGACGTCTATGTCGGATCGCTCGAAGTAGACAATCGCTACATCGCGTCGGCGGCGCTCACCTACATGCTGAGCCGCGAATTCCAGCTGCGGGGTGAGTTCCGTCAGGAATGGCAGCGCTCCACCATTCCGGGCTCGAATTATGTAGCGAGCATCTGGCTCCTCGGCCTGCGCCTGCAGCGGTGAAGCCTCGGATGGACGTGATGGGTTTCACTTCGTTCAACCCGCCTGCGACCTTGAGCGCAGCGAAACCCATCATCCCCGTGTCTCTAGGAGCGAGCTGAGTTCGGCGCGCAGCGCGTCGCTCAGATCGGATCGGTCGAGCGCATAGGAGATGTTGGCTGCGAGAAAGCCGACCTTCGAGCCACAATCGAAGCTGCGGCCGGCGAATTCAAACCCGTAGAATGGCTGCGTCTTCGCGAGCTCGATCATCGCATCGGTGAGCTGAATCTCATCGCCGGCGCCGCGCTTCTCCGCCGCGAGGATGTCGAATATTTCCGGCTGCAGCACGTACCGGCCGGTGATGATCAAATTGGAGGGCGCCGACTCAGGCGAGGGCTTCTCGACCATTTTGGTGAGCGCGAAGAGGCCGCCTTTGCGCTCGCCGATGCCGACCACGCCGTACATGTGCACGCGCTCCGAAGGCACCTGCTCGACCGCGATGATGTTGGCTTTCTCGACCTCGCGCGCCGCATGGATCATCTGCGCAAGACAGCCCGGATTGTGCTGCACCAGCACGTCCGGCAGGAGCAGCGCGAACGGCTCGTTGCCCACGAGCTCGCGCGCGCACCACACCGCATGACCGAGGCCCAAGGGGAGTTGCTGCCGCGTGAAGCTCGTCGTTCCAGGCCCCGGCAAATCGTGTGTCAGCAATGCGAGATCCTCGCGTTTCTGGCGCTCGGTCAAAGTGTGCTCGAGCTCGAACTGCCGGTCGAAATGATCCTCGATCACGCCTTTGTTGCGCCCGGTGACAAAGATGAAGTGCTCAATGCCGGCCTCTCGCGCCTCGTCGACCACGTGCTGAATGAGTGGCCGGTCAACGACCGGGAGCATTTCCTTGGGCATCGCCTTCGTCGCGGGCAGGAACCGGGTTCCCAGCCCTGCCACCGGGAACACCGCCTTACGTACGGGTTTCATCGACTTGCGATCCGGCGAAATGAAAAATAAGAAAATGCCGTGGCCGCTGCCACTTTTGTGACCCATGTGTTCGCGCGCTGGCAGCGGCACTCTAGCATGGTCGTGAAAAGAACGAGATGGCGCACGTTAACCAGCCACTGCTCATATCTGGGCCCTGTGGCTCCGCCGCCGCAGGGCCGCTGGTAAAGCAGCGCGGTATCTTCATCTTGACATCGTTGCCGTGATATTAGCGGGTTTGCGTTAGCGTGCCTTCGAGGCTCAATCGTGGTGGTACTGGATTGATGCGGTTTCCCCAGTTCTCGCGCGCATTGGTCATAGCGGCCCTGGCCGGCCTGAGCTTGGCCACGGTCCTCCCCGCGCAGGCCCAGTTCTGGGGAGACTGGGGTCGCCCGCGCCGGTTTGAGCCATTCCGGGACTGGTGGGCCCCCCAGCCGCGGTACTACGAGCCGCGTTATCGCGAGCGCGAGCGCGACAGCGGCGGGTGGGAGCGGGAAACGCCTGCGGACTTCTCCCGTGCTCCTCCGCCCGCACAAAAGAAGCCCGACGCCACGATCAGCATCTTGGTGTTGGGCGATGCCAATGCGGACTGGCTCGCCTACGGCCTCGAGGAGGCCTATTCGGAAAAGCCCGAGATCTCCGTGGTGCGCAAGCAGCGGACCGATTCCGGACTCATCCGCTACGATCCCCGCCGCGATACCGAATGGCCGCAGATAGCACGCGAGATCATCGCGGCCGAAAAGCCGAAATTAGTCGTCATGATGATCGGCAATAATGACCGTCAGGCCATCCGCGAGAAAGCCCCCCCGGTCGTGCGGCCCGGGGCACCGAAGCCGAATGCTGCGCAGACGGGCCAGCACCCTGCCCAAGCGGCACCGCCGTCAGCTGCACCCGGGCCACCGGCGCAAATCGATGCCGAGCAGCAGCCCGTCGAGCCGGCGACAACTTCCGAGCAGCCGGCCGGCAACCTGTCTCCGGAGCAGGCCCGTCTTGCGGCCTACGGCCCTTGGGAATTCCACAGCGAGAAATGGGAAGCGGCTTACGTCAAGCGCATCGACGCGACCATTTCGGCTCTCAAGAGCACCGGCGTGCCGGTGATCTGGGTAGGATTGCCCTCTCAGCGCAACACCAAGCCGAGCGCCGATTCCGTCTATCTCAACGAGCTCTACCGCAGCCGGGCCGAGCGCGCTGGCATCACGTATGTGGACGTCTGGGACGGGTTCGTGGACGAGGGCGGGCGCTTCTCGCCTCAGGGTCCGGACTACGAAGGTCAGATTCGTCGCCTGCGCAGTGCCGACGGCCTCTATTTCACCAAGTTCGGCGCGCGCAAGCTCGCGCATTATGTGGACAAGGAAATCCAGCGCTATCTCGTCAATCGGCCCGTGCCCGTCGCGCTGCCGATGCCCACCGAGCCAGAAAAGCCGGGCGCGAAGCCGGCAGCGCCGGCGCAGCCGAGTGCGCCCGCGGGCCGTCCGTCGGTCGGACCGGTGTTGCCGCTGACCGTCAATAACGTGCAGTCGGAAGAGCTCCTGGGCGGCGCGCGCACTGCAGCGCGTGCTCCCGCAGGTGATCCGACCGCCACGCGCGTGCTGAACAAGGGCGAACCCGTGCCGGCGCCGCGTGGACGCGCCGATGATTTCAGTTGGCCGCGCAACGGTATCGAGATCGATCAGTCGGCGCTCGAGCCCACGCCTCCGTCGCCCCCGGGAACGCCCTCGCTGACGGCCGGCCGACCCGGCACGGGAGCAGCCGGACAGCAAGCTGAAAACGGGGGAGGGGACCAAAAGGCGGTCCAGCGCCGCGCTCTCACCGGAACGAGAGAGAACTTCCGGCCGCTGCCCTCGCTGCAGCAGATCTTCCCGTTCTTCCGATTCTAGTGACCGATCGACTCCGGAAGCTGGAGGGTGCTTATTCTGATGTGCAGCGCACGCGTTCGTGCGAGCGTGAGGACATGCTCCTCATTCCGCCAGCGAGCGGTCGCATGGAAACCGTGCAAACGGCTCGCACAGCGGCGGGTCGGCGGAGCGCATGGGCGCACATCCGCGTGCCTTTCCGGCGCCGCGCTTTTTGCGCAGCGCAGCTCCGCGCGCGTAACGTTCGGCCGGCGTGCCGAATGGATGCGCATTTTGCATTGAGGCGCGCGGCGCCTTATCAGCTCGCTCCCTTGCTCCAAATCGCGGTGACCGCAACGATGCAGGCCATGAACAGCAGGTTTTGCGAAAAGCCATCGTAATATAGCACGGTGAGAGCGGCGAGCGCGGCGCTCACAAACATCATCGGGAACGCAAGCCGGCTGGGAAACCGGATGCTCCATGTTGTGGCTGGTTTTTTGTTCGATCCCAGAGCGGCACGAATTGCGAATTCCCGAGCGATAAATCAGATAAAGCGTGGAAAGAACAGCGTAGTAGAGAAGCAGCAGGGCCAGGGTGCCGAGCAGATGTTTCAAGCCGAGCGGCAATTGCTGCACACCCAGGAGCGTCAACAAGCCGTCGAGGACAAAAAGCGAGCACCAGCCGGCACCCGGCGTAAGGGCGTCACGCAGGGCGCGGTTTTGCCAAATAGGCCGCGACGGGTATCGTCTCTTTTCCAGCCATGCGCCGGCACCCGTTCCGAGCATTGCCAGCAACAACACGCTCGTGAGCACAACCAAGACAATCGGCGGCATGCGGAAAAATCCCGCAAGTGAACGTCATCGCGGGTGGGGCTCTTCCTCTAGCGCTAGCCGAGCGGTGTTCCCGCATACAGCTCGCCCATCGAGCAGCAAACTGGCGGGACTTGGCTCCACCACGACATCCGGC
>JBKPOZ010000283.1:0-3483 GCA_046733355.1 Pseudomonadota bacterium | reverse complement strand
GATCTTGGGAAGAAGCGGGATGCGGCTTTCGAGGTCGGCATTGTACGGAGAGCGGGTGATCGCGCCCTCGGCATCCTTGCCCATCGTGCCGATGAATGTCGGATCGGTAAACCCGGCGTTCTGCGCCACGATGAGCTTTGGATTGTAGTCCAGATCCTTGGCGGTGCGCAGGAGCAGGAACGTGTCCGACGTATAGGACGACGGCATCAGAACGTCGGCGTTGGCGGCCTTGAGCCGCTGCACCTCCGCGGTGAGCGACGTCGTCTGGGCCTTGTAGGCGATTTTTTCGAGCACGCGGAAACCGCGCTGCCCGGCAAGCCGTTCCTGGACTTTTGCGCTGTCCGTGCCGTAGGCGGTATCCTCGTGAAAGAGAGAGACAGATTGGAATTTCTGGCCGGATTTGGCCGCGAAATCCTTCAAGAAGTCGAACATCAGCTCGCTGAAGTTCTCATCCGTCGGGGTCGTGCGGAAGAAATATTTCAGCCCGCGCTGCGTCAGCGCCGGCTGGGTGGAATCTCCATTGATGAAGGGCACTCCTGCGCGCTCGGCGGCTTGGCTTGCTGCGGCAGTCACCGAGGAGAAGTAGGCGCCGATGAGGGCTTGGACCTTCTCCTGCGTGATGAGACGCTCGGTTTCGCTTTGGCCCACCTCCGGCTTGCCCTGATGATCGACCACGACAAGGGTCACTTTGGCGCCGCCGAGACCCGGCAAGCCCTTATTCCTGGCGAGAGCCAACGGGAGATCGGCGCCCTCGTTGACGATCTCGGCGGCCGTCTTGATCGCGGCGACGGCGTCGATGCCGATCTGCGCGGTCGGGCCCGACAGCGGATCGAGCACGCCAATCTTGACCTCTTGCTGAGCCTGCGCCGATGCTGCGGCGCTCAACATTGCGACGCATGTGAAAGTGATGATTCTGAATCTCATGGCGGTGCTCCATTCGCCTTTATTCGTACGATTAGCTGGGAGTTCCTATCGTGGGGCGGCGAACTCAGGCAGGGGTTCCAATGCAAAACCGCACGACAATGATAGAGTTGCTGAGTGCGTCTGCTTCCAAAGCTCGCCATCGCAGGTGCGCCAACGCTCGTGAATGCCGGGGTCGCTCGTCTGATTGGAGCGCTTTTTGCATGTGCTCGTCAATCGGTTCAGTTGTTTTGAGGGGCGCGCGCATCGATGTCTAGAGAGCTCATCCTGCAAGCCGTCATCAGTGGGCTGTTGATGGGGTTGATCTATGCGCTTGTGGCGGTCGGCCTGACGCTGATTTTCGGCCTTATGGAAATTGTCAACTTCGCGCATGGTGAGTTTCTCATGCTCGCCATGTTTACGGCATTCTGGTTCTGGGCTCTTGCCGGTCTCGATCCGGTGGTGTCGCTGCCGTTCGTGGTCGTTATCCTCGCCCTTGCCGGCTTATTGGCGCACTTCGGCATCATCCGGCGGCTGTTGAAGGCGCCCATGCTCGCCCAGGTCTGCGGCACGTTCGGCCTCGGTGTCGCGCTGCGCGCCGCCGCGCAATTCCTCTGGACGCCCGACTTTCGCACCGTCACCAATCCGCTCATTGCCGGACGCGTGCAAATCGGCTCGATCTTCATCGGCCAGCCGCAGCTGATCACGGGAGGCGTCTGCCTGTTGTCGTTCGCCGCGCTGTGGTGGTTCGTCACGCGCACTGAAACCGGTCTCGGCCTGCAGGCGACCGCGCAGGATCGCGAGGCGGCGGCCGTGATGGGGATTCCGATCGAGCGAATGTTCGCATTGGGATGGGCGATCGGACTCGGCTGTGTCGGGATCGCCGGCACGATGCTCTCGACGTTCTATTACATATTTCCCGACGTGGGCACGAATTTCGCCCTGCTGGCATTCGTGGCCGTGGCGCTCGGAGGCTTCGGCAGCATCGCCGGCAGTCTTCTCGCCGGCCTTCTAATCGGACTTGTCGAGTCGCTCGGCGGGCTCTTGCTCGACCCGTCCTACAAGACGCTGATCGTGTTCGCGCTCTATCTTGCGGTGGTCATTTTCAGGCCGCACGGCCTGTTCGGCAGGTTCTAGCAATGTCGAGCAGCCGGACGGACATGCTCAAGAGCGCGCTGGCCGAGCGCCTTTGGCCACGGCCCCCCCTCTGGGTCGGCGCATTCGGTGCGGCGGCGCTTGCGCTGTTGCTCGCTTATCCTTTCATCTTCACCACACCTTTTGCCCATCACTTGATGATTCTTATCTTGTTGTATGCCTTGATGGCCCAGTCGTGGAACGTGGTAGCGGGTTTCTCGGGCCAGATCAGCCTCGGGCAGGCGATCTTTTTCGGAATCGGCGCGTACTCCTCGACCGTTCTCTTCACGAAATACGGCATCACGCCTTGGGCGGGATTGATGGTCGGCATGCTGCTGTCGGCGCTGGCCGCCGTTGCCATCGGGATTCCGACCTTGCGCCTGCGCGGGCACTATTTCGCGATCGCCACGCTGCTCATCGGCGCAAGCGTGCAGATCGTCTTCCAGCGATGGGACTGGGTGGGCGCAGCGTCCGGGCTTTACGTGCCGATCGAACGCGCCTCGCCCTGGTTCTACCTGCAATTCCACACGAGCAAGGTGCCGTACTATTACCTCGTGCTGGGTGCGGCGGCGGCTGGCTACCTGGCTGTGTGGAAGCTGCGCCGCAGCCGACTCGGCTTTCGCCTGCAGGCATTGCGGGATGAACCGGATGCAGCCGCAAGCCTCGGCATCGCGATTGCGCGCCACAAGGTTATGGCCTTCATGATCTCCGCCGCGATGATGTCGGTCGCAGGCACATTTTATGCGCAATATGTGCTGGTCCTGGACCCGGAACGGCTGTTCTCGGCGGAGATCTCGATCATCGTCCTCCTCATGACCGTGCTCGGCGGGAGCGGTACGTTGTGGGGACCGGCACTGGGAGCAGCAATCCTGGTGCCCTTGTCGGAATACAGCCGGATCTGGTTGGGCGGCACCGGTCGCACGATCGATCTAATCCTCTACGGCATCTTGATCCTGCTCGTATGCATGTGGCGCCCGAGCGGCATTCTCAGCCTGCTGGAAGAGCGCATTCGACGGCGCGCGGGAACGCCATGAGCCCGCTGCTCGACGTCCAAGGCCTGACGAAGCGCTACGGCGGGTTGACCGCCAACGCCGACATCACCTTCGATGTGAACGAGGGCGAGATCGTAGGCATCATCGGTCCGAATGGCGCCGGTAAATCGACGCTGTTCGACCTGATCACCGGTTTCCAGCCGCCCAGCGCGGGTCGCGTCCTCCTGGACGGCCGCGACATCACCGGCCTGCGCCCCGACCGCATCGGCCGCTTGGGGCTCGCCCGCACCTTTCAGAAGCTCAAACCCTTTGTCGACCTCACGGTTACGGAAAACGTGATGGTTGGAGCGCTCGCCCGCACCTCGGACCTGAAAACCGCGCGCGAGCGGGCGCTGGAGTCGCTCTCCTTCGTGGACCTGCTGGAGAAGCGCAATCATTTTGCGCGCGAGCTCTCCAC
>JBKPOZ010000282.1:0-8855 GCA_046733355.1 Pseudomonadota bacterium | reverse complement strand
TCCGTTCGAGCCGCGTCTTCAGCATCGGAGAGGTCCGGCCTGCCTGATCGATATAGGAAGCTGCTCCATGAAGCTGGAAGCCTTGCTCTTCGACGTGGACGGCACCCTCGTCGATACCGAGGAGCTCCATCGGCAGGCTTTCAACCAGGCCTTTCTTGAGTTCGGGCTCGGTTGGGATTGGGACCCGGACCTTTACACAGAGCTGCTCGCAGTGTCGGGCGGCGTAGGCCGTATTGCGAGCTACATCGACACGCTTGGAGTGGCGGCGGCTGAGAAACTCCGGCTACGGCGGCTCATTCCAGGCATTCATCGCGTCAAGACAAGCAACTACGGAGAGCTTCTCGGCAGCCACGCCGCCCGATTGCGGCCCGGGGTCGCGCGTCTGATCGAAGAGGCACACCGGGCAGGAGTGCGCGTCGGCCTCGCCGCAACCTCTTCCTCGGTGAATGTTGAGAGGCTGCTTGCAAGGGTCTTCGGCGAAGAAGGACGCAGGCTGATCGGTGCTGCGGTCTCTGCCGATCAGGTCGCTCGCAAGAAACCCGCTCCGGACATTTACGAGCTGCTGCTTTCCATCCTCAGCGTGCCGGCAGGCGGCTGTGTGGCGTTCGAGGATTCAGCAAATGGCCTCGCAGCAGCGAAGGCTGCCGGGCTCTATACCGTCGTTACCCCGACCCGCTGGACGAGCTCGCAGCAATTCATCGGCGCGAATCTCTTGCTTCCGACCCTTGGCGACTTTGATCAACCGCTCGACCCCGCTCACGCAATGGTCGTCGGCGCCTCTCATCTTGAACTGGCGCGGCTCAGGGCGCTAAGGTCGGTCGCGAGCTTGGTCGCGACAACGCGCGAAGCCGAATCGTAATGGCTGCGCGATAGGGGGAACGCATGCTCACTGATCGGACAACGCTCAACCAATTCTTGATCGAAGAGCGTCGACGCCACCCCGAGGCGACGGGTGACCTCAACGCGCTCATTAACGACGTCGCCATCGCCTGCAAGGCGATCGCGAAGCGAGTCGCATACGGCGGCATCGACAATATCCTGGGGGCCTCCTCAACGACGAACATCCAAGGAGAGACTCAACAGAAGCTCGACGTGCTCGCTAACGAGATGTTTCTGCGCGCAAATGAATGGGACGGTCATCTTGCGGGGATGGTGTCCGAGGAAATGGAAGCCCCCTTTGTTATTCCCGCGCGATTCCCAAAGGGCCGATATCTGCTGACATTCGATCCACTGGACGGCTCGTCCAATATCGACGTCAACCTTTCGGTGGGAAGCATCTTCTCGATCCTGCGTGCGACCGTGCCTGGTGCGGACGCGACTGCGGCCGATTTCCTGCAGCCAGGATCAAAACAGGTCTGCGCCGGATATGCGATCTACGGCCCCTCGACGATGCTGGTGATTACGGTCGGCACCGGCGTGCACGGCTTCACGCTCGATCCGCAACTGGGCGAGTTCATTCTGACCCACCCCGCGCTCCGCATTCCGGCTGCGGCCGCCGAGTTCGCGATCAACGCCTCGAATAGCCGCTTCTGGGAGCCCGCGGTGAAGCTTTATGTCGACGAGTGCCTGGCGGGCAAATCCGGGCCGCGCGGCAAGGACTTCAATATGCGCTGGATCGCATCGCTCGTCGCCGAGGCGCACCGCATTCTTGTGCGTGGTGGAATTTTTATGTATCCGCGCGACAGCAAGGAACCGGCCAGAGCGGGCCGGCTGCGGCTTCTTTACGAGGCCAATCCGATTGCGCTCATTGTGGAGCAAGCCGGCGGATTGGCCAGCACCGGGCGAGAGCGGGTTTTGGACATTGTGCCGAATGCCTTGCACCAGCGCATTCCGCTGATCTTCGGCGCGCGCGAAGAGGTCGAGCGCATCGAAGCGTATTATTGCGAACACAATCTCCCTGACTATGATGCGCCGCTGTTCGGCACACGAGGCCTTTTCCGGGCGTCGGCCTGAACTGATAAAACGCCGTGTCTGCCAAGCACCCCATCATCGCCATCACCGGTTCTTCCGGTGCTGGAACCACCTCCGTCATGCTGACGTTTGAGCAAATCTTCCGGCGCGAGGGCGTCAAAGCCGCATTTGTCGAGGGCGACAGCTTTCACCGTTACGACCGCGCCGAGATGAAGCTGAAAATGGCGGAGAGCATTGAACTCGGCAATCAACGATTCAGCCACTTCGGCCCGGAAGCCAATCTGTTCAAGGAATTGGAGGCGCTATTTCGAAACTATAGCGCGACGGGAACAGGGCGGGTGCGAAGATATCTGCACAGCGACGAAGAGGGAGCGGCCTTTGGTCAGTCGGCTGGTACCTTCACGCCCTGGGAAGATGTGCCCGCGGACACGGATGTGCTGTTCTACGAGGGACTGCATGGCGCCGTCGTCGATGGCGATATCGATATCGCCGCGCACGTTGATCTACGCATCGGTGTTGTACCGGTGATCAATCTCGAATGGATACAAAAGCTGCATCGAGACCGGGCAGACCGCGGCTACACGATCGAAGCCGTCACCGATACAATCCTCCGTCGCATGCACGATTATGTGCACTACATCTGTCCGCAATTCTCGCGCACGCATATCAATTTCCAGCGGGTGCCGGTCGTTGATACCTCCAATCCTTTCATCTCACGCCATATCCCGGCGCTCGGTGAAAGCATGCTGGTGATCCGTTTTGCAAATCCGCGCGGGATCGACTTTCCTTATCTGCTTTCGATGTTGCACGATTCCTTCATGTCGCGGCCCAACACCATCGTTTGTCCTGGCGGCAAGATGGATTTGGCGATGCAGCTGGTTTTCACGCCAATGATCTGGCGCCTGATGGAGCGTCGGCAAAAATTGCTCCAGCGCTGAAAGCGCACACCGCCGGTTCTGTTAAGGAGGAGCGCAGCGGCCAGGCACGCTGCATTTTCGCCCAAGCAGGGTCGTTCCTAATGGCCTTTTACATTGCCTGCATCGCGCGCCAGCTCGGTCAATAGCTTCTGTGCTAACATAGTCAATCCATCTTGGTCGACGAAGGTGCCAAGATGGCCATAGGGGGCGCTCTTAGTGCCGTAGGCGGAACGGACATGGACCGACTTGCCATCGGTTACAAATGCGCCCTCTATCTGTTTCTTTAGAGATTCGTCGTAGAAAGAGATCTGGTCGCTCGCGAGGCGTTTCGCCATATGTGCACTCCTCTCCCTCGGTATTGTTGCCCAAATCCCGGCGCGTCTGGCGGCGATCAGCCCCGGTGCACGCCACGTGTGAGCCGACTCGTTATCTAGAATTTGCGAGCGGCGGGCAGAAATATATCGTCTAATTTGCACAAGAGCAACTTTGAGCCAATCCTGTCCAGAGTACGCCAATAACAATGGCTGCGAGAGTGACGCAAAGGAGGACGAGCACGGGTCAATCCGGGAACCCGGCGCGCGCCGCAATGGCCCTCCTGATCGTGTGGCCTTGTTTTCCTTGCGCATGGATTTATCCTCTCTTTAAGGGCTATGGTGGGCGCATGCGCATCATCGGGCTTGCCGGCTGGAGCGGTTCGGGAAAGACCACGCTGCTCACGAAGGTTATCCCGTGCCTGGTCGGTCGCGGTCTGAAAGTATCCACGGTCAAGCACGCGCATCATAATTTCGACCTCGACAAACCGGGTAAGGATTCGCACGCGCACCGCATGGCCGGCGCTACGGAAGTGCTCGTAGGATCGAGCAGCCGCTGGGCGGTGGTGCATGAGCTGAGGCAGGAGTCCGAGCCAACGCTTGCGATACTGCTTGCGAAGGCGAGTCCCGTCGATCTCGTTCTGATCGAAGGCTACAAGCGCGAACGGCATCCGAAACTCGAAGTGCATCGCGCTGCAATCGGCAAGCCTCTGCTGCATCCGGACGACAGCGCCATCGTCGCTATTGCATCGGATGTGCCGTTGCCGCAGGCGCGGGTTCCGCGCGTAGACCTCGACGACGTTGAAGCGATTGCCGATATCCTGCTGCGCCACGCAGCAGCCTTCGCCCCCGACCCCCATCCTTCCGTCGCAGCGGCGAGTGGCTGATCCCAGCAGGGGCCGTCCGCCCCAACATAACCACAGGCCTGGAGTTATGGATGTCACCAGACGGTGACCTCGCGCGGGCCGTGGTTCGCGCGCAAGTCGCCAAAACAATTCTCGGGTAATTGGCGTTTACTTCTTCGCCGTTCCGGGCGCCGCTTCCGCGGTGTGGCGCTTCGCCAGCATCTGTTCGGGCAGAACATGCGCCGCGGCGACTTGCAGCTTGTTCTGCCATCCGCTCACCACGCCACCCTCGCCGGCGATCATCGCCTCGAAACCGTTCTTGGCGACCTCGGCAGGATCCTCCTTCTTTTCGATGCCCACCTTGGTGTCGAGCATCTCTGCACGGCGGAAGAACTCGGTATCGGTTGCACCGGGCATCAGGCATGTGACCGTAATGCCCGTATCCTTGAGCTCTTCCCTGAGCGCGTACGAAAATGAATTGAGGAATGCTTTCGTGCCGTTGTAGACGGCCTGATAGGAGCCCGGGACGTAGCCGGCAATCGATCCCGTGATGAGGATACGGCCTTCGCCGCGGGCGCGCATGTCGCGGCCGACCTTGTGAATGAGATACACGGTGCCGGTCACGTTTGTGTCGATCACGGAGCGAATCGCATCGAGGTCCTGGCCGAGGAATGCATTGCCGAGTCCACGACCTGCATTGGCAAGGAGCGCGTCGACGGGCCGGCCATTGATGCGCATATAGAGCCGATCGACGCCGTCGGTGGTGGCGAGATCGGCATTGACGCTTTCCACGCGCGCGCCTGTGCGCCGCAGCTCATCCGCCGCGTTCTCGATTTCGCATTCGTTCGCCGCGATGATCAGATCGAATCCATGCTGCGCGCATTGCCGTGCAAGCTCGAGCCCAATGCCGGTGGACGCGCCGGTGACCACGGCAAGCTTCCGAGCCGGATCAAGCATGGGCGGCCTCCTTGTGCACGATCTGTGGTGTGTCTTTCATGCCGGGCCGCAGCATGACCTTGATGCAGCCGTCCTTCTTTTCGCGGAAAGTCTTGTAGAGCTCGGGGCCTTTTTCCAACGGGGCGACGTGCGTGATCACGAAGGAAGGATCGATCCTCGCCTCTTGGATCCATTGCATGAGCTTGGGCAGATAATGCTGCACCGGGGTCTGGGCCATGCGGAAGGTCAGCCCGCGATTGATCGCCGAGCCCATAGGGATCTTGTCGAGAAAGCCGCCGTAAACTCCAACCACCGAAACCGTCCCGAAGTTGCGGCAGCAATGGATGGCCTGCCGTAGGACGTGAGGGCGGTCGGTGCCCATGAAGGTTGCGACCTTGATGCGGTCCCAGCGCGAGTCGAGGCTGGCCGCGGGCTCCGCCTCGGTGCCCACCGCATCGATGCACGCATCGGCGCCCCGGCCCATGGTCATTTCCATGATGCGGTCGTAGACGTCCTCCCTCATGAAATCGATCGTCTCGGCGCCGGCCGCGCGTGCAAGGCTGAGGCGCTCTGGGACCGTGTCGATCGCGAGGATGCGGCCGGCGCCAAGCAGGATGGCGCTGCGGATGGCGAACTGGCCGACCGGGCCGCAACCCCAGATGGCGACGGTCTCGCCGCCTTTGAGATTGCAGAAGTCAGCCGCCATGTAACCGGTCGGAAAAATGTCCGACAGAAACAGCACCTGCTCGTCAGTGAGGCTGTCCGGGATCTTGATAGGCCCGGAATCCGCATATGGCACGCGCAGATATTCGGCCTGCCCCCCGGCATAGCCGCCAAGAAGATGCGAATAGCCATAGAGGCCTCCGGGCGAATTGCCCCACAGCTTAGCCGCCTTCTCCCGGTCCGGGTTCGTGCGCTCGCAGCCGGAATAAAACCCGTTTCGGCAGAAGAAGCATTCTCCGCACCTCGACCACCTCGCCCATATTCTCGTGGCCGAGGATGTCACCCTTTTTCATCTGCGGGATGAGACCGCCGTAGATGTGCAGGTCAGACCCGCAGATCGCGCACGCCGTCACCTTGATGAGCGCGTCGCGCGGATGCTCGATCTTCGGTTCCGGAACGTCATCGCAGCGAATGTCGCCTTTGCCATGCCAGGCCAGGGCTTTCATGAGGGCCTCACAGATTTTGGGCGACCCCTCTGCATCTCGCCCGAAGCGCATCTTTCAGCAGAACGCGCGGCAACGCGATCCGTTCAGGCGGGGCGGGGCGATTTCAGCGGATCAGGCCGGCGAGGCGCGGCAGGGCGAGGCTGATCTCGGGAACGCAAATGATCAGTACGAGGCCCATCGCGAGCCCAAAAAGATACGGCACATAGGCTCGAAAGTGCTCGCCGACACTCAGGCCGGCAAAACGCAAAGCCATCAGAAGCCCGACCCCCATGGGTGGCAGGAATAGACCAATCCCGACCGCCGCAGTTTGCACGATATTGAAATGGATCGGATTGATGCCCATCGTCTCGGCGATGGGATAAACGACAGGAATCAACACCACCGCCGCTGGAAGTCCCTCTAGCACCATTCCGAACAGGATCGTGACGAAGGCGGTGCCCATGAGAAACAGTGAGGGATGCGCCTTGAAGGGCCCCAGCACCTCGGCGAGCATTTGCGGCACACCGCTCACCCCCATCAGATACTGAAAGATTGATGCAACGGCGAGCAGGAACACGACAGCCGCCGTCAGGATGGCGCTGTCATAGGCAATGCTGCCGATCTCATGCCAGGTGAGATTGCGGTAATGGAGCATCGCAGCGGCAAACGCATAGGCGGCTACGACCGCGCCTGCCTCCGTGGCAGTGATGACGCCGAGAATAAATCCGGCAATGATGACGAACGGCACAACCATTGGCACCGTGGCGTGCACGGCGGCATGGCCAAGCCGCTTGAAGCTCGGTCTCGTATCGATTGGCCAGCCATAGAGGCGCGCCCGGGCAAAGACGACGGCCATGAGAAAAACCATCATCACCAGGGCAGGGACAAAGCCGGCGACAAAGAGAGCGACGGCCGACGTGTTGGTGACCTGGGCGAGCACGATCATGAATATTGCGGGCGGCACCAGCATGCCCATGGCGGTGCCCGAAGCGATGAGCGAGGCGGAATCGCGCGGGTCGTAACCGGCTTTGCTCAAGGGTGACATCAGCGAGGAGCCGAGCGCGGACACCTCGGCCATCTTCGACCCGCATATGTCGGAGAAGAAATAGGCAACGACGATGACCGACATGCCCAGTCCGCCGCGCATCCAGCCCACGAGAGCGCGCGCGAGCTCCACCAGCGCGTGGCTCATGCCGCAGCGCTCCATGAGGTTGCCCGCGAATATGAAGGCGGGAATGGCCAACAGCACCCAGCTTTGCGAGCCGGACACCAACGCTGAAGGCAGCTGCTGCATGGGATAGTCGCCAAGCCAGAGCCCGCAGATTCCTGCAACTGCGAGCGCAAACACGATCGGCATCGATACGAGGATGAGAACGGCGAAGATCAGCGCAACTGTGAGCAGGAGCATCAGGAGCGCTTCGGTGCCGGGCGCAGAACCTCGTATTCCGCAGGAGGCGCGACAATCATGCTCAAGCCGTAAACCGCAATAAGCACGCCGCCGACAACGGCCGACGCGTAGAGCCACGCCAGATTGATCTGCAAACCGGGCGTGGCCAGCGTGCGGTTGAGCAGACACAGCTTGTACCCGTACCAGGCAGAAAGGCAGCCGACGGCGATAATCAGCAGATGATTGAAACGATTGATCCACAGCTGCGCCGCTCGCGGCAGGCGATGGACGAAAACATCCAGGGTGAAATGTGCGCGTTGACGCACGCCGATGGCCGCGCCGATGAGCGTGAGCCATGCCAGCGACATTTCTCCGACCTCTTCGACCCAGGTGAACGGAATCGGGTCGAGGTCCAGATAGTCGGTAATGGCAGCCACGAAGTAACGAAGAACCACCCCGATCAGCAGATTGAGGATAGCGAGCACAATGAGCGTGGTTGCGGCAATTTTCGGCAGCGCCGCGAGAACCCGCACCATGCCTTGAAAACCTCGGTACCCGTAGCCGCGTTGAGCGAAGCGAAACCCGGGAAATTGGTTTGCCGTTCCCGGATTTCGCTTCGCTCAATCCGGGCTACTGAATCACGCCTTGAAGCCGGCGACCTCGTCCCACAGCGCCCCATACTGGCTCTTGTAGGCTGGCCAGATTTTCTCCTCCGCGACCTTGCGGAACAGGTCGACCTTGGCCTCCACCACCGTCATGCCGAGCGGCTCGAGCTCCTCCTTCGCCTTGGCGAACGTGTCGACCGATTCGGTGAGCTGGCGGATCTTGCCTTGCGCCTCGCGACTCACATCGAGCATGAGCTTCTTGTGCTCGTTGGAGAGGCTGTTGAAGATCTCCAGGTTCATGACAACGTTTGTGGGCCCGTAATTGTGATAGGTCATGGATGCATATTTGGAGACTTCGTAGATTTTCAGCGCCTTCATGTTCACGATCGGCAGATCGCCGCCGTCGATCACGCCCTGCTTGGCCGCGGTGATCACCTCGCCCCATGCCATCGGCACCGCGTTGCCGCCAAGCCCGTTGATGGTGTCGCCGAACACCTTGGCCTGCTGCACCCGGATCTTCGCGCCGCGCAGGTCCCTGGGCTCGGTGATCAGCTTCTTCGCTGTCCAGAAATGGCGAAAACCGTAGTCGTAGAAGCACAGCACCTTGAGCTTGTATTTATCCTGCAGCTCGCGATCGAGCTTGTCGCCGATCTTTCCGTTGAACATCGCGTAGGCCGACGCATAGTCCTTCACCAGATAAGGCACGAGGAACACGCCCATTTCCGGAAACACCGTGGCCGCGGCGCCCGCTGGGCTGCCGATCGCGATGCTGCCGGATTTCACCGCATTCATGAC
>JBKPOZ010000281.1:0-7837 GCA_046733355.1 Pseudomonadota bacterium | reverse complement strand
GTGATCAATCGCGAATTGCCGGAGGGGATGCCCGCGGTGATTGCGATTGCCGGCTCGGTCATCGCAGGAATCACCACTGTTGAAGCGCTCCGCCAGGCACATTGGCACTAGCTCCGCGAGCTAGCTAGCGCCTGGGTAATGGGCGGCAATGCCCGAGATGTAGTGCAATCTTGATCCAGATCATAGTTTCAGTAAATTTCGGCGGCGCTGTCCAAAAAATAGCTCTTGCGCAACAGCTCGCATCAACGAGATGCTGGTTACGGAGTCATGGAGCACTGGCTGATTTTGCTGAAGTTGTGCAGCTTGTCCGCGCGGCTAACTGATTATTCAGCGCCAGAGATTAAATTCTGCTCAAGAAGGAGTAGTCTGGGGGCGTGACCATGGTCAAGATCGGGAAGGTGCCGTGTTGTTTCCAAGCATGCTCGCGTTTATGACCGGGATAATGTTCGCTGGCGCGCTGGCTAATCTCGGTCAGCTAAACAGAAGCGAAGGCGGCTAACGCACCAGCAGCGTTCCTAGGCATTCCATCAGCTTCACAGTCGGTCAGGCACTCGCGGGCGTCGCGCTGCGGTTGGCATGCCAGGGACTTTTCAACAGCATCGGTCAACAACGGCTGTCCCGAGCACCTCAGCAGTGAGTCTGCTTCGCTTCAATGAGCAGTCATTACGCGACGCACTTCTGAAGTCGCAGAAGGGCCCATGAGCCAGACGGAATTGCGCTATGGGGCATTATTGTATTTTTGCAGGCGTGCGACATGCGGCGACTTTCCTTAAGATAGGTCAGATACAGTCTTGCCAAGGTCTATCCGCTTCATGCTCCTTGCAGTGCATTTAAGTGGAGGCTCGCGTGAACACTGGCCCGCTGACAATGCCAGTTTCGAGGTAGAACTCGCGTTGGACCAGGATGTCATTGCGCGCCTAGAGCAGCGCCTGGACGACTGCCTGCGCGACTGCGTCTCGGTATTGAGGCGGAGCATGAGGCGCAAGTCTTCGGCCAAGGAATCAATTATTTCCACTTTGAGAACCTTCCCTGGACGCATTTCGTGATCCAGGCATGTCTTGCAATAACCGGCTTATATGGCCGCGGATGTAGAAATGCCACGAAAATAGCGGTCAAATCCAATTACATCGCTTCTAGGAAAATCCCACGCAGCTTCGACGGATTTTCGATCCTTCAGCTCAGCGATTTGCATGTCGATCTGAGTGTAAAGGCCATGGACAGGGTAAATGAAATTGTGCCAAGCCTAGCGTATGATATCTGTATTCTCACTGGTGATTACAGGGGGCAAACTTTCGGGTCGTATCGTGCTGCCCTCGATGGAATGGCGAGCATCTGTAAGCTCGTCAAAAAACCGATGTATGGTGTACTCGGGAATCACGACACCATTCGGATGTTGCCTGCTCTTGAAGAAATGGGCATCCGAATGCTGCTAAATGAATGCGTTACTCTCAGTCGTGGCTCTCATCGCATTCATCTTGCCGGGGTCGATGATGCTCACTTTTACCGGGCGGACAACCTTGAAAGAGCCGCAGCCGATATCCCGCCGGGGGAATTTTCCATCCTGTTGTCCCATACACCCGAGATTTACCAACAAGCTGCTCACGCCGAATTCGATGTGCTGTTGAGCGGGCATACGCATGGCGGCCAGATTTGTCTGCCAGGAGGAATACCCATCAGCTTGGATTCTGTGTTGCCCCGGCACCTTGGCTCCGGTCCGTGGAAATACCACAACATGATAGGTTATACCTCAGTGGGAGCAGGGTGCTCGATTGTGCCGGCCCGATTTAACTGTCCGCCTGAGATCACAATCCACTATCTGCAGTCGGCCTTGTAGCATTCCTTAGTATGGCTGTTGGCGAGTATGCAGACGGTACAAACATGCGGGAACAAATCCCGCTAATGTGCTGCGTTGTTGGCATTTCAGCGCGGAGGCCGGAAATTTGGGCGCAAACTCATAATCCGGCATGCGGGGACAAAAAACCCGCTACCCTCACCATAGATGCGGTTCTACAGGGCATGTGCGTTGGCGTCGTGGGTATTTCCAGGAGATCGAAAAGGAAACGAGCTTACGTTCTACCTCCCGGCCAGAATCGAGGCGATCAAAAGATTTCTGTACTGTGCTGCCAATGACACAGCGCAAAGTACTCGGAAAACCCGGTTTGTATGTTCTTTGCGATGCGCGGGATTGTAGCGCTGCCTTGAAAGCGACCCACTATCGTGGCGGCATTATTGCGGGTCCAAAGTCCAGCAGGGGGGACAAGCAATGCGCGAACACGTCGCAACTGCGGCAGCTATTGGCGTCATTCTGGGTGTGCTCGCCCCAGAAATAGATTTCGGTCCATCTGAGCCAGAGATAGCGCGTATTGCACCTCCGTGCACCGTGTTGGAGTGCTCGCTGCCAAATCCCCAGCCGATGCAGATGGCAAAAGCGTGCAGCATCCCGAACTGCGCTCAAACCGTGGACGAGCCGAGCGCCATCACCGTTAATCAGCGCTGAACAGGAAAAGCCGCCCAGTCTGAGCCGAGCGGCTGATGGTTGCGCCGCGATTTGAAACTAGGCTGCCGGTGGAGGTGCGCCAAAACGACGTGAATGATGCTGACGCCACCACGGCCCGCCTGCGGGCAGTAACACTACCTTGCCGCGCGCCCTCGACAGATGGCGGCCGATAAAGGCCGTCTCGCCGGCGAAGAGCCACTCGACGCTGATGTCAAACGCCTCAGCAAAGCGTAACGCCGGCTCAGTGCTAAGACGCCCCTCGCTCTCCCATTTCCGATACGTGGCCAATGAAACGCCCGCTCGGGCGGCAGCTTCCTTCTCGCTTACGGCAAGAATGATGCGGGTGACGCGCAGGCGGTGCGCAAAGTCCCGGTAAGAAGATTCCCCCATGGCTTGAGGCTCCGTGCTTCAGGTGAAATGCACCGGAACCAGACGGTAAGCCGTTCAGTTTTTTGCTATTGCAGGAGTGGGTCATGCGCGCGTCTAGTCCACGTGCGTGTGGCAAGTGGCCGGGGCGGTGTGCAACCGCCGCCTCGGCTGCGCTCACTGTGCGCCCGAGTTCCCTAATTTTCAACCAAAGAAATTTGGACCGGAGAAGGGCACTATATTTCGCTCAAATGCCCCATAAGCCGGCTTAGAGCACCGTGACCGCTTCATTCGCCAAAGAGCACCCCTCGGCTACGCTCATCCCACTGCCCACGGGCGATGGAAGTTATATAAGATCGGAACTCGTGATTAACGCACAAACCTCATTCGGGCTGACGTGCTCGGCGACCTGCCCTCGGAACTTGCCAATGCCTTGTTCTCTAAAGCACGCTCCGTCGTGCTTAAGGCCGACCATAACCTGTTTTTGGAAGGGGCCGAAGCTAACGGCTGTTATCGTGTCGAAGAGGGTCTGCTCAAAGCGAGTGTTCGGGCGCCAAATGGCAGCGAACGCATCTTAGCCGTATTCGGTCCAGGCGCTGTAATCGGCGAGCTGGCCATGATCGATGGAGGTGTGCGTTCGGCATCGGTCACTGCCCTGCGCGATTCCAAGCTGAGCTTCGTGAGCAGGGCCACTTTCGAGGCGGTTGCCCACGAAACCCCGGAACTGTATCGCCACCTGTTGATATTGGTGACACAACGTCTACGCGACACCAACCATGCGCTTACCGCGACGAATTTCCTTTCGGTGAAGGGGCGAGTTGCCAGTGCGCTGCTTCAGCTTGCGGAAGCCTTCGGGCGCGACGTTGGCAGTGGTCGCATTCTCATTGAGCAAAAAGTCAGCCAGAACGACCTTGCGGCGATGGCGGGTGTTGCGCGTGAAAATGTCACCCGCGTGCTAAAGGACTGGACCAATCGCTCTTGGTTGAGCCGTCTCGCCGGTTACTATTGCTTGGAGAACAAGAACAGGATCGAAGGCGAAGCCGGGGTGTAAACCCTCAGCTGCGCAATCAAAAAACGGTTGGCGGAGGCGCTCTGCGCTTGAGGTGAGCGATGGAAGAAAGGGCCGAAAAGCTTTGGTGGAAGGTACCATGGACGATCTACTTGCGAGCTTACGGGCGGGACCAGCGGGAACTCAGAACAAGATCGCGTCACAATGCACCGCGCGGCTCATGAAATTCAGCGTGTTCAAGTGCAGTAAAAGGAGCAAAGAAGTCGAAGAAGCGCGCCCCCAGGCAATCAATCTGCAAACCCACGTGTACCGGGCAAAGCGCCTATGGGATCAGATCACGGCCCGGGCCATTAGCGTTCTACGGCCTGAGGGCGCCCTCTAAGCGTGACTTGCGGTTGTCACCTCCGATACCCATCTCTTCGCGCGCCGTGGAGGTCACGCCTATGACATACGCCTACTCTCGGGACGCCTTCCAGGAGGGCCCTTGGGCCCAGTTCGCTCGCCCGCATTCGCGCCAGGATCGCATCGCGCGCATAGACGCGCTGGCAACTCTGCTTGATACGGCATTTATCCTGCCTGGCACCAACGTGCGCTTCGGGCTGGATGCGCTGATCGGCTTGGTTCCCGGCATCGGCGATGGGATTACCACTGCGCTGTCGCTCTACATCGTCCATGAGGCGCGTCAGCTTGGCGCGCCGCGTCATCTTCTCTTTCGAATGCTGGCCAATGTGGCGCTCGACGGTGTTGTCGGTGCGGTGCCGGTCGTTGGTGATGCATTCGACGTGATGTGGCGCGCAAATCGCCGAAATGTGCGTTTGCTCCGGGATTGGCTGCAGCGCGTGGAGGATCGTCAGAGTTTCAACTATTTTTACGTGCCCAGTGAAGCAAAAAAGGCGGGGAGTGCGCAAGACTATAAGAGCTGAAAGCCACGAAATGATTGCTTTTCGAACGGAGCATGAATCATGATTTTTGATGACGACGATCTGAAGAAAATCGGAAATGCCTTCGACCGTGCCTGGGATCGTTTTCTGCGCATGGGGATGCTCAACCCAAAAAATTTTCAACGCTCGCAAGATACCCTCGCGAGAAGTATCTTGATGCACGCCTGCAACGGGGAGCACGACGAGTGGCGTATCGCTCGTCACGCATTCCTGCACCTTTCTCGGCTGGAGTCGCACACTATCAAGCATCGGGTCGTCTGCAGTAGAAGATCCACCACAAACGCGATACTTACTCACGTGACCTGCGGTAACTTGGGGCAGGATGCGCGTTTTGGAACGGGTTCTTCAACGACGATCCCGAGCAGCCGCGGTATTGGTTTTGAGCCTCACACACGTTGACGATGCTCGCAACTTTTCGTTTGGCGCGTCACTGTCCTCATTTGAGACAGCAGTTCGCCACGTTTTCGCCGAATTCGTGAATTGGCCTAGGGTGGGGTCATAGGGGATTGGGGGCGTGCAATGACAAAGCTAGCCATTGATGTTGTTCTGTTTTGTTCTGGCCTTCCCTTTGTCACGGTTTTAGTGATCGCCGCGGCGAATGCGCTGAGGTAGCAAACAGAAGCGGCGCCCTTCCGAGAGGCGCCGTACGGTTTCCGCGCATTTTCGCGTGCCTTTGGCGTGTACTGGTCCCGCACAATGTGAGACCAACTCGGGCGGTGGCGCGACCGCCTCCAGCGCGATCGTGCTGTGACCCCCGCGACGAATGTGAACCGCCACTCTCGCGGGACGGGCCGTACCAATGAGCCGGGATTACATACTGAGCGCCAGCAGCATAACGACCGTGATCCCAAGGGCCAGCATCGCGAGGACTACCGAGTCATCCTCAAGCCAATAGATGTAGTAGGCGATTATTGTTTGTAGTATTTCAATCAGGTTTCGTGGACCTGCTTTCGGGCGGGTGCACGCCTTCAGGACCAGGAGATGGCCATTTTCGCCAATGGAGAACGATCGACAGAACTGACAACCGATTCACAGCCTTCGGGTAAGTGCATTGCCAGCGTACTGCGATGCAGTGGCAAACGGTCTGTCTTGTGTGCTCGGTCTACCGTTTGCATCGAGAGAGGCGTCGCTGAAGGCGCTGACCAAGTGCTTGAGGCCAAGGCAGTGATCAACTCCATCAATCTTCAGCCCCAGTCCTGCGGGAAGCATTACGCCCATCGGTGCGACCACGCGCAGGAGCGGTGAATTCTGACCGGCGCGTTTGACCACAATAATTGTCAGACCGACATCGGGGCGATCTTCCGCCGTGAGGCTTTGAACAACCGCGCATTGGTTTTCCTGGGTTCCAGGTGGACTGTCACAACGCACCTGCCAGTCACCGTGCACTGACGTGCGGGCCACACGGATCAGGCCATTAAAAACGCCTATACCCGCGCTTACCGAGAGGGCGGCGGCGAAGGCGATCCATGGGAAGCTCTATCAAATCATGTCCCAGAATAGCGGTTGCGAGCAGGAGAGATGTCCTGATCTTGGTTACTACCGAGCATATCTTTTGGCTTCAGCTTTGAAATACGGCAGTGAGACCTAACGGGGTTGAACAACGCGAACCATCTTGCCATTCGGTCCCTCGGGCTCGCTCAGTCGTCGGCCGTGCCGTCCGCGATGTCCCTGCGATCGCCGGAACTGGACGAATGAGGCCTCGCGAACTTCTACGTATCCTTCTCTTTGTCGCGCCGCCTGATCTGAACATCTGCCATTTTCATAACTTCGAAAATAACCGCAACTGACCAGCCGATTAACAACAGTCCATTGAGCGATATTATTGGTCCCGTCAATCGCCATCCGGCGCTCGCTACCACATCGCCATAACCTAAAGCTACGTAGTTCTCAAAAGCGAACTCAAATGCCTCAATTTGTGGCAAAGGAATTCCTGCTAGCGCAATGAATGCTGCCCAAATACCTATCTCTATTACATGTGCGATCATAAGCGCCGAAACGGTGACTAGTAATAACGCCGCGAGTCGCAGAAAAACATGCAAATCGTCAGTAGCACCGGCTATGTGATTGGTCAGTACAACGATCACTCCTGTCAGTAGCGCATGCACCCCAAAGTTGAGGAAGCTGACCAGACCACCGGACAAAATTTGCGCAAGCATTCACCGCTCGGAAGAAATCGGGACAGTTTTGTGTAAGGGCAGCAAACGCCCCGATTACATGCCACTCCTGCATTAACTTCTCGTTAAGCATTCAGTGGCTCCGGAAGATATGGAGCGCCGCCGCTTTGTGCATGCAAAATTGGTTATCAAGGATTGGCCGTATTCTCCTTGGCTCGGGCAGCCTTGCGCTGGCTCCCTTCGCGGTTCTCGTGTTCGTCGGTCTGTGGGAACGTCACGCACAGGCGGGGTTCAGCGGAATTTACGAGCGCTACTTGGCCTTCAAGGCAGGTTTTCCCAATAACGCGATGGCCTACCGGGAAGCCACCGAAAGTGCGCCTATGCCACAAGCAACTACCGCAGAAGCAGCGGCCTTGGAGGAGTAATCGTGCCACGTACCACCCGCCGCCCCCGATAACACAGGCCGGCTCGGGGTGACTCGACCGCATTAACCGATCCTGCGGCAGCCGCTGAACCAAGAAATCCGATGCGGTGGACCTTGCCACGTTCCTAACATCAGTTCACGCGGCCGGCCGGGACGCGCCTGGTCTTTCTTATGACCGATGAAGGCGACATTTGACGTGGGACATCGGCACGCGCATAGGCGCTTGTGGCTCGTCCGTCGGTGTCTGGGTTGCGCGAAACCGCTTTGCCCTTTGCATTGTGCTGGCTCAGGGCGATCGAGGCGGAGCCCGGTTTCGGCAGCGGCAACGGCATGCGACTGCCCCCTGCTATCATGTCGAGTTCGCGGGGGAGAAGCATCACGAACCGCCCCTGCGTGCGAATGCGTCCGGCAATGCGCGCAGCATCGTCCCCACCGCCCCAGTAGAGGTCAGCGCGTGCCGGTCCGACAATCGCGGAGCCCGTATCC
>JBKPOZ010000280.1:0-7325 GCA_046733355.1 Pseudomonadota bacterium | reverse complement strand
GCACAGGCATTCTCCTTGCCGCATGGGGCATTTCCTTACTGTGGCGCTATACGCCCCCCGAAATGGTCGTGCGTATCGCCAATCCAGAGGTTCGCGTCACTCAGAGCGGGCCGCTTACGGTCACGCAGGATCAGCCGTTTGTAGTGGCACAGTCCGAACCATTTAAGGTCGAACGTGGTGAGCTCTCCGTAAAGGAGGAGCAACCGTCTCCCACAGCCATCGTGGCGGATACAAAGGCACCCACAGGGGACGTGATAAAGCGCGAGGTCACAGTTTTCTCGAACGTGAGACATGGGCCAGGTACTGTTGTGACAGGCTGGAACTATAAGGATGGCAGCGGCCGCGTACCGGTTCGACAGTATTGCTACTACGACGCCTCGAACGTCGATCATTCGAGTACCAGGGTCGACATTGCATTCAACGGCGGGCGCGCGCCCCACGTAAGTGCATTACTCGTCCCAGATCTGGAGGTGGCGCTTGCAAAATGCCAGTGGTGGCAAGGATGAGCGCCCCAAATTCTGCGCAGTTCTTGGTTGCCGGAACAAACAGGCGATGATCGGTCGTCTCTGCATTCTTCTCCTTGTCGCGTCGATTGCGAATGCTTCCCCAATCAGTCCGGGCCAGGTTGAGGTAGTCGACGGGGACACGATTCGGGTTGCGGGCGAGACCTTTCGTCTTGTCGGTTTCGACTCGCCTGAAACATATCAAGCGCGATGCCCCTCTGAGCGCGAGCTTGGTAACCGGGCGACATTCCGGCTTCGCCAGCTTGTTGCCGACGGTGGCCTCGATCTTGAGCGTGCTCCCTGCGCTTGCCCAACAGGGACAGAAGGAACGCCCCGCTGCAACTACGGACGCTCTTGCGGTGTTCTGAGAGCACGCGGGCAGGACGTCCGCACTCTGCTTATCGCGGAAGGTTTGGCACGCACATACGTGTGCAGCCGCACGTCATGTCCTGCGCGACAAGCATGGTGCGCGATATGACGAAATCGGGCTTGATCCTGGAGGTTTTTCAAGGAGCTGAGACATCTAAAAAGACCGTCAAAGCTATGGCTTTCATCGCCGCCGCGCTTACTACCACGCCGGCCTTCTGCACAGACACTCTGGCTCGGCCTTTTCGATCCGCTGCCGACCTATCGCGGCGAGCGAGATCGTCTACACCATCAAGCCGGTGTATCGGCCGCACGGCGATGCGGCTCTGCCGCCCGCCGAGATACCACCGCGCGATCCGCGCTCAGTGAAGTTCGATAGGCCGTACACCGGACGCGGCGCGCGCTCATCTTTCTGCGTGCGGACGTGGAGGAGATCAGCAGGCAATGCAACACGCGCACTGTGGCGCTTGGCTGCGCATTGCGCATGCGCGGCGGTGACCACTGCACAATCCGGTGACCGAAGGAAATCGAAAATTGATCATCGCGATGGCTGCCCAGCACCGGTTGCCTGCGGCTAAGGGTAAAGCGGACATGAACTTGAGATCGCCGAGCTTCAAATTTGACCCATCCAATCGCGTAGTCTGCGCCTGACAAAGCAGGGATGAGCCCGGTGGCGGCGTTTCCAGAATCGTATATAGATTCTGTATGAGCAACATTGTCTCGGGACGCCAAATTCGGGCCGCTCGTATGTTGGCTGGGCTCACACAAGCCGAGCTTGCCCGCGCAGCTGGGTGTCACCCTCGGTCGGTTCGATATTGGGAGAACAAAGGCAGCAATACGCCGACCAATGTCCCCTCTACGCTCGACAGCATCGAACGGGCGCTTAATCGACATGGCGTCATCCCATTTTCGACACCGACACCAGGAATTCGATTGCTTTAATTGAATTGCTATTTGCCGCTGAGGGGCAAATCACGGATGTTAATTTCTTCTTGGCTGTGACCACTGCCAGCCAGCACAAGTGCCAGAAAAGCCGAGTGAGCGGACCGGCGCTTTATGCGCCACGCGTGCGAGCTGCGCGAATCTGCTATAATAACGAACGACCATACTGGAACAAAGACAATCGATGCCCGCTCTCCAAAATCCACGCCATGAACACTACGCTCAACTCATTGTCGAAGGATTAGCTAATCGCGATAGCAAGCCTTACAGCCAAAGCCGCGCTTACATCGCCGCCGGTTACACCGCACGCGATGGGGATCGAAACCATAGATCGGCGCAAGCCTCCTCAAGCCGCCTGTTATCCCGCGTTATCCAACGAGTCCGCGAGCTTCAGCAGATCGGCGCAAAAAATGCTGCCGAAAGCGTAGAAAAAATGGCCCGCGAACTCAACGAAATCCAATACGAAGCACGGGCAGATAAAGCCCATGCCGCAGCAGTTTCCGCAGTGCTAGGCAAAGCTCGGCTTCTCAACATTATGCCGGAGGAAGCCCCAAAGCCCATAGACTTCGCACAAGCCAACTCAATGCAAGACATAGGACGCAAATTGCTGCAGTCCGTCGGCTTTGCTTCGCCTGATGGTTTGTCGATACAGGCTGCGATTGAAGCGAATGACGCCTTCATTGCGCGGCTTGAGGAAATTCGCCGCAAAGCGCAAGGGCTTACGATAGAACAGGACTAATGAGCCATCCTGCGCTTGGCGCGCAGCACGCCTCTGTTTATGGCAGGTTTCGTTACGCCAGCCGTGAGATCGTGGCCTGCGATACGTTGAAGGTGCGCGCTACATCGGCCTGCGTGTCGCCGTTAGCAAGGCGCTGGAGGGCTTCCGCCCGTTGATGGGCTGTCAGAGCACTCGGCCGTCCAAATTTCACGCCGCGGTCCCTGGCGCGCTTCCTGCCTTCACCCGTGCGGGCACGAATCAGTTCGCGCTCAAACTCAGCCAGCCCGCCCAACACCGTCAGCATAAGCCGGCCGTGTGGCGTGGTGGTATCTGCCCAGGTGTCTTTGAGGCTGCGGAACCTGGCTTGCAGCTCGCCAATGCTGGCCAGCACATTGAGTAGATCGTGCGTTGAGCGTGCCAGCCTGTCGAGCCTTGTCACTACCAGCACGTCACCCGGCTCGAGCCTGCGAATCACCTTGGCCAGTTCGGCGCGGTCGGTCTTCGCACCCGAGACTTTCTCCTTGAACACCTTGGCGCAGCCTGCAGCAATTAGTTCGGCTTCCTGTGAGCCGAGATCCTGCCCACTCGTGCTGACGCGGGCATAGCCGTAAGCCGGCATGTTTGTATCTTCTTTTTGAAAATGCTTTATGCATAGTAATTCATTACTGGAATCAATGCCACGAAAATCATCCAGAACTTAGAATTTCTGAATAGCTTTGGAAAAGAAAAATGCAGTAACTCGTGAGAAATCTGTTTGGATTTTTACTTTATTTTTCAAATCGGGTCCGGTGCAAACCCCCAGGGGGCGCTGGGAGTAAGGGCGGCTGGGATTCTGAGGCTCATCGCGGCTTCAATGGGACCCGGATTCCCGGAATGGGACCCGTAAATCAGCAATTGGGACCCGCAATTGATTACGCAATCTATTGGGCCTGAAGCCTTCTGTTTCCCACAATCGAATGTGTCGCGTCCATTCCTGGCCCCTTTGCGACGAGGCAATCGCAGCAATTCCAATTCCCAATTAGGCAAGTCCAATTACAGGTGGCAATTCGGGCAATGGGACCCGTTCAATTAATAATTGGAGGTTAGTAATTGGGACCCGTAATGGGCATCGCTATTTTGGAGGTGCCAATTGCAATGACACGTAATTGTGGGGCAATTCAAATTATTCGGCACTCCCAATCCCCATCGAAAGCTTCAGGTAGGGCAAGTGGGCAATTAGCCCGCGTCTCAGCCTCTTGGCGCGGCCTACTGATCGATGTTCGCTGCCTTTTCGGGATCGTACCACCACGTCTCGGGGATGCCTCGCGCGTACCGCGGTTTGGTCGAGGGCTTACCAAACACGTCCCAGTAGGCCAGCCAGTGCGAGGCCTTGTACCAGTGCGGAACCCAATAGCGGCCGGTGCGGATCACTCGGTCTAGTACTCTACAGGCCGTCGTCAGGCTCGTTCGGCTATCGGCTGCAATGATTTTCTCGATGAGCGCATCGATGACTGGGTCGGAAATGCCGGCGATATTCTGCGAGCCCTTCATCGCGGCGGCCTGCGACGAAAAATAACTCCGCAACGAGTCGCCCGGCGTGCTCGAAAAGGCGAACCGCTGAATCGTGAGGTCGAAGTCGAAGTCATCGACGCGCTTGCGATATTGTACAGGATCAACAATCCGCAGAGTCGCCTCGATGCCCAGGGTCCCGAGATTCTTGATGAACGGCATGTGGTGCGGCTGAAACGAGGGCTCATCTATCAAGAATTCGACGCTGATTGGCTCGCCCTGCAACATCACCCGTTTGCCGTCCTTGATGACAAAGCCGGCTGCCTGCAGCAGCGCAATGGCCTTGCGCAACAGGCCACGATCTTGACCCGACCTGTCGGAGACCGGCGGGACGAAAGGCTCTCCGAACACCTCATCGGGCACTTTGTCGCGAAACGGTTCGAGCAAGGCAAGCTCGTCCGCCGAAGGTTTACCGACCGCCATCATCTCAGAATTCTGAAACACGGACTGCGTCCTTTGATAGGACCCGTACATGATATTCTTATTGGTCCATTCGAAATCGAATGCATAAATGAAGGCCTCGCGCAGGCGCTTGTCCTTGAATTTCTCCCGGCGCGTGTTGAAGAACCAGCCCTGCGCGCCCGACGGCGTGTCGTCTGTAATAGTATCACGCTTGATGCGACCCTCGCGGATGGCCGGAAGATCGTAGCGTGTCGCCCAAGTCCGTGACGTGAATTCTTCCCGGAAGAGATAACTTCTGGCAGTGAATCCCTCGAAGGCGACCTCGCGGTCGCGGTAATACTCATAGCGCACGATGTCGAAATTGTTTTGGCCCCGCGCGACCGGCAGATCGGCACCCCACCAGTTTTTCACTCGCTCGTACTCGATTTGGCGGCCGGGCTCGAAACGACCGACCTTATAGGGGCCGCTGCCAAGCGGCACCTCGAGCGTCGTCTCGTCGAATGGACGCTTGGAGTAATACTCGCGCGAAAAAATCGGTAGCGACGCCGCGAAAAGGGGCACATCGCGTGCCCGGTTCGGCGCGAATCGCACCACCACGACCCCATCATCGGCCGCTTCCGCGCCAATGAAGTCGCGGAGCAACTGCTGGGCAATCGGGTGGCCCTTCTCTTTGAGGATTTTGAGCGAGAAGGCGACGTCGTGCGGGGTGATCGCGCTGCCATCGTGAAAGGTGATGCCGGGACGCATCAGAAAACGGTAGGAGAGCCCATCCGCGGATATCCGTACCGCGCGGGCGGCAAGACCGTAGAGGGCATCCGGCTCGTCATTGGCGCGCGTCATGAGGCTCGTAAAGGTGAGCAGCATGCCCTGCGCACCGTCACCCTTGAGGATGAAGCTGTTGAGCGAATTGAAGGTGAGAAAGTTCTGGTTGAATACCCGCGTCGCCCCAACATGGGAAAAGACCCCGCCCTTCGGGGCATCTGGATTGACGTAGTCGAGATGCTTGAATTCAGGTGGATATTTGAGATCGCCAAAAGCCGAGATGCCGTGCTGCTCGACGTCCTGAGCTGCTTCGACATTGCAGGTGAGAGACGAAGCGAGCGCAGCCGCCCCAAAAAGGAGCGTTTCCCGGCGTGTTAGCCCGAGCGCTACGATCATTGCCCGTTTCCAACTTGCCTAAGTTGGAAGAAAAATACGGACGAGGACACCTTAACCCGACTTCCGTGGTAACGGACGCACCGCGTCCTGGTGGCAATTCCCTGACTAGAAGTTAGTCGAGCGGAGAGCGTTTTGGTTCGGGATGCCTGGCTTAAACCTTTGTAGGGCACCCAACCAATGACGAGGCACGGGTTCAGTACCGACGGACCTTGGTTGACTCCAGGTTTACGCGCGCATCGAGAGGGTGCGGGCGTGGTAAAACTCCCGACCACGCAGGAGCTGCCAGAGGTCATTAGGGTTCATAGTCAGAAGCTATCGCCTCGATTCAGAACAATTCAGGTCTTCCCCAAGGACTTGCCGGCGACTCTGTGTGAGGATGAGCGTGGGGAAGACCGACCGCTTGGCTTGTCGGCTGCTGGTCACTCCAGGGGGGAGGAGGCCCATGTCCAACATAAGACGGCGTGAGTTCATGATCGTTCTGGGCGGCGCAGCAGCCTGGCCGCTCGCGACGCGGGCGCAGCAGCCGGGCAGGGTCTGGCGGATCGGCGTGCTAGAGACGACGTCGATGGATTTGAATGCTATAAATTTCGAGGCATTTCGCCAAAGCTTGCGGGAGCTTGGATACATCGAGGAGCAAAACCTAATTATCGAGTATCGCTCCGCCGAAGGCCGTGGTGAGCGGTTTGCGGACCTTGCCGCTGATTTACTTCGCTTGAAGATCGACGTGATCGTAACAAGAGGAACGCCCGCCGTTCTGGCAGCAAAAGAAGCCACCACGACGACACCCATTGTCATGGCAGCAACGGGTGATCCGCTGATGGTCGTCGCCAGTCTGGCGAATCCAGGGGGGAATATTACCGGCTTAAGCGCCTATACCGCTGGCCTCGAAGAGAAACGGGCCGAGGTCCTCAAGGAATTGGTCCCAGGGGCTCTGCGGATTGCCGGCCTTTACAACATGGGCAATCCCGTAGTCCCTCCGCTGTGGCAAGAGCTGCAAACAGCGGCAAGAAAACTGGGGCTCACGTCGCAACTGCTGGACGTACGAAAGGTCGAGGACATCGCGCCCGCATTCGCTGACGCGACCTCACAACATGTAGACGCCCTCATCGTCAGCGTCGACGCCGTCACGCAGAAAAATCGAAGCTTTATCACGCAATTGGCAGCCGGTCATGGGCTGCCCGCAATCTATGTCTCGAAGGAGTACATCGATGCCGGAGGGCTGATCGCGTATGGGCCGCACTACCCCGACCTTTATCGTCGTGCCGCCGTCTACGTCGACAAAATTCTTCGCGGCGCCAGCCCCTCCAGTCTTCCGGTAGAGCAACCGGCGAAATTCGAGGTGATCATCAACCTCAAGGCCGCAAGGGCAATCGGCCTCCGGGTGCCCATGACGTTAATGGTTCGCGCCGACGAGGTGATCGAGTGATGGGGTGGATGGCCCCCTTGCGGCATCTGAGTGCCAAACTGCTGTCTGATCGAATCAGCAGTGAATGGGAGCCATCCATGGGCGAGGTTACTACGATTGGATTGGACTTGGCGAAGCAGGTTTTTCAAGTGCACGGGGTCGATGCAAAAGGAGCGACGGTTCTGCGCAAGCAGCTTCGCCGTGCGCAGGTTCTAGCGTTCTTTAGTCGGCTACCTCCTTGTCTTGTTGGCTTGGAGGCGTGCGCGACCGCGCACTACTGGGC
>JBKPOZ010000279.1:0-3730 GCA_046733355.1 Pseudomonadota bacterium | reverse complement strand
CGCCAGTCACGTGACCACCGGGGCGGTGTATGGCTTTAACAAGTCCAAACCGAACAGGATCACCGCCGATCGTGAACACGACAGGCACCGTGCTGCTCGCATTCTGGGCGGCCCTTGCAGAGGCGACATCGCCCGTGGCGGCAATTACGGTCACGCCGATGCCTATAAGCTCAGCCGCCAGAGCCGGCAGCGCGTCATAGTCTCCGTGCGCCCAACGCTCCTCGATCCAAACGTTCCGCCCTTCACAAATCCGGCCTTTGCCAAGCCCTCCCGGAAGGAATCAGCATTGAAGCGATAGGTGTTTGGCGAGGCACTGTTCAAGAAGCCCACGAGCGGCGTAGCTTGTTGAGCCCTTGCAGCATGTGGCCACACCGCAGTCGCTGCACCAAGCGCCGCAATGAACTGCCGTCGCTTCATCTTTATATCCCTGTCTCCCGGCCGGGTTTTATGGATCGTAGCGGCTAAACCTCTTGTGCGGGAGGGGTTGCGCAGCCACTCAGGCCCCGATGTGGTCGAGCTCTACTCCGGCTCATGTCCCGGGATCATCACAGCGTGGGGGCAAAGACTGAGCATCGGTCAGTGAGTATCCGAGCCCGCTAGAGTCCGGTTCGGGTCATTTCCTGCTGTTACCGCAGTGCGAAGCTAAGGTCAGCTCTTGCTCAATGAGCAGACCTGACGAAGAGCGGACGGAATTCGGGGTTCAGCTCGCTATGCTCTTGGGGGCGCGCTGGGTTACATTTTCCCCGCCGGGCTATGTCGTACTAAGTGCCATCGCCCCGGGCGCGCGGGTCGCGCGTTCCCAGAAGATCAAGTTGCCTCTTCAACGCCCGCTACGAATTGGTGCTGCTCATGCGCAGCAGCATCCCGGGCGCTCCGCCGATAAGCTATCCGCGCGTGATCCGCACAATAGGGCAGACCGGCGATGCGAATGTTGCCGCAGAAGCCAAAATCCTCAGAGCTAGGATCACCTACAGGCCAGCGGCAATGCCACTGCTGAAGTTCGAACAGAGAGCAGGCCTTCGCACTCTCGCCGGACAACCCAAGCAGCGCACTCTGCGACTTTGCCCACAACGCTCGCAGAATCATCCGCTGTGTCACTGTTTTGAGAAGCGCATTCTTCCGCAGGCCGGCTTCTTTTGACAGACCAAGTCGGTTCGTTTTGCCAATAACGGCGTTGCGGCTCACCCCGAGCTCGCGAGCGATCTGTCCGCATGAGAAGCCGGCGCATATCCGATCCTTCAGTAGTGCGATGCGCTCCATCGTCCACGTCGTCTCGATCATTGTTTTGGCCTCGATTTACGCTCGATGCTGCGGTCGCACGCCACCCGCGCGGGTCGCCACTCGCAACCCACGGCGCCCAGGCCGCAGCGGACATGGATCCTAAGCCGCATCAATGCCCCCGGATCCGTCAGGGCATTCCGCGAGGGGAAACCTCGCACCAGCAAGGCTTCCATGATTCGAGTGGTCAGGCAAGAATGTCGTTATTCACCCTGGGGGCCATAACGTGCCCCCGAAGGTCATTTCCGCGACAAGAAAATCCCGCCTATAGAAATGTATTTGACTAGGTTTTGCAGATTACATGAGACTACTCAGATGTAGCTTGGTATTTCCGCGCGCCTTAACGAAATCAAAAAGCTTCACCTCCCTCCCCTGATTGTTGCCTCGTGCTATTTGCCGCGCGCCTTCTAGCGATGGACTCCACCGTCACGCGCTTGTGCCTGGCGGCTTGTGCCTGAAGCTACTGCACACGGTCAACAATATGCTTTGCGCTCTTTAGCAGCCGACTGGCATTCGCTTTCGCTGCGTCAGGATTCTTGGTGTAACCGGCGGCGGAGTACGCCTGGCCACGCGTTAGGCCGCTACCCAACCTCTCGAATAGGGCTTGCGCAAAAGCCCTCATGGCCTCGCTTCTTCGAGCGGCCGCATCTGTGACCTTCAGGAGCTTTTCCATGCAGCAAATATAACACACTACCTCCGTTTCGCCGCGCTGAAAGTCCCGAGTTATAATGATCCCGTTAATCGCGCGATAACTAGCAAATAAATCGCCGAACGTGATCCGCAGCCTATTCACCTTTGGGATGTAAGTAGTCCTCTCCAAATGGCGAATGACACCCAGGGAGGGCGTAATGTTGAAATGGAAGCAAGGTTGGGGTGAAGAGGACTTGCTGTACGCTATTGTCCGTATTCGGGCGCAGGATAGTGATTTCTGTGCAGCGCTCCGGCGAGCTATTGAGGCGGGAGTAGAATCCTGCCCGATAGGCGTAATTACTGAGCCGTGTACAAAGAGACCTATGTCAAATTATCGACGGCCCGAATAGATCCACAACACCTGAGGGCGCGCGGGGGCTGGCGTCAGCGTTCGCCGGCAGCGACATCGGATGAACACGCTCAGGACGGGAAGTGCCATGCACTAAATCGCTTCGCGATCGCGCCGCGGTTTGGCCTAGCCTGATGGCTCCAGTGCCCTTGAGACCGAAGGACCGGCTACTCCCTTGCCTTGGAGAGGTGAGGCGATGAGCGCGCGCCTCGGCCGTTCGTCCGCTAAAAAACTCCGCGCGGATAACCATTTAAGGGTGCGTCAGGGTGTTTGTTGCGGTTTGTGGAGTATCCAATGCCTCCAAGGCCACATTGGAAGGGCTACCTCAAGCTTTCGCTCGTCTCGTGCCCCATCGCGCTCTATCCAGCGATTTCGGCTGCTGAACGACTATCGTTCAGGCAGGTCAATCGAGAAACTGGCCATCGGCTGCGCCAGCAGCTTGTCGATACAGTCACGGGCGAAGTGGTAGAGCTCCCCAAGAAAGGTCGTGGCTACGAGGTCGGGGAGAACCAGTTCCTAATCGTTCAGGATGAAGAGCTGGCAGCAGCGAGACAGGAAGCGCGTACCCGACCGTTCAGTGCAGCACCATCACCGGCTGCCCCACCTGCGGATACTAATGACGAGCCGCGCAAGCGAGAAGCGGCTCCTAAGCTCGTTGCGACTGTGCAACGGGAGGAGGAACCAGTAGCCCCAGTGGAGGCCCCGCGGCGCATCGAGAACAATCGTACCATCGATTTGGACCGTTTCGTGCAAGGCGACCAGATTGATCCGCGCTATTACCTCGCCCCTTACTACGTTGCACCCCGCGATGAGGTTGGAGAGGAGGCATTTGCCCTAATTCGCGATGCTATGGCTGCCAAGAGTCTAGTAGGCATGGGTCGTGTGGTTCTCGCCAGCCGAGAGCGTCCGATCATCATTCAACCCATGGGGACCGGCCTCCTCGGAATGACCTTGCGCTACTCGCACGAGGTCCGGAGCGAGGTGGATTATTTCGAAAACATTCCCAATATGACGCTGCCGAAAGATATGGTGCAGCTCGCCGAGCATATTCTCGAGACTAAGACGGAAGATTTTGACGCGGCGTATTTGGAAGATTCTATCGGACTGTCCTTGTCGAAAAACTACGTGAGAAGCACGCTAAGATGCCAATGAAGGCCTCGGCATTTGCGCCATCACGGCAGAACGTGGTAAGCCTTATGGACGCATTGAAACGCAGCCTTGCGGTCGAAGGACCACGCCGCTCGGTCCAAAAAATGACCTCAAGACGCACGGCTGCTGCTCGGACGGATAGATCGTCGAAAAAATCGGGGAGGGCAGCTAAGGTTTAGGGCCAACTGAAGGTCCTACACGTCCCGCACCAGTCCCGCCCTCGCGGCCGCCTGGAACTTGTCTAGTGCATCGCTGCGCAGAGTG
>JBKPOZ010000278.1:0-3958 GCA_046733355.1 Pseudomonadota bacterium | reverse complement strand
GAGCCATTCGCCTCCGGCCGAAGAGCTGTGATCGGCGCGTGCGCCCCCATCCACCCCCGCGTCGGTCCAGCGGTCCGCCCGGATGTCCCCCATCCGGGCGGACCAGTCGAGTTGCGAGGGAGATCCCGATTTTATTGCTGTTGACGGCGTCTTCCGGCCGCTGATATTGTACATTTAGCCGTACATTTGGCATCCCGGGGAACCACGGTCATGACGACCACCACCAGGATAGACAGAGGTCTGGTTCGGCGCGGAAACCAATACTGGTTCTGGTTGGCGATCCCGCACGGCGCACGGCATCTATTCCCACCTTCGAAAAACGGGAACGCGCCGGACAAGGTCGCCAAAGCGCTTGGACCTAACCTCGATGTCGCGAGGCCGATCGCCGCTACGGAACTAGCGAAGTGCAAGACTATCTTCGCCAACATTGACGCCGGCAGCATCACCACGCGCAAGCAGGTCGCGCAGGCGCTGCGCAGCAACCCAATGCACACGTATCTGGAACGGGAGGCCTATCGTCACGTCATGGCGACGATCGACATGCAGGAGATCAATGAGCACGCCACGGCGATATTCGAGGTGATACGTCGGGGTAGGGTACCTATCAAAGGCAAAGACGACGACGCACAACCGGTTCAGCGCGGCGAAACAATCAGCGCGGCGATGGAGCCATGGCTCAAGGAGTTGCAGCGCAGAAAGTCGAACATCTGCGAGGACACGATCGACAGGCACCGCAAGTACGTGCAGAAGTTCATCGCGCACTGCGGCGGTGATATTCTGCTGGCCAACGTGACGCAGGAGATGGCTTCCAACTTCCTGCAACTTGACGGCCGCGCCAACAGGACGCGAAACAACTACGGAAGGACGCTGCGCGGCATATTCCGGTGCGCAGCTCAGCGCGGCCAGTTCAAGGGCGTAAATCCGTTCGAGGATCAGCGGTTCGAGGAGGAAGAGAAGGACGTTGTACCGTTTACCATCCCCGAATTGCAGAAGCTATTCGATGCCCTGCCGCCGCGAGAGATAGCGCCAGAGTGCCACACCATCGAGACCGCGCTGCCCTGGTGCGCTCTCCTGTCACTCTACAGCGGCATGCGACTGGGTGAGGTCGCCGGCATGGAGGTCGCCGACATTCGCTACGCCGAGGTCGACGATGACAACCCGCCCATGCTGGTCTTTGACCTGCACTACAGCCCCCGGCGGAGGCTCAAGAACAAGTACTCCATCCGACTGGTACCGGTGCACGATGACCTGATCAAGAAGCATAAGCTGCTCGACTACATCAAGCACCTGCCGCAGGACGGTCCGCTGTTCCCCGGAGTCAAGGCACAGAAGAAAACTTCGTACGGTAAGCGCGTCGGCGACGCGTTCCGCGACCTGCGCGAGGAACTTGGGATAACGGAGGAAGGCAAGAAGTTTCACTCACTCAGGCACAACGTATCGAACGTGCTCGACACCGCAGAGGTGCGCGCCTCAGACGTCTCTCGCCTACTCGGTCAAGAAGTAGATGGCATTGCGTTCGGTACGTACAGCAAGGAAGGACCAGGGCTCAAGGTCGTCAAGGACTCAGTCGTCGACAAGATCAAGTACAAGGGGCTGCGCCTCTAACGCCGCTTGTGCGCAACGTCGCAACTTTGCGCGGCGTGAAGTTGACTGTCACGGTTGTCATGGTCATGGAGTATTTGCTGGAGATACGGCCATGAGGACGGTCAAACAACTGCACGAGCTGAAGGCACTCACCGCCGAGAAGCTGGCGCTTGAGGCGCAGATCGAGGGAGAGCCGACGTCGGCTGATCTCGGTAAGTTGCTCGCGCGTCACCACGCCGTCTGCGAGCGGATGCGGGCGCTGCGCGGTGAGCTGGGTAACTTCATCTTGGAGGACGACGCGCCGATGGTCGCGTTCGTTGGGCACCGGAGGACGTGACCGTGGAGATCACTCATCATCGTCCTCTGCTTCCTAGGACGTGTACTCATAAATATCTTAGGATCATGCTGCGGTGGCGTTGAAATGCCTGTAGCGTGCTTTCAAAAACCGCCAAGGTTAACCAAGCATCGTCGGTGGGCTGGTTCGCCGCCGTCAGCCCCTCGATGATTCGCCGTTTGAGGGGCGACGACGGCGAGACGGTGTTCCGTCATGCGTGCAAGGTGGGACTCGAAGGCATCGTGTCCAAGCGCAAGGATTCGCCCTATCGCAGCGGCCGCTCGCCCAACTGGCTCAAGATGAAGAATCCGGCCGCGCCGGCCGTGCGCCGCGAGGCCGAGGAGGACTGGGGGTGAATAAGGAGGCAGTCGTGGTCGATGACACACACCCGAACATACCGTTTGCGAACACGGATGAATTCTACCATCAGACTGGGCTGTTTTATTTCGCTTGGACCCGAACCGACCTCGTCATCGATTGGGCGTTCTGGAAAGCCTTGAAAACGGTCACGCCAGAACAAGCTCACGAGCGCGTCGCAGGGCTGACTTTCGGTCGCAAGTGTGCCGAGTTCCGAACTTTCCTTTTGGATAGCAAAGAATTCGAGCATATCGAGAAGGTAAAAGCTCTGCTAGCGCGCATCACCAACGACTCGATGCGAAACGTCTTTGCGCATTCGTTTCTTGCCTCGGACGAAGGGTCCGTGACCTTCATTCACCGAAGGAAAGAGGATCGTCAGTATCGGGTGGACTGGCACACATTCAAGCGAGCCGAATTTTTGAATCATGTGCGCGAATTCATCCAACTCTCTTTCGATTTCCAAAGGGCAGTCGGCGTGTCGGACTGGGATTTGGCGCGCTTCGCTAGGGCTGCTCGACCTTCGAAGCCGAGGACACCGTCAGCCCCCGAATGATGGCAAGAACCCAGCGGCCCAGCGGTGAAAACGCGAGGCCGAATAAGAGCTTTCAAAGGTGCATGGCTGCGCGGACTTCTGTACCTCTTGCGATTTTGGCCAGTTTGGGCGAGTGAGGGAAATCGCATATTCTAAGTTCGCCATGCCGGTTCGCGAAAACTTCCCCAAATTTGAAGACATTGAAACTTCGCGCCCTGACGCATTAGGGGCCGAGATCGTGCTAGACTTGCAGAAGAGACCGAATGAGTTTTTCTCCCCCACAAACTTCCCGAGCGATCTGGCTCGTAGTGGCTATCAAAGAGAAGGTCCGACCAGGCAATTTGTTAGGGCAGTTCGCGAGGCAATCGAATGGGCCCGTCGTGAACTACTGCTGGTTCAGCATGCAAATTCCACCCCTCCATCAGATGGGCTGATGTTGTCACGCCGTGGTCTAAATTTTACACGAGACCACATTGAGCGCCTCCGGCTAGAGCGAATCTTACCTGATATTCTCTTGCACGATCGAATTCGACGAGTGTGCATTGATATTTTCAATACGGGGCACCATCAGGCTGCGGTATTCGAAGCATTCAGAATATTGGAAGTCGCTATCCGGGAGGCCGCAGGTTATGGCTCAAACGAACACGGTGAATCAATGATCAACGATGCTTTCAATGAAAAGAAAGGAGGGCCTCTCGTCGACGCCGCAGCACCGGAATCGGAGCAGCGAGCAATGCGGTTTATGATGGTCGGATCTAATGGTCTTTTCAGAAATCCTCGAGGGCATAGAGATGTCGAGTTGGATGACCCGAAAGAGGCCGCAGAATTGCTGATCGTGGCAAGTCACCTATTGCGAATGGTTGAAAGACGGAGCGCGGCGAAGAAAATGTGAGGGCCTCACCGCCGATTCTACAAGCACCGTACGGCGTCGCGGATGAGTCCAAACTTCACCTTTCTCGACCCAAGCCGTCCCGAGTCGCGAGACTCGTTGCGGCCATGCTGGAGGCACGCGATGCCGTCGAACGCCGCTTGTGGTCGCATCCGCAAGAGCCCACAAGCGAAGATTGGTGGGCCGACGTGCTTGCGGACCCTCGCGCACGCAAACGCGAGCCGCGCAGCGATTTCGCAGTCAAGCAGGCGTTCTATCGGCT
>JBKPOZ010000277.1:0-9733 GCA_046733355.1 Pseudomonadota bacterium | reverse complement strand
GCAATCTGATGGGCATGCAGATAGTGCAGCTGCAGTTCATCGAGGAGAGTCTTCTCGATGATCTCGTGAGTCAGCAGAAAGCGCTCGACACGGACACTCCGGCCCTTCCAGCGGAAGGTGCGGGGGAGGTGACGATCGATGAACACCGTTTTGCCATCGACGCTATAACCGGCGATATAAGGAATGTCGTATTTGCGGTTCGTCACGCGCACACGCCGCCCGATGGCGCGGATGGCATCAAGCAGCACATCGGCCGAGATGTCGTCGGATTTGTGTCGGACTTCGCGATCCTGTCTCGTTGTCAATGCCGTCCTCTTGCCAGGCCTGCACCCCAGATGTTCCTGCTGTCGCCAGCATAGCCGCTCCCTTGCATCCTGCGAAGGAACCGGCTGGCTGCCCAGTTAAATCGGTCCTCGGCGCTGCTGGCCTGAATTTAGGAGAGTGGGCAGCGTGACTGGGCGAAACCCCCTGGCATCCACCCCGACATCATATTGTCGAGGCATCGGTTTCAATCTCGCATGCGAGTGACCATGGAGGTCTATCGACTTTCGTCCCATTCTGTTCCAGCTGCGGAACGGGTAGTGGCACAATATGATGAGCTGGGTCTCGACGATCAGCTCCTTGTAATGTTGAACGCTCGACCATCCGGGCGCCCGCACAGTGGCTTCATCGTCATTGTTGCCAATGATGAGGTGCTTGCTTCCCTTGAGCTGAAATAGCAGCTCGGCAATTTGATCGATCGTGCCCTTCGCGAAGTCACCCAAGTGCCAGACCTCGTCCTGCTCCCCTACAGTTTCGTTCCACTTTTCTATGAGCGAGGCATCGTGATCGGCGATCTTCGCGAATGGCCGCCTGGCGATGCGCATCACCCCGGCATCGCGAAAATGAGTATCGCTGGTGAAGAACAGTGCCATGGCAAACAGCTCGCTTTCCAACTCGTCGTGGCGCCGACATGGAGTCGGGCCTCATGGACGACGATCCCGTTCGGCTGAGACAATGCAACCGAGCAGGAACGGGCAGAAGGCCCGGCACGTTCGGTGAGGCGAAGCAAATCGGACCGGACCCGATACGCGTGCGAGCCGCGCCCCACTTTATCGGCGGGGTCTCCACCTGACGTCTGATCTGACCGGGCAATTACGATTCGGGTGCGAGGCAGTCCAGTCGTTCGATCTCGGCGATGATCAACGCAGCAGCGCGGACCAGGTTCGCCCGTGACTCCCCTGGTCTGAAGCGAGGCCGGCGCCATGGCCAGAAGAGCTCAGGCCACCCTGCCCTGGCATAGCGGCGCACGCCGCACAGGGCGAAAGCTGCGGCGGCTTTGGGTAAATCGGTCGGGCGCGAGCTCGACTCCTTGGGAGGAAGGCCAAGTTCCGGCAATCGCTGGCGTTCGGCGACGATCTCATCGACGATCCCACACTTCATGGCTCTCTCTCCCCGCTCTGCTTCGGCACGCAACCGAGATCGGCGTGCTACAACCTTTCGTTGCTCCAAGGGAAGAGGAACAAACACTGCCATCAACAGATCTGATGAAATTGAAGATGTGCTTACCCGCTGGCTGCGTCCCCAAGGGCATGGGACTGCGAGTGGATTATGCGTCATATGCGGCGTGCTGATCCGAAGTGTCTCCAGCGGCAGCGCCTGTACCATTTTATTCTAGTGTATCTCGACAGCAACGGACCTGTAGCAGAATTGCCTCTAAGCTATAGATTGGGAAGGTGAGTCGGAGTATATGGGAGTTTACGATGAAAGAGCGCCTTTTCGTCGGGGTTGCGTTGCTGACGCTCGCCGCTATTCCTACTGCCGGCTTGGCCCGAGATTGTAACGAGGTAAAAGCCGAGATCGATGCAAAGATCAAGGCGAAAGGCGTCATGAATTACCTGTTGCAGATCGTCAATGGTCCGGATGTGAAAGACGGACAGGTCGTGGGCAATTGTGACGTGGGGGCGAAAAAGATCGTCTACTTCAGGGAATCCAGGGGCAAGGGCACGATCAAGCTATCTTCTACCGCGCCGAGGCAGGCAGAGCCTGTGTCAGCATCACCAGCAACGCCGGTCGGTACAGACGCAAGCCGTTGAACTTTGGAGCGCAGGAAACAAGGGCCGAGTCGTCCTGGACGACCATGTCGCGATCGATCGGGGCAGCCTGCGGGGAAGCTTCGCGGCATCGACAAACGAATGTGAACCAGCCATCAGACCGGAGGGTGGGTCCGGCACGAGGGTCGCAATTTTCGGTTTGGTGAAGCCGAAGCGGGTCATAGCAGGCTCGATGTCGCTGGCGCGCCTGCCATAGAAAACATGTCGAAAAAGCTGCCCCCAAGGCTCGCAATTAACCGCTTGGTCGCATGCGGATGGTAAGACACGCGCCGGGGAAACCACAGGAGAGTGGGGATGACTAGAGCCATCGTTGATCAGAAATTAAGTGCTCTGCTGTCAGCCGAGGCACGGCTGGAGCGCACCTTGAGGACGAGCCCGATATTCGATGAGATTTGCGCCACATATCGCAAGGCCGAGGACGAGTATAATGAGGCTTTCGATGCCTGGTGGCACAGCTGAACCTGAGGGGAGTAGCACAGACCGGGCTTCGATCAAGCCTCGCGAGACCCATTGGGTATCCCGCCATCGCTTATCTTTCGATTGATCTGCCCGAGCTGGCACGCGATGGACTCGAGCGCCGTGGCAATTCTCTCCTCGGTCGCTGCTTGGCCGCTTCTGGGCTGGCCTGGGTCTCGAAGAACTGCGGAGGAGAATGTGTCCGTAGGCCATCATATCCGTTATGCGCGTCGACAGCTTGGGCTCAGTCAGCAGGATCTTGCCACTCGAGTGGGTGCTACACGCTCGACCATTATTCAATGGGAGAGCGGCGCGACTGAGCCCAGCAGTAAGAAACTCGGACTTGTCGCCCATGTGCTGGGGCTGAGGCTCGAAGAGCTGCTGGCCGATCCACCAGAGCCGACGCTTCGGGAGAAGAAGGAGCCCGAATCGACGGTGGACGCACCGGCGTTCAATCGACTGGCTCAGCTGTGGCCCAGGCTCAGCGATCGAGATCGCCGCGTCCTTTTGCGACTGGTTGAGGTACTTGCCGACGACGAGCCGAACTCTGAGATCGCCTTAGTTAAGTCGGAACCATGATCAAGCGTACCCTACTCCTGTAGTATGCTAGCGCGTACGGCCATATAGCGCGTACGGCCATATAGCGCGTACAGCCATATAGAAATAAGCTCCTTGGGTCGTTGAGCTAGGACATACAAATGGCTGCCCCACGTCGTAGTTTCTCCGAGCTCCGGGTCGCGCTCGAGCCCAGCCGCGCAGAACTGGTCCGCACCTTTGTCCGTGAAGCCTGCCTCAGTGAAGACGTCCCGCCCGGGACCGCGAACTCAATAGCCGAAGACGCGTCCGCGATTTGGCGGGGGCTTTGCGGGAAGGCATCCAGCGATGCGGTTCGTATTCTGCCCCGCTGCTCGGGTCAAAACGTCAAGATACGGATGATGCTGCCTGGTTATTCTCGTTTTTCGGCCATCCTGACCGAGGGTCGAAGCATACTGGCAAACGCAGCCGTTGCCTGGCGCCCGCATGGAATCGACGGATGGGAACTGAGCCTGCAGCACCGGTTCGGGCCGCAGCCAGAGCCAGCGTCCAGCCCACCGATACAGGACCTGGTAGCGGCGCCAACACCGGCCGCAGCGGACCAGTATGTCATCGAGCCACCGCACAAGGAGGATGCCGCAGCAATCGCCCGCTGTTTTATGGAGGTCTACGGCCATAGCTATGTGCACCCGGAGGTGTTCTCGCCACGACGCTACTGGGACAAGGTCGAACGCGGAGAGCTGATTCCGATGATCGCGCGTGAGAAGAGCGGGGAAGTTGTGGGCCATGTAGCACTTGAACTGGGGCCCGGAACAAAGGTAGCCGAGCGGGGCGAGGCCGTCGTGATTTCCGAACACCGCGGACGTGGTTTGCTTGAGCGCATGACCGAACGTCTGTCCGAGGAAGCCCTCAAAAGAGGATTGGAAGGGATCTACGCCGAACCGGTTACAATTCATACCTTCTCGCAGCGCAATGACGAGCGTGCAGGTATGCCGGTTTGCGCAGCGCTGCTTGGCGTGAATCCCGAGAAATTCGGTCCTAAGGACGTGCACTTCACGCCAGCAGGACAGCGACAGAGTTATCTGAGAACGTCCCGCTTCTTGGGCACGCCTGGATTGAGAACGTTACATGCTCTGGAATGCTATCGTGAGGTGTTGTTGGATCTGTACGCGGCTATCGGTGCTCCTGTAGCGATCGCGTCTCCATCTTCAAACCTTCCTGCGGAGTCTCGAACCGCCGTCAAGGTAAACGGGCGAGGATACGCTCTGGTCAAGTTTGACCAGATTGGCTCGAACGCGCCTGTGGAACTTCGTCAGGCCTTTCGAGATGTGCGAGCCATGGGTGCCAGTACGGTTCAGCTCTCCGGGCCGATCGGTGATCCCGGCCTCCCTGGCCTGAGTGAGGCGGCACGCGATCTCGGCTTCTTCTTCTGCGGCCTCGGACCAGGGTTCGCGGACGGCGCTGACACCTTTTGGCTTCAATGGCTCAGTGAACCGCTCGACACAAGCAAGCTTCAGCTGTTTACGGACGGTGCCAAACGACTCATGGCCTTCATTGACCGCGACCGAGCAGCAGTAGCGCCCCTGGTCGCCGGCTGAACGATTGCGGACAAGCTGCCACGCGGCTAAGCCCCTGTTGCAAGAAGAATGGCCGCGTACACGCCGGCACCGATAGCGAAGGCACTAAAGTGACTATGGCGTTCTTCCGGCAGCTCATGTTTCAAAACGTTGAGCACGATGGCGCCGGCCAAAAAGGCGAACAAAGTTGAGATCGCGGCGGGTGGTATATCAATGAATACCCCGATCACCCAGCCTAAGATCGGCGCAGCAGCAAGTATCCATTTGCCGCTCGTGTCATAGGCTGGATGGAACTGTTTCCGCAGACCCTGGTCGGCCACCACGAAGTGCATCGCCATGGCAACCGCATAGCTCAGTAGGTTTGACAGGCCGGTCTCGTCGCGATCCAGGAGAAGATAGCCGATAATGACGTTGAAGGTGGCGTAGAAGCCGAGTTGTAACCAAAAGGTGCGGCTCGAAGGGCGTCGCAGCCCCTCTCGTTTCGACCGGCGTCTGGCTGAGGAGCGCGCCCACAATTCCAGTCCGTATAGCGTTGCCAGACCCACGAGCGCTGCGAAATAGACATCCCGCTCGCTGCTGCCCAAGAAGCGAAGCGACCCGGCATGGGTGACGAAGATATCCTGATGATGGGCAAGCTCGGGTAAAATGTGGACGAAGACATAGGCGATCGAGATCCCACCGGCAGTGGATAGCCAAACATTGCGCCGCGTTGTCCGCAGGAGCGCTATTGCCCGTCCGAGCAGATGGATAGCGGCAAATACGAGCGACGCGAAAAAACTGAGTAAGAGGTACTCCGGCTCTGTGGTCACGGTGGTAGTCGCCGCAGCGCTCAACGCTGTCGTGGTGAGAGATAGGATGACGACCATAGCCGTCGGTCCTCGCATGAGGTGAAGCCCGGCTTTAGAAATCAACGGCTTCAGCCTCTGCTACAATCTGCAACGTTCCCCTCACCTCCAACCCCGAGCATCTGGCCTGGCCCAGATCGGGTATTGGTGTAGCTGCCCCCGGCGCCATGCTTGCTGCAGACCAGATATTTCGATACCTCCCGCACCCGCTCGCGGATAAGATCGCCGATCTCACCGGCTTGAAGCCTCGTCTGTCTGAGCTGATGTGATTGCTACATACAGAAATATCTCAATACCGGAATTGTACCACCGGAGCGGCTGCAGTGTCTCCCGATGGCGCGAAAGAAGACTGAAGGTCGGCTGCGGGACGGCTTGCATCCTCGCCGCAGCCCCGATCCTTGTACAACCGCGGAATGAAACCCAAATTCGGTGCAGCCCTGCCAAACAGGCGGATCTTTGTGAGGAGTGCCGACGAAATGCATGCTGGTCCTAACGTTCCGATCCTCGGAGGATGCCTCTGTGGCGCCATACGTTATCAGGCGAGCACGCCTCCTATCGGAGGTAGCTTTTGCCACTGCGGAATTTGCCGCAAGAATTCCGGTAACGTCTTCCAGGCAAGCCTCGAGTTCCTGCGTTCGGATTTTGAATTCACTCGCGGAGAGCCGAGCTATTATAAGGCGACGCCCCTCGCCCGACGTGGGTTCTGCCCCGGTTGTGGTTCACCGCTGGTCTTTCAATATGAGGGCACCCCAGAAGTGTGGGTGCCGATCGGTTCCCTTGACCATCCTGAAGACTGGCCATTGGTCAAGGATGCAGATTGGGGCGAGACCCGTCATTATCACGTCGACAGCAAGTTGCCGTGGCTAACGATACAAGACGGGCTCGATCAGCTTTCGACTGAGCACACCCCGTTCCGGGACGAGGCGGCGCGGTTTCCGCTGGATTGAGCTCGGGCTGGCTTTGAGATGATCACCGCTGCGATTTCGTTGAAATTCATATAGGATCCCAATCTCAAAGGCAGTGCTCCAGCGAGGATGCCTATGGGCTATCCCATTCAGCTGACCCTGATGCGTCAACTCGCGGGATATTTGAGCGTCCCAGTGTTTCTGGTCGACCCTGACGGAAACCTGCTTTCTTACAATGAACCTGCAGAGATCATACTCGGTCGGCGGTTCGATGAAACCGGCAAAATGTCGGCCGACGAATGGTCTGCAGCCTTCACGCCACTCGATGATGCAAGTCAGCCTATAAGGCGCTGCAGCTTTCTTTTTGGGAGATCTCGGATTGATGCGGGTTACCCTTGTCAAAGATCGCGCGGAGTCCTGCCAAGCTCGCCGAACACATGATCGAGTTGATGTCCAGAGCGCGTCGCCTTTGCCGCGAGATAGCGTCGATTGTCGGAGGTGATCGGGCCATGGAGGGGCACTCGCCCTGAGACATGGATGCCGGCGCGAGTGAGCTCCTCAACCTTCCTCGGGTTGTTGGTCAACAAGCGAATCCGGGTGTAACCAAGCATCTGCAGCATGCGCACGGCGATCCCATAGTCGCGTTCATCATCCTCGAATCCGAGAACGCTGTTGGCGTCGACCGTGTCGAGTCCCATGCTTTGCAGCTGATAAGCTCGGATCTTGTTGACCAAGCCGAGGCCGCGACCTTCCTGCTCGAGGTAAAGCACGACGCCGCCACCATGCTGCGCCATTTGCATAAGCGCCAAGCGGAGCTGATCTCCGCAGTCGCAGCTGCGTGAGCCGAATACATCGCCGGTGAAGCACGCCGAATGCAGCCGTACCAGTACAGGCTCTGTCAGATCGGGTGAACCGACAACCACGGCCGTCGGGGTGCCGCCCTTGCCATCCCGAAACACCACGAAACGAGCCGAGAACCCGCCAAGAGGTATCGTGGCCTCAGTAGCGAAACTGACGCCAGTAGCTGAGGCACGCCGACACTGCGCCACTGCCTCGGCAGGGACCACCACGAGTGGTGGCTCACAAGTGCGTATGGCGGCAGAGTTGCCAGCGCCAATCAGCAACGCTGGCAAGCGGTGGGCCTGTTTTGCCAGTTGGATCCCGGCGGCGCTCGCACTCGCATCGACTGAAATTGACTCGAGCTGGCAACTGACCTGGGTGTCCGCGGCTAGCGAGAAGATGTCGTCAGCGTTGCAGAAATCGGGAAGCGCGATACCGATGGGGTCCGAGGTGTCCACGCCTATGGCGCGCGCACGGCGAACGGTGACGAGAAGGAAGGGCCGGACTGGCCGGCTCAACAGGCGAAAGGCGACAAGCATTTCCTGGGTCATGCCATCGACCGGCAATGCCATTATGACGTCGCTGGTGGATCTAATGAGTACCGGCCGACCCGACCGAAATTCGGATAGCGCCCGTTCAACCGCGACCTGAGCGCCCTTACAGAACAACATTGCCTTCGGGCTCCCATGCATCCTGAGGTGCAATATTCCACGCCGGCAGCATGACTTTTCGTGCCTTCGTCGTTCTTGCTCCGCTCATCCGACGCTCTCGACTGCGCCAGCAAACAGTCGGGCGGAATCTTGCCAAGTGGGGAGCTGGGCCGCCGCCGCGCGAGCGTTCCCGGCGAGCCGCTGCCGCTCGGCACAATTGCCGATGAGGCGGCGTAACGCCTGCGCCAATGCGATAACGTTATCTGGCGGCACCAGCAGGCCGGCACCCGCAGGCACTGTGTCGGGGATTGCGCCCGCCATGGTAGAAACCACCGGCAGCCCGTGCGCAATTGCTTCCGCGAGCGCCATCCCGTACCCCTCGAAACGCGACGCGAGCACAAAGATGTCGGAGGCCAAATACAGTTCGATGATACGCTCGGGCGGCACGGCGCCGAGCACGGTCACCCTGTCGCCGAGACCGTAGCCTGCGATATCAGTGTCAAGCTGCGCGGCGGCGACCGGGTTGCGGGTTCGGTCACCGGCAATCGTCAACCGCCAGGGCAGGTCGACAATCGTCGCAACCGCGGCGACGAGCACATCGTGCCCTTTGCCTGGCACGACCGATCCGATCGAGAGGAGCCGAACAACGCCATCGTTGCTGCCAAGCGCCGGTGGAACGGGATCATTGCCTGGTCGCACAACGCTGACGCGCTCGAATGGTACGTCATAATCAACATTGACGGTCCGAGCGGTTGACTCGCTCGTGACCACGACACGCGCCGCAGCGGCAAGCGCGGCGCGCTCGGTCTCGCGGAAAGCGTCCGCCTGCGTGGCATCAAGACCGGCTTCCAAAGCAAGAGGTTGGTGCACCAACGCGATGAGCGGCGTGCGTGATCGGAGAGCGCCGGCCTCGGGCAACGCCCCGAACGCAAGCCCATCGAGGACAATCGGGCAGCCGACAGGCACCGCTGACAGCATCGCCAGCGCGTTGGCGCGCTGCTCGGCGCTCGGGAACGGAAAGCCGTCTCCCACGTCGAGAACATCCACCAGCCAACCCAGTCGCCCAAGCTCCTGGATGATGCGCCCGTCATAGCGATAACCTCCCGTCGGGGTGGCGAGATCACCGGGCACGGCGAACGCAAGACGCGCTCCCGCAACGGCGCCTTGCACCGGGCATGCGCCACCTGTGCCTTCGATACCGTAAAACGGACGGCCGTGAGCTCCTGGCTGGCGCTGCAGCGCCGTGGAATGACGGACGAGATCCGGGCTCGTTCGCATCAATGATAGCCTTCAGGCGCTGCGTCGCAGGTAATTCTCCTGGCGCCCGAAAGCGCATGGCGAGGCCGACCGCTACGCGTCTTTGTCCTCTCGTTGCTGGAGGACTTCGCCTCCTTCCAGGCGCATAATGCCAGACCACCGCGGAGAGAATCCAATCGAGCGTGTCGCCCGATTGCATCAAGCACAGTGAGCAGTAATCCAACGAAGTCAGGCATATCTCCCTTGGGAATGAAGGTCCACCGGGCAGACCGAATGTGGCGAAATCCCGTCTGATCAAGCAGCACCGAAAATTCGTCCTGAGTCAGCATTCGGTCACTGGAAAGATGCTTGGTTTCAATCCGCAACAGCGGCGCGATTGTCCGATACCAGACGTAATCAGCATTCGGCGTGAGGCAGAAAAAACGGCCACCAAACTTTAGTACCCTGTAGGCGCTGTCCAACACTGCTCGCTTATCGAGCATGTGCTCGAAAGCGCCGATGCAAATCGCCAGATCGATCGACTGGTCCGCGATTCCCTTGAGCTTCTCGGCATCATCCACCTCAAACGTAAGATTG
>JBKPOZ010000276.1:0-5756 GCA_046733355.1 Pseudomonadota bacterium | reverse complement strand
AGAGTTCCAGCTGCCCTCGCTAAGTGGTGGCGTGGCTTAAAAGTCACCCTCCAAACGGGAGGAAATACTCAATAAGCGCGTCGATACCCACGCGAGCTGGCGCGCACCGCACGGCCGAGTTTTGCAACAAAATCTGCCGGTTGCGGTCATCGATTCGGAGATCGACGGCAAGCATCCGGATCTCGCCGGCGCCGTCATTGAGGAATTCGACGCGGTCGGCCACGCCGACCGGCCGCACGCCCACGGCACCGGCATGGCCGGCGCGATTGCGGCGCGCCGCACGGTTGCCGGCATTGCTCCCGCCGCGCGCGTCTTTGCCATTCACGCATTCAGCCCCGAATCCGGCGAATCGGCACAGGCAACGACGAGCCACGTCATCGCCGGACTCGAATGGGCGATCAGGAAAGGCGCGCGCGTCATCAATATGAGCTTTGCCGGACCCTACGATCCCATGCTGCAGCTCGCGATGAAGAAGGCGCACGACAAGGGCATCGTGCTCATCGCTGCGGCCGGCAATCTCGGACCGAAGTCGCCGCCGCTCTATCCTGCCGCCGATGCGCATGTCATCGCCGTTACCGCGACCGACCGCAATGACAAGCTCTTTGCCCAGGCGAATCAGGGAGCGCACGTCGCGCTCGCCGCGCCGGGCGTGGAAATTCTCGAGCCGGCGCCGGGCGGCGGTTATCAGCTCACCACCGGCACTTCGGTTGCCGCCCCCCATGTCAGCGGGGTCGCGGCGCTTCTCATTGAGCGCGACCCCTCGATCACGCCGGAGATGGTCTACGAGATCCTCACCGGCAGCGCGAAGCGGCTCGGCGGAAACGGACACAACGATCGCTTCGGCTGGGGCTTGGTCGATCCGACAAACGCGTTGCACGAGGTGCAAGCGCGCCCGCCGCAGGCGCAGAAGCACACGCCCGGCGCGCCGGCGGCGGCAGGAGCCGTCTCCGCGCGATGATCGAAGGGCGCCGGCTCAGCCCGGAATCACCTCGAACGCCTCCTCTTCGATGTGCGCCGGCGTCGTGCCCTTTCGCCGTGACCGGGTGGCGACAACATCGATATCGCCCTCGGCGGTCAGCACCACGCCATAGACGTTCTGGGCGACGGCGCGGCTGACGTAGCCCTCGCGCACGTCCTCTGCCACAAGGTCGGGATCGCGCTCCATGGGGTCGCCAAAGCCGCCGCCGCCGCCCGACTGCATCATGTAGGCATCCCCGCGGTTGAGACGCACGTTGAAGATCTTCGCGTTCGGCAGATCCATCTCCCACCTGCCGTTGCGGCGGATGCCGATGCTGTTGCCGGCGGCCTCCGCGCCTCCCTCGAGTCCCCACGGCTTGCAGTGCATGCGATCGATGCGCGTGGTCAGCGAGAACGGCGACAGCGCCTGCACCACCATTTCCGCGCCCAGGCCGCCGCGCGTCCTGCCCGGACCGCTGCTGTCCTCGCGGATCGAATAGCGCTCGACCAGCACCGGATATTTCGCCTCGAGCTGCTCGGAAGGACTGTTGTGGGTGTCGCCATCGTTGATGCAGACGGTGACGGACACGCCGTCCTCATTTTTCTTGGCGCCCCAGCCGCCGCCGAGCGGGCCAATGCCGACGATGAACAGCTTGCCGTCCGCAGGGTGGATGCCGTGAATATTTGGAAACACCAGATCCGCATGGTGGCCGGCGATGGCACGGTCTGGGATCGCTGGAGCCAGCGCTTTGAACACCGTGTCGATTACGGTCATGGGGTACGTCATCCACACGCGCATGGGAAACGGCCGCTCGGCGCTGATCACCCGGCCCATGGGCATGATCACTTTCAGATTGCGGAAGCTGCCGTCATTGACCGGATAATCGGTGCCGGAGGTCAGGCATTTGAACGCAACCTGCGCGCAGGCGATGCCGGTGGTCACGCCCGAGTTGTAGAAGCCGCGCACCTGCCGGCTCACTTCGGAGAGATCGATGGTCATCTCGTCGCCGCGCTTCTCCGCGCGCACCTTGATGGGGACTTTCTTGCCGATCTCGAGGCCGTCATCATCCATGAACGATTCGGCCTCATAGATGCCATCGGGGATGGAGCGCGTGTTGGCACGCGCCACCGCCTCGGAATGATCCATGATCTGGGCGATGGAGGCGAGCACTGCGTCCTTGCCGTAGCGCTCCACGAGCTCGAGAAAGCGGCGCTCGCCCGTGGTCACCGCGGTGATCTGCGCGCGCAGGTCGCCCATGGCGCGCTCGGAGAGGCGCACGTTCATGGCGATGATGTCGACGAGCTCCTGGTTGACCACGCCTTCGCGCTGATATTTCACGATCGGGATCTGGATGCCTTCGGAGTAGATATCCGTGGTCACCTGGCCCAGTGTGCCGCCGACGTCCAGCCAATGCGCCATGCAGCAGGTAAACGCGACAAGCTCGCCCTTGTAGAACACCGGCATGGTGAAGGTGAAATGATTGAGGTGGCTGCCGGTGGTGTAGGCATCGTTGGTGACCAGAATGTCGCCCGGCTTGATGCGCTCGAGGCCGTAATGCCTGATCTTGGCCTTCACGGTCTCGGACATGCCGCGGATGAACATGGGCAGACCCAGGCCGATCGATACGGTCTCGCCCTTGGTGGTGAACAGCCCGACGGTGAAATCGAGCGCCTCGTAGATGATCAGGTTGTAGGCGGTCCGGGTCAGATTCGTTTTCATCTCCTCGGTGACCGCGAGAAGCCCGTTGCGGACGATCTCGACGGTGACGGGATCGACAGCCTTTGCGGTGCTCATGTGCGCTCACTCCCAATGCGAATTTGCAGATTGCCGAACCCATCAACAGTCAGCTCGTCGCCGGGCTGAACCACGGTGGTCGAGGCGTGCTCCTCGATCAGTGCCGGCCCGCTGACGCGATTGCCGCTGCGCAGTGCGTCGCGCTTGAACACGGGCGCTTTTACGAAGCCATGTCCGCGGAAGAACACATCCTTTTTCGTGCGCACCGATTCGATCGGCGGCTCCGCTTTCCCCTCGTGCACGGTATGGCGGGGGGGCTTGCGCATGGTGCCCAGCACGGTGGCGCGCAGGCTTACGAGATCCGCCGGCTCCTTCGGGGCCGAGGTGCCATAGCGGACGGCATGCACCTCGTCGAACCGGCGCTTTATCGCCGCGCGGTCCTTGTCGGTAAAGAATTTGGCGGGCAGCTCGACGGTGACCGCGTGCTCCTGACCGACGTAACGCATATCGGCCGCGCGCTCGATCACGATCGCCTCCGGGCGGATCGCCGAGCTTGCGATCGCAGAGCGGCCCTCCTCCTCCATCGACGAATAGAGGCTCTCGATCTCCTCGAATGGCATGTCGTCGAGCTTGCGGAAGCACGATCGCACGTAATCGTAGCGGAGATCGCTGAACAGCATGCCGTAGGCGGAGAAATAACCGGGCGCGAACGGGATCAGCACGTTCCTGATGCCGATCTCGCGTGCGATGGCGGACGCATGCAGCGGACCGGCACCGCCATAGACCACCATGAGGAAACTGCCGGCGTCGAGGCCGCGCTCCGTCGTCACCGCCTTCACCGCGTGCGACATCGTGGTCACCGCGATGCGCAGAATGCCGTCTGCGGCCTCGGTGACATCGAGGCCGAGCGGCCCAGCCAATTTTTCCTGCATCGCGCGCCGTGCTCCGGCAAGGTCAAGCTTCATCTCGCCGCCGAGGAAATGGTCCGGGTCCAATCGCCCCAGGAGAACATTGGCGTCGGTGACCGTCGGCTCCGTGCCGCCGCGCCCATAACAGACCGGGCCGGGAATTGAGCCGGCGCTTTGCGGGCCGACACGCAACGACTTGCCTTCGCCCAGGCGCGCGATGCTGCCGCCGCCGGTGCCGACCTCGAAGATGTCCATCATCGGGATCTGGATCGGCAGCGCCTTCTCATAGCCGCCAATGAGCGCGCTTCCTGTTGTCAATGGCCTGCTGTCGGCGATCACACCGGCCTTGGCCGTGGTGCCCCCCATGTCGAAGGCAATGGCGCGATCAAGGCCAAGCTGCGCGCAGATTGCCTGCGCGCCGATGACGCCGGCGGCCGGGCCCGATTCCAGCATGCGCACGCAATCCCGCCGGGCGTGATCGATGGGAAAGAGCCCGCCGGTCGACTGCACGACAAAGAAGTCTCCGCCAAAGCCGTGCTGCTTGAGATGCTGCTCCAGCTGCGCGAGATACTCGGCAACGCGCGGACCCACATAGGCGTTCGCCACGACCGTCGAGGCGCGCTCGAACTCCCGGTATTCCTGCGAAAGCTCGTGCGAGGCCGAAACGAACGCGCCCGGCATCTCCTGCTTGACCAGCTCCTTGACGCGCACCTCGTGCGCCGGGTTGCGATATGAGTGCAGGAGCAGAACAGCGACCGCCTCGATGCCGCGCTCCTTGAGCGACCTCGCAAGCGCGCGCACCGCGTCCTCGTCGAGGTTCCTGTAGACCCTGCCGTCGGCAAAAAGCCGCTCATTCACCTCGAAGCGGGAGGACCGTTTTACGAGCGGAGCGTGCTTCGAGAAGAACAGGTTGTAGGCGTCGGGGCGGTTTACGCGCCCGATCTCATAGATATCGCGGAAGCCTTCGGTGATCAGCAAGGCGGTGTTGGCGCCGTTGCGCTCGAGCAGCGTGTTGATGGCAATGGTCGAGCCGTGCAGAAACAGATAGGCATCGGCAGCCTCCACCTTGGCGCGGTCCATGGTGTGCTGAATGCCGTTGACCAGCGCGCCGTGCGTGGACAGCGCCTTTCCGAACATCAGCTGGCCCTGTGCTTCATCGAACGCGGCGAGATCGGTAAACGTGCCGCCGATGTCGACGGCAATGCGCAGGCTTCCTTTACTCTGTGTTTGTTCTGTCATTGTCATGGTGCGCTACCTTACGAACTCGTCTGCTTGTCGGTCTCAACGACATTGCGAAGCAGACCAATGCGATCGATCTCGACCTCAACGACGTCGCCGTCCTTCATGTAAACCGGAGGCTCGCGCCGGTCGCCCACGCCGCCCGGCGTACCTGTGGCGATCACGTCGCCCGGGCGGAGCGGCGTGAATGTGGAGACATAGGAGACAATGACCGGGATCGTGAAAATCAGGTCCGCGATAGGGGCCTGCTGCATCACCTGGCCGTTAAGGCGCGTGGTCAAGGTGCAGGCGCCGAGATCCGGAATCTCATCGGGAGTGACAAGTGCGGGGCCGAAGGCGCCGGTATTGGGAAAGTTCTTGCCCGGCGTCCATTGCGCGGTGTGGCGCTGCCAGTCGCGCACGCTCACATCGTTGTAGCAGGAATATCCGGCAATGTGCGCGTTGACGTCCTTCTCGGCGATATGCCGCCCGCCCCGGCCGATGATGACCGCAAGCTCTCCCTCGTAGTCGAACCTTGTCGAGAAGCTGGGCCGCAGCACCGGGGCCAAGTGCCCGACCTGGGTATCGGTAAACCGCGTGAAGATGGACGGGTGTTCGGTCTTGGGCCGCTTGGTTTCCGTCCGGTGGCTCACATAGTTCAAGCCGACGCACAGGATCTTCTCCGGGTTGGGAATGACCGGGAGAAACCTCGCCTCGTCTAACTTGAAGCTCGGGGCATCCTTCTGCGCCTCATCGAGCTCGGCCAATGCACCGGCAGCGAGCACTGCGCGCAGATCCGCGTAACGCGAGCGGAGGCGGCTGCCGACGTCCACGACATTTCCATCTTTCAGCAGGCCGTAGCTGCGGGTGCCGCTCCGCTCGAAACTGATCACTCGCATGTCAGGACTCCACAAACATAAACAAGACCAACCTCAGGT
>JBKPOZ010000275.1:0-9466 GCA_046733355.1 Pseudomonadota bacterium | reverse complement strand
GTCCCGAGCTGCGTATCCCCGGCACTGCAGCTCAAACGCGAATGGTCTCCGTGGCCAAAATTCGGCGCGGATCGGGGAAATCCGCGCGAGCTTTCAAAGGGATAATTTGCGACGACATTTCTGAGTTCGAATCTCACATGCCCAGCCACGCAGTCCGGTCTCTGTGGCGGTTTGCAGAGGCCCTCTTGCGCGGCCGGGCCGATAGAAGTCCGAAGGTCGAGGACCGAGCGGATGCCCTGCGAGCTATTCGTAGCGGACATAGACGTGGCCTGATAGCCAAGTGGCCAGCCGCAAGCGGTTGTCCAAAAAATGATGGGGTACCCGAAGCCTAACTTGTGACGGCCGTCACATCTTCCGAGCCGAGAAGCAAGCACTATCGTGTCGGGGCTTCACCGCGCTGAGATGGATCCCGCCGTGCCGACCCTCGCTCAAAGTTACGAAGAGAACGCCGCTGCATACACCCGCGCCGCTGAACAGTGTGACGATCCCGTGTTTCGTAACATGCTGAACTGCCTTGCGTTGCAGTGGAGACTGGCCGCGCGCGAAGAAGCAGCGAAGCACGTGACGCAGAAGATAGGCTGAGCAAGCTAAGGCCGCTCGGCACGCCACCAGCGGAGTACACAGGGCCGGAACCCCCGCCGTTATGGTCCGAATACGGCGGGGTTTTCCTTTGAGGCTCGGCGATGGCGAATCCCAATCCCGACGCGCCGCCCGTCACCACGGCGTTGCCATTGTCCGCTCAGCCGGCGCTTGGCCCCCGCGCGGGGATGCCCTCGTCACTGCCGTCGGCGGACGCCGATGTCCTCTTCTGCGCGGCCAATTCAGCCGCGAGCAACACCGCAGCCCGTGTCGCTCCGACCGAGGCAATTCCTTGGCCCGCTATGTCGTAGGCCGTACCGTGCGCCGGCGTGCAGATCGGGAAAGGAAAGCCACCGAGAAGCGTCACGCCGCGATCAAAGCCCATCAGCTTCATCGCGATCTGGCCTTGGTCGTGGTACATGGTCAGCACTGCGTCAAAAGCGCCGCTTTTGGCGCGAAGGAAAACGGTATCCGCGGGGAACGGCCCTTCAGCAAAGATGCCCTCGCGCTTGCCGGCCTCCACTGCAGGACCGATCACGTCGATCTCCTCGCGCCCGAAATTGCCGCCATCTCCGGCGTGGGGGTTCAACCCGGCGACCGCGATCCGCGGACATGCAAAACCGGCGCTGCGCATGCACGCGTCCGTCAATTGCAATGCGCGCAAGATATGCTCTTTGCTCAATCGAGCGGGGACTTCCGCGAGGGCAACGTGCGAGGTCACGCGCGCATTCCACAATTTATCGAGGATGTTGAACTCGCTGGCGGGGCTTTCGAACCCGACGACCTCCGCCGAGAACGCGATCTCGTCGTCATAGGAAGGGCAGGCGAGCCGCATGGCCTTCTTGTTGAACGGAGTAAAGCACACCGCATCGGCCCTCCATCGCGCGCCAGCTCCAGCGCATACCGGTAATTCTCGAGCGCGAATTGGCCGCCCTCCCGGACGGCAACGTTGCGGCGGATCGACGCCGGATCGAGGTTCGTGAGGTCAACGAGAATGGGCTCGCCATCACGCGGTTCGGCAAACGCATCGCCCGCGACTGTCTTCACATCGGTTTTGAAGCCAGCCACTCGCATTCCCTCGTCGAACACGCGGCGGTCGCCTACCACGATCAAACGGGTCCTGCTTTGTACCTCAGCCAACCCGACGACTTTCGCCGTCAGCTCGGGGCTGATGCCGGCAGGATCGCCCATGGCGAGCACAATCACCGGCTTTGCGGTAGGAGTCCTGATGTCCATGGGTTCCCTTCTCCGGGGTTCGCGTCAATCCAATAACGGCTTTGTCGTGCGCACATGCATGACTTGCAGAACGAGCGGCAACAGCAGCAGCGCGACCCCCACGACGACCAGTGTTGCTACCAGCGCGTTGCCGAAAAAGATGGAGAGCGAGCCCTTCGACATCAGCATCGCCTGTCGGAACGCGTCCTCCGCCTTATCTCCGATAACGATCGCGAGTACTAACGGCGCGAGCGGATATGAAAGCTTCTTGAACAGATAACCGACAATGCCGAAGCCAAGCATGAGTAGGACGTCGAGATAGGAATTGGAGACGGCATAGGCGCCAACGGTACAGATGATGAAAATGAGCGGCGCAGTAATGAAAAATGGAATGCGCATCAGGGCCGCGAAAATAGGCACCGTCAGCAACACCAGCACAACGGCGACGATGTTGCCGACATACATCGAGGCGATCAGCCCCCAGACAAAATCCTTCTGCTCGATGAACAGCATCGGGCCGGGATTGAGGCCCCATATCATCAACCCGCCCATCATCACCGCCGCCGTGGCCGAACCGGGGATGCCGAGCGACAGCATGGGCAACAGCGCGCTCGTTCCCGCGGCGTGATCAGCGGTCTCCGGGGCGACGATCCCTTCCGCGTCACCCCGGCCGAAGCTTGATTTGCGCGGCGAAAAGCGCTTGGCGATGCCGTAGCTCATGAACGAGGCCGCCGTCGGCCCGCCCGGCGTGATCCCCATCCAGCAGCCGATTGCCGCGCTGCGCAGAAGTGCCCAGCCATGGCGGGGAAGGCCGACGAGCGTGCGAAAAACTTCCCGCCACTCGATTTTCGAGGAAACCGCCTTAGCATGAAACTCTTCTTCGACGGCCAGCAGCAGTTCGCCGATGCCGAACAGGCCCATGACCGCCACGACAAAACTCACGCCTTTCACAAGCTCATCGATTCCCATCGTGAGGCGCACGCTGCCGGAAACCGTGTCGATGCCAATCGCGGCGATGGCAAAGCCGGCGGCGAGCGACACCACCGTCTTGATCGGCGCCGCGCCGCCCATCCCGACAAAGCTCGCGAACGCGAGAAAATAGACCGCGAAATATTCCGGAGGGCCAAACGCCAGCGCGACCTGGGCGACCCAGGAGGCGAGAAAAGTGATCAGCACGACGCCGACCAGCGCGCCGAAGGCCGCAGAGCCAAACGCCGTCGCTAGCGCCGTGGTCGCGCGGCCGTCGCGCGCCATCGGATAGCCGTCGAAGGTGGTCGCAACCGACGACGGCTCTCCCGGAATGTTGAAGAGAATCGACGTGACGGAGCCGCCGAACAGCGCGCCCCAGTACATGGTGGAGAGAAGGATGATCGCGGACACCGGCTGCATGCCGAACGTGAGGGGAAGGAGCAGCGAAACCCCGTTGGGGGCGCCCAGCCCCGGCAGCACGCCGACCAGGATCCCGAGCAGCACACCGATGAGCATCAACCCGAGATGAGGAAACGTGATTGCGATGGTGAACCCGTGCAGCAAGGATTCGATGTTGTCCATCGAGTGCTCGTCAGAATCCGATCACGTCCCCCAGCGCGCCATGCGGCAGCGACACCTGGAACATGCGTTCGAACACCAAATAGAGCGCGAGCGGGGTCGCCGCCGCGATGAGAAGCGACCGCGGCAAAGAGAACCGGTGCAGCAGGGCCAGAGTTCCGAGCATGTAACAGCCCGAGGCGAAATACACGCCGATCAGCGGGATCGCAGCAACGAACACGACGGCCGGAACGAATAACGCGGTTAGGCGCCGAAGGTCGGATGAGCTGACGATCACATCGCGGCTTTGCAGGGAGCCGCGGGCGAGATTCCACAGACTGCCGGCGAGGATGATCACGCCGGTTAGGAACGGAAATGTCCCGGCATCAACGCCTGCGGTCGACCAGCCGATACCGTTATCGATGCTGGAGACGATAACGGCCGCGCCGAAGGTCCCGGTCAGAGCCGCGGTCGCCAGTTCCAGCGCGCGTCGCGAGATCATCGACGCCCCCGGCTCAATTGACGAGCCACCCCTGCTCGGCGGCGACTTTGCGCACGTGTTCGATGTCCTCCTTCATGAACTTGTCGAACTCGTCTCCGGTCAAAAAAGTATCGGTCTGCGACGTGCGCTCGATGTATTCCTTCCACTCGGGCGTAGCCTGCACCTTCCGCATGAGATCGACGTAGAAGGCCACCTGATCCGGCGTGACCTTGCCGGGGAGCCAGACTGTGCGTGGCTGCTGGAATTTCGGGATGTTGAGACCGGATTCGATGCAGGTGGGGATGTCGTGCCAGCTTTGCGTTGCGGTGATGTTCGGCCCCTTCGGCAGTCGTTGCGGGCTGAAGGCGCACAACGGGCGCTGGGTGCCGCCGCGCCACTGTCCAAGGCTCTCGCTAGGATTGTTGACGTGGGAGTCGATGTGGCCGCCAGCGAGCTGCACGGCCGCCTCGGCGCCGCTCTTGAACGGAATGTAGGTGAATTTCACATTTGCCGTCTTTTCGATCATGCGTGTGAGAACTTCGTCGGTATCTTTCGACTGCGCGCCGCCCATCTTGAATTCGCCGGGCTTTGCCGCCACGGCCTTCAAGTACTCGCCAACCGTCTTGTACGGCGCATCCTGCTTCACCCAGAGCAAGAATTCGTCCTGTGCCATCGTCGCGATAGGGGTCAGATCGGTGTGCTTGAAGGCGACCCTGGATACCATCGGCTGCTGCCAAGCATTCGATGTGCCGAAGATCACCTTATAGGGATCACCCGCGGACGCCTTGCCATAGGTATAGCCCTCGGCGCCGCTGCCGCCGCCTTTATTGACGACCACGACGGGCTGATCGGTCAGCTTGTGTTTGACGAAGCTGTTCTGAACCGCGCGCGCGAGATTGTCGGTGCCGCCGCCGGGCCCCGCGGTCGCGACAAACTCGATCGGCTTGTTCGGACGCCACTCGGCCGCTGCGGGCGCGGCAAACAGCACGGCAATGGCGCCGGCGGACAAGATCATCGATTTTGCAACAGAACCCATGTTTCCTCCTCTTCTTTAGCTTATGGGGTGACCGCATCCGACCACCGTTCGCGAGCAGGCCGAGGCATCGACATGACGATCGCACCTTCCTTCTCGAATCGATCGATCTGCTGGTCGTCGTACCCGCATCCGCGCAGCACCTCGCGCGTATGCTCGCCATAGCGCGGCGCGCCAGTGCTCACCTTGCCGGGTGTGGCCGAAAATTTCACCGGCAGGCCGAGCGTCTTGACGGGACCGAGCGCCGAATGTTCGACCTCGACGACCATGTCGCGTGCGAGCGTCTGTGGATCGGCGAGCGCCTGCAGCATATCGTAGACCGGACCACAAGGAACGCCCCTGTCCTCGAGCGCCTCGAGCCAGTATTGCGCCGGCTTGCTGCGAAATCGCGCGCCGAGTTCCGTCTCGAGCTCTTTGAGGTGAGCCATTCGGTCGGCGCCGGAGCGGAAACGCGGGTCATCCGCGAGTTCCGGCGCGTTCAAGGCCTCGAGCATGCGCAGCCAATTCTTCTGGTTGGCACCGCCGACCACGATCCATCTATCGGATGCTTCAAAGGCTTGATAGGGGGCGTTGAGCGGATGCGCCGACCCCATCGCGCGCGGAGCTACCCCGGTCGCCAGCGCAATCGCCGATTGCCAATAGGTCTGCACCAGTGCGGCCTCGAACAGCGAGGTCTCCACCCATTGGCCCTGGCCGGTCTTCAGCCGATGCGCATAGGCGGCGAGGACGCCCATCGCCGCGAGAATGCCGGCCGTTATATCGGACAGCGGCGCCCCGCATTTCACGGGCGGGCCATGCGGGCTCTCGCCGGTGAAACTCATGATCCCGCTCATTGCCTGTGCAACGAGATCGAAGCCGCGTCGATGCTTGTAGGGACCTGTGCGGCCGAAGCCGGAGAGCGAGCAGTAAATCAACGACGGATAATCCTTGCGCAGGGACTCATAGCCAAACCCAAGGCGCTCCATCACCCCCGGTGCAAAATTCTCCACCAGCACATCAGCCGTCGCGATCAGCCGCTGCAGAATATTCTTGCCGCCTTCTGTCTTGAGATCGAGCACGATGCCGCGTTTGTTGCGGTTCATCATCAGAAAGGCAGCCGCTTCCTCGCCGAGCTTTGGCGGGATCATGTGATGCGTGTCATCGCCGCTCGGCGCCTTTTCGATTTTGATGACCTCGGCACCCATGTCCGCCAGCATGAGCGTGCAGGTCGGGCCCGCCATGACGTGGGTGAGATCGACTACCTTCAAGCCGGTCAATGGACCCATCGCACGATCCTGCTGGCGTAGCGCACCTATTCGCCCGCCCATTGCGGCTGGCGCTTGTTGAGAAAGGCATCCAAGCCTTCGCGGAAATCCCGGCTCATGTAGCACATGAGAATGAGGTCTTCGCCTTCCTCGCGCGAGAGCCGACGCTGCAGCCGAGCGAGCGCCTGCTTAGTGGCACTCAGCGTAAGTGGCGCGTTGCCGGCAATCAGCTTCCCAAGCGCATCGACCCGCCGCTCCAACGCCGACACGTCTTCGACCACCTCATTGAGCAATCCGATGCTTACCGCCTCCTCTGCACCGATGAGCCGAGCGGTGAATATGAGATCCTTGACCCGCGCCGGTCCAATTAACGCGCTGAGCCGGCTGATGCTCGACATAGAGAGGCAATTGCCGAGCGTGCGCGCGATCGGGAATCCGATGCGTGTCGTCTTCGTCCCGATGCGCAAATCGCAGCAGGCGGCGATGCCGGCACCTCCGCCGGTGCAAGCGCCGGTGATCGCGGCGATGGTGGGCGCGCGGCATTGCTCCAGAGCGGTCAGCACCCGGTCGATCCGGGATTCGTATTCGATCGCGTGCTCGGGCGTCTTGAACGCGCGGAACTGGTTGATGTCGGTGCCCGATGCGAAGGCCTTGTCGCCGGCGCCCTGAAAGACAAGCACTTTGATGGCGCGGTCCTTATTGACCTGCTCGCAGACTTGCGCGAGCCGCTCGTACATCTCGAAGGTGAAGGCGTTGCGGGCCTGCGGACGGTTGAACGTAGCGCGCCCGATGCTGTCACGCACCTCGAAAAGAAGGTCAGTGGAGCGGGTGGACTGCTGATTCATGCGATTTCGGTTCCGCGGCAGCTCTGGTGAGCAATTTGAATGCAAAGATTGCATCAGCGCAAGCCAAGGGTCACCGGCTTGCAGCATGTCGTACCGCCATCTGAATTCAAAAAAGCGGGACCCAGGAGGACATGATGCTGCACAAAGAAGTTGTGAGCCGGCTCAGGTCTTGACCTGAGGGCCTCGTCTTCCTCCTGCCAACAGCGGCTCGCTCAGGGCGTGAATGTTTCGATCGGTCCCGCTGCTTTCTTGCCGCGATGCCAGATCGCGTGAATCTTCCTTGAGTTGCTGATATCGGCAGTCGGATCGCCCTCAAGTACCACCAGATCGGCAAGCTTGCCGGACGCCAGTACGCCGCGATCATCGAGCTTCAGCAGCGCCGCTGCATTGGAGGTAGCGTTGGTGATCGCCTGCATCGGCGTGAGGCCCGCTTCCACCATCAGCGCGAGTTCCAGATGTTCGGCCACTCCCGGAATGCGCAGGCCCACGCCGGAGTCGGAGCCGAAGCCGACCCCCACACCGGCGTCATGGACCGCCTTCAGGTTTTGCTTATTAGTCGTGACGGCTGCTCTGTTTTTCGCGGTCGCTGGCAACCCAAGCGTGCGCTCGCGGTAGTCGGCATCATCTAATTGCGCGCGAACCGCGGGATGCAATGCGCGCTGGAAGAATGGCTCGCGCGTCCAGGACGGCTGCTCGGCGAAAACGTAGTTAGTGTAATCGAGCACTATGGTGGAGATGTACCATACCGATCGCGCTTTCATCATGTCGATGAACTCGGGGTCCACCGGCTTATCGCGAACCCCGTGAGCGATGACATCGACGCCCGCGCGCACGACCGCTTTGGCGTCATCGAGGTCGTAGATGTGGGCGGCTACCCGCAAGCGGTTCTTGTGCGCCTCATCAATGACGGCCGAATAGACTTCCGGCTTAAGCTTGGGCATCAGCCCGCCGGCGCTATCGAGCCAGATCTTGATCATGTCGGTCTTGCGCGCGGCCATCTGACGGATCGACTCACGCGCCATCTCCACGGCGTCCGGTCGCGAGACCTGGTTCTCGCCAACTGGAACGACCGCCGCCGATGGCTGGCCACCGACCACGCCGATCCCCTGGTCGGCTCCGAAGAGATCCGCACCAGGGAGCCGGCCTGCGTGCAACTCCGGACGCAGTTCGTAGAACAAAGGTCCATTAAGGCCGAGCGCCATCACGGTGGTGACGCCATAAGCCTCGAGCTGCTTCAGCTGCCGCAGGATGGCATCACGATTGTAGTTCTCGGGCGCAGCCTTGAGGCCAACGAAGATGCCCACATGGGAGTGGTCCGAGATGAGGCCCGGAATGATCGTTTTGCCGGCATAGTCGACGACCTCGGCACCGTTGGGGACGGGGGTTCCGACGGACGAACCGATGGCGACGATGCGGCCGTCGCGAATGACGATTGTGGCGTTGTCAATCGGAGCGCCGCCTCTTCCATCAATCACGCGGGCGCCGCGAAGGGCAGTGGTTTGGGCATCCACATCGGTGGATGTTCCAATGACGAATGCTAAGGATGCCCCGACAAGCGAACGAAGCAGGTTAGTGCCACGCATAGCTAAATCCTCCCATTCGGTCAGCAGGCGCTTTCGTAGAAACCGCAGGTTTTTGCTGCCCGCGGCATCGGCCCAAAGCGGTAGTCCGTTCCGAAGATCATGGATTTGACTTGGCTTGTTGGCAAGTTCGATCGCTGACTACCGCTGTGAATCCACGACCGCACAATGGTTCAACCTCGGCGAATGCACGAGACAGGGAAACGTGTCGGCCAATCAGCGACCCCTGTGGTCACGTTCTGTGGGTCTTCCGACGCGCTGCGAAGTAGCTCACAGACCCCCTGACCACGATTTGTCATTTCGAGTAGTGTGTATTGCGGTCTTCGAACCGGTAGCGGTACATGCCAGTAGCTACGCTTGCCACAGCAACGAACGCCGAAAATCGCAAAGCGGTTATTATTTATGTGAACGGGATAGGCCACTTCTTTAGTCCTGCGCACGGCGGGGAGCGAGAAGAATGAGTCAGCCTGCTCGCGTACTAAGGTGATAATCCTCCGAACCGCGATTGCGGCCGAGGGGGCTGCGGTGAGTGGGATAAGGCGGACTGGCGGCAGGAACGCCTCTCGACTAACATGTCAGCCGGGCCAATTGGCAAGCGGCGGCCCCATTAGCAGAAATTAGAGGGAGAGTGTGATGCCCAAGCTCCTGTCGTCCGACGACATCCAGCGCTTCCAAAACGAAGGCTATCTTTCCCCCGTCCGCGTCATGTCGGAAACTGAGGCCGCGGACGTCCGCAAACGTCTCGAGGAGTTTGAAGCGCGGACTGGAGGTCCGCTCCGCGGCGATTTGCGTCACAAGGCCCATCTGCTCTTCCCCTGGCTTGCCGACCTCGTGCGCAACGAAAAGATTTTGGACGCCGTCGAGGACCTCTACGGCCAAGATTTGCTGTGCTGGACCTCCAATTTCTTCATCAAGGAAGCCCAGAACCCCGCGTTCGTGTCATGGCATCAGGATTCGACGTA
>JBKPOZ010000274.1:0-10896 GCA_046733355.1 Pseudomonadota bacterium | reverse complement strand
AGTCTGGGCCGTGTCTCAGTCCCAGTGAGGCTGATCATCCTCTCAGACCAGCTACTGATCGTCGCCTTGGTGGGCCATTACCCCACCAACTAGCTAATCAGACGCGGGCCGATCCTTCGGCGATAAATCTTTCCCCGTAAGGGCTTATCCGGTATTAGCCCAAGTTTCCCTGGGTTGTTCCGAACCAAAGGGCACGTTCCCACGTGTTACTCTCCCGTCTGCCGCTCCGTATTGCTACGGCGCTCGACTTGCATGTGTTAGGCCTGCCGCCAGCGTTCGCTCTGAGCCAGGATCAAACTCTCATGTTTGGATGAGAACTTGTTCCGGCTGATCACAACGTTTGACGAGGTCCGACACCGGCGCGGACGCAAAGCGCCACGCCGGGTGTTGACCTGAAACGTCGACCGCCGAAGTCTCGTCCGGCCGCCTCCCGCAGGCTCGGCAAAGCCGAACCCGGTAAGGCGGCCCGCAAGGGACTCCGCCGTCCACGTTTCTCTTTCTTCCGATTCACTTGTCAAACAGCCCGGGACCCAAGCCGGTCCCACTCTCCCGAGCAGGAGAGCCACCGAAGCTTCGCCCGCCGGTGGAAGCCGGGAGCTTGGTCACCTAAATAGTGAGGAGCTTCGCAGACGCGGCCGTCGCGCCGAGGCGGCGGCGAGCCGTATCCGGCGTTATATAGGGGTGCGCTCCCCGCGCTGTCAACTCCTCGACAGAAGGGACAAACAATCGCCGATGTACCAGGCGATGCAGCGGCGCCACAGTCCTGTTCTTTAGGAAAATCGGTGGCTTAGCGCCTGCGAAAAAGTTCCGGGTGCCGCACTGCGGCCACATTCCTCCTCCCCTCTTCTACATTGCATTGGGAGGTGTCGGTGCGGGGGGAATTGCGCCGGGTTACGCCATCGCGTGACATTCGGCTGCACCCAGCCACAGGCCAGAAGGTTTAGGACACGGTCGACCTCCGATCGTGCAGGCGACGGCGCATGCTTTCGTCTCGCGATTGGCGGCAACGCCCGATGTCCCGTGGCCTATCGTCACGTCGCATTGCGCGGACCGTCTCGCATCGAGACGGAGGGGGACATCGGCTTGGACCACGCCAAACGACGCGCGACTTGCCGTTCGGGGTTCGAGGCCGATCACATCGACCTCGGCAACGAGGCTCCGCTGTCCGTAGATGGCGAGAACAGTGGCCTGATCGACCGGCGTCGTGTCTCGGTACGCTGGTTCAGCGGTACCATTCTCACAGGCCTGTGCGGCGCAGCTCTCATGAGCGGCGCCGTTTTTGCAGCGCTCGATGGCGAAACCAATTTTGCCACCATGCCGGAACGCGTGGAAGCCGCGGTGCGCGTGGCGGCGAGCGGCGCAGAACGCGTATCGAATTCCGCGCGTAAGAATGACCGGCTGCCGCCACCCGGCGAAGCCAATGCGGCGCGCCAGATCATTCGCGTTTCACACACCACGCGCGGTAGCGGCAACCGCGAGATAGTCCGCGTGCGGCCGTTCATTCGCGTTGCCGGCAATCTCTCCCTTTCCGTTTCCGAGCTTTCCGCCAACATCCCTCCGTTCAATGCGCTGAAGATGATCGCGCAATCATCGGGAGGAAGCGCGCTCAACGCAGAGGAAGGCGGCGCCGAGCCCGATGCGGAAGTCTCCTTCCTCACCCGCGAGCTCCCGCTCGTGCTCCCCCGCGCCAAGGTCGCGGCTGTCACGTCCATGGACGAAGTGCTCGCGCGCGTGCGCGAGACCGCGAACTTCGAGGGTGGCGCCAAGCCCACCATGATCGCCGATGCTGTTCCGCTCACCGCCTATGCTCCGGCGCAGGACCCGCACGGCGATCCGTATGGCGGATTCGAGCCGCGCATCGTGCCCGAAAATGTAACACTCCTTCCCAAGTCCACCGCCCAAGCCAATGGCGGCAATGCGTGGAACGAGCGGACCATCGTGCTCAAGAAAGGAGATTCGGTCTCCGCCAGTCTGCGTGAGCTCGGAGCGACGCCTGAGGAGGTCAAGGCGATCACCGCCGCGTTTGGCGGGCGTGGCCGCGACAGCAGCCCGAAGGACGGTTACAAGCTGCGCGTCCTGGTGGCGCCCACGCCGGATGGCCGGCGGCTGCGTCCTGTCCGGATCGTCATCGCCACGGACACGAGCGTCGAGGCCATGGTGGCCTGGTCCGACAAGGGCAAATATGTCGCCGTCGACGTGCACAGCGCAAACAGTGTTGCGTCATCCAGCGATGACGACGAAGACGACGGAAAGGGCGTTCGCCTCTACCAGAGCATCTACGAGACGGCGCTGCGCAACCACATCCCGCGTCCGGTCATCGATGACCTGATCCGCATCTACTCCTACGATGTCGATTTCCAGCGCAAGGTGCAGCCCGGCGACTCGTTCGAGGTTCTGTTTGCCAGCGATGACGAGAACGCAAGCGACAACAGCAAGGCCGACGTGCTGTACGCGCTGCTGACCACAGGCGGCGAGACGCGGAAGTTCTATCGTTATCAAACCACCGACGACAACATCGTCGACTACTACGACGAAAGCGGCAAGAGCGCCAAAAAATTCCTGGTGCGCAAGCCGGTCGCGGACGGCACCATCACCTCGGGCTTCGGCGGCCGCAACCATCCCATTCTGGGCTTCACCAAGATGCATACCGGCGTCGATTTTTCCTCATCCAGAGGGACGGCCATTTTCGCGTCCGGCAACGGTGTCATCGAAAAAGCCGGGTTGGAGGGCGGCTACGGAAAATACATCCGGATCCGCCATGCCAACGGCTGGGAAACAGCCTACGGCCACATGTCCGCATTCGCGCGCGGCATGGAAGTCGGCAAGCGGGTACGGCAAGGGCAGGTGATCGGATATGTGGGCTCAACCGGGCTCTCCACCGGCAATCACCTGCATTATGAGATTATCGTCAACGGCCGCTTTGTTGATCCGATGAAGGTCAAGCTGCCCCGCGGCCGCGTGCTCGATGGCGCGCTGCTGGCCGGGTTTGACGAGGAGCGGGCCCGGCTTGACCAGATGCTCACCCGCGCCACACCTTCGCGCTTCGCCCAGGGCAGATGACAGTGGTCCGTAATCAGTAATCAGAATGGCCCGCAGTGCGGTTCTGATTACTGACTCCTGATCACTGATTCCTGGTCAGGCTGCCTCAGCAAGCTCTCCGTTAAACGTCAGGCCCTTCTTGCCCGCGGAGATCACAACGCGGTCGCTGTCCTTGATGCGGCCCGAGAGCATCAGCTCGGCAAGGGGATCCTGCACGGATTTCTGGATCACGCGCTTGAGGGGGCGCGCTCCGTAGGTGGGATCCCATCCCTTGTCCGCGAGCCACTCGCGCGCAGAGGGCTCGAGTACGACGTTGATCTTGCGGTCTTCCAGAAGTTTTGCGAGTCGTGCCATCTGGATGTCGACGATCTTCGTCATGTCGCGCTTCTGCAGCCTGTGGAAGAGAATGATCTCGTCAACCCGGTTGAGGAACTCGGGGCGGAAATGCGCGCGCACCACAGCCATCACCGGGTCGCGCACGACATCGGTGTCCTGCCCCTCGGGCTGGTTCGCCAGAAACTCGGAGCCGAGATTCGAGGTCATCACGATCAGGGTATTGCGGAAGTCGACCGTGTGTCCCTGGCCGTCGGTGAGGCGGCCGTCGTCGAGGACCTGCAGCAACACATTGAAGACGTCAGGGTGCGCCTTCTCGATCTCGTCGAACAACACGACCTGGTAAGGACGCCTTCGCACCGCCTCGGTCAGCGTGCCGCCTTCCTCGTAGCCGACATAGCCGGGCGGAGCGCCGATCAGCCGCGCCACCGAATGCTTTTCCATGTATTCCGACATGTCGATGCGCAGAAGCGCATTCTCGTCGTCGAACAGATATTCGGCTAGTGCCTTCGTCAGCTCCGTCTTGCCGACACCGGTGGGGCCCAGAAACATGAAGGACCCAATCGGGCGTCTCGGATCCTGAAGGCCGGCGCGCGCCCGCCGCACCGCGGTCGATACCGCCTTGACTGCTTCCGCCTGGCCGACGACCCGCTTGCTCAGCTGCGCCTCCATGCGCAGGAGCTTTTCCTTTTCGCCCTCGAGCATGCGTTCCACCGGCACTCCGGTCCAGCGGGAGACGACCTGGGCAACGTGGTCGGCGGTGACCGCCTCCTCGACCATGGCGCCGCGGCCTTCGCCCGCCTCGATCGTCTTGAGCTTCTTCTCAATCTCAGGGATGCGGCCATAGGCGAGCTCGCCCGCGCGCTGGTACTCGCCCTGGCGTTGCGCATTGGCAAGCTCGTTACGCAACTGGTCGAGCTCGGTCTTGAGCTTTTGCGCGTCCGAGAGCTTCTCCTTCTCGGATTTCCACCGCGCAGTCAGATCGGCCGACTGCTTCTCGAGCGTAGTCAGTTCTCGTTCGAGGTTGCGCAGCCGCTCTTTGGATCCCGGATCGCTTTCCTTCTTCAGCGCCTCCTGCTCGATCTTCAGGCGGACAATCTCGCGGTCAATTGAATCGAGCTCCTCCGGCTTGGAGTCGACCTGCATTTTCAGCCGCGCTGCAGCCTCGTCGATCAGGTCGATTGCCTTGTCGGGCAGGAAACGGTCGCTAATGTAGCGATGCGAGAGAGTGGCGGCCGCGACCAGAGCGGAATCGGTGATGCGGACCCCGTGATGCTGTTCATAGCGATCTTTCAGGCCGCGCAGGATCGAGATCGTATCCTCGACGGTCGGCTCGTTGACGTAAACTGGCTGGAACCGGCGGGCGAGCGCCGCGTCCTTCTCCACATATTTCTTGTATTCGTCCAGAGTGGTGGCACCGACGCAATGCAGCTCGCCGCGGGCCAGCGCGGGCTTGAGCAGATTTGAGGCGTCCATCGCCCCTTCCGCCTTGCCGGCACCCACCAGCGTGTGCATTTCGTCGATGAACAGAATGTAGGCGCCCGCCGAAGACGTTATCTCCTGCAGCACGGCCTTGAGCCGCTCCTCGAACTCGCCGCGGTACTTGGCGCCCGCGATCAAGGCGCCCATGTCGAGCGCCAGGAGTTTTTTATCCTGCAGTGAGTCAGGCACGTCGCCGTTGACGATCCGTTGCGCCAAGCCCTCGACGATCGCGGTCTTGCCCACGCCGGGTTCACCGATCAGTACGGGATTGTTCTTCGTGCGGCGCGACAGCACCTGAATGGTGCGGCGGATTTCCTCGTCGCGGCCGATCACGGGATCGATCTTGCCGTCGCGCGCCGCCTGGGTGAGGTCGCGCGTGTATCGCTTGAGCGCATCATAGGCGTTTTCTGCCGACGCACTGTCCGCGGTGCGTCCCTTGCGCAGGGCCTCGATCGCGGCATTGAGATTTTGCGGGGTGACGCCGACCCGCTGCAGTATTCGCCCTGCCTCGCTGTCCTTCTCAAGCGCAATCGCGAGCAGGAGCCGCTCAACTGTAACAAAGCTGTCGCCCGCCTTGTCGGCGATCTTCTGGGCGTGGTCGAAGATGCGCGCCAGCGCCGGAGACAGATATACCGAGCCTGCGCCGCTACCGCTGACCTTGGGCATTTTGGCGAGCTGCGCTTCTACCCCCGCGAGCGCCTCGCGCGCGCGGCCGCCGGCGCGCTCGATCAGCCCGGCGCAAAGCCCTTCCGGGTCATCCAGCAGCACCTTGAGGAGATGCTCGGGCGTGAATTGCTGGTGTCCCTCGCGCAGCGCCAGCTGCTGCGCTGATTCCACAAAGCCGCGCGCCCGGTCTGTATATTTCTGAAAATCCATAGCTATCCCTCCCGCTGAGATGGCGGGAGTTCCCTGCGATAAAGGCTTGAGCGCGGGCGACCGCCACGCTCCCTTCTATGTGGGAACTATTCGTTTGCGGCGGTAGAGGTCAGGAGCGACGGCTGAGCAGAAACACGGCCTGCTGGCCGAGCAGATTCCAGAACCACCACGGCGCATTCAACCGCAGTGCCCTGCCCCAGTGATTGAGCGCGACCGCCCTCTCCATCTTGGCGCCGACCACGTCGCAGAGCTCGCGGAAATCCTTGATCGTACAGAAATGAATGTTCGGAGAGTCCCACCAGGGGTGCGGCAGGTTGTTGGTTATCGGCATGTGCCCGCCGAACAGCAGCTGCAGCCTGATCGCCCAGTGCCCGAAATTAGGAAAGGACACGATGCCGCGGCGCCCGATGCGCAGCATGTGCTCGAGCACGCGGCGCGGGTGGCGCGTCGCCTGCAGGGTCTGCGAGAGGATCACGTAATCGAAGGCGTCATCGGGATAATCAGCGAGGTCGGTATCGGCGTCACCTTGAACGACGGCAAGGCCCTTCGCCACACACTCGTTCACGCCCTCGCGGGAGAGCTCGATCCCGCGGCCATCAACCCCGCGCGTCTCCGCAAGCAGCCGCAACAGCTCGCCATCGCCGCAGCCCACATCGAGCACCTTGGCGCCGGCTGTGACCATCGCGGCGACGACCAACAAATCGACGCGGGAGTCAGACGAGAGAGGACGGACCCCAGAGGAAGCATTGCGAAGGACGGAGGATCGAGGGCGGACGAGGGTTGAAGAGCTCATCCGAGTCCTCGCGTCTTGGCGGCGCCCTCGAGAAAGCCGCTTACGATCGCGAACAGCTCCGGCTCCTCCATCAGAAAGGCGTCGTGTCCCTTGTCCGTTTCCACCTCCGCAAACGACACGCGCGCGCCGCCGGCATTGAGCGCATGCACGATCGAGCGCGACTCCGAAGTGGGGAACAGCCAGTCGGAGGTGAATGAGATCACGCAGAAGCGGGTCGGCGTGTCCTTGAAGGCATTGGCCAGAACCCCGCCGCAATCGGCGGCCAGATCGAAATAGTCCATGGCGCGGGTAAGATAGAGATAGGAATTGGCATCGAAGCGCTCGACGAAACTGCTGCCCTGGTGGCGCAAATAGCTTTCCACCTGGAAATCGGCATCGAATGAGAAGGTCGGGTTGTCGCGGTCCTGAAAGCGCCGGCCGAACTTTCGGTGCAGCGCTGCATCCGAAAGATAGGTGATATGCGCGCCCATGCGCGCGACTGCCAGGCCACGTCGCGGATTCGTGCCCTCTACAAAATATCGGCCATGCCGCCACTCCGGATCCGCCATCACGGCTTGCCGGCCGACCTCGTGAAAGGCGATGTTCTGCGCGGAGTGGCGCGTTGAGGCGGCGATCGGCAAGGCCGAGAACACGCGCTGCGGATAGCTCGCACACCATTGCAGCACCTGCATGCCGCCCATCGACCCCCCTGCCATGGAGAACAGCGAGTCGATGCCAAGCTGATCGAGCAGCATGGCCTGGGCGCGCACCATGTCGCGAATGGTGATGACCGGGAATTCGAGCCCCCAGGGCATCCCGCTGCCCGGATTGGTGGAGGCCGGTCCCGTGGTGCCCATGCAGGCACCCAGAACGTTGGGACAGATGACGAAATACCGCCGCGTATCAATCGGGCGGCCCAGCCCAACCATGGTTTCCCACCAACCGGGCTTTTGCGTCACCGGATGAATGTTGGCCGCGTGCTGATCGCCGGTGAGCGCGTGACAGATGAGCACCGCATTGCTGCGCGCGGAGTTGAGCTCCCCATAAGTCTGATAGGCAATCTGGAGCGGAGCGAGCTCGACGCCGCAGTCGAGGCGCAAAGGCTGGTCAGCGCCAAAGCGGATGAGCTTGGAATGCGGGTGATCGGCCTCGCGCGCCCGAGCGCTGGGATGAACTGCGACGCTGAGCTCGGCTTGCACCATTTTTACTACTAATAAGTTCGCGCAAATCGGGTAAACCCGATTTGCGCTGCAGGCCCGGCCATGACGTAGGCCTGTCATGTGACGGGCTTAGATAGACCCGAGCACGCTCGTGTCAATGTTTTCTTTGCTTTCGCGCCGAGCGGCACCTATCAATGTCTCGATGCAGCTCGCGCTTTGCAGCGGCACAGAACTGCCGAAACCACGATGGTTAAGGTTGCGCGCTCGAACAGTCCATCGCTTGCCGACCTTCGGCAGGAGATCGATCGTATCGACGAGGCCATGCATGGCCTTCTCATCGAGCGCGGCGAGATCATCGATCGGCTGATTCAGGTCAAGCAGACGCAGGAATCTGGCTCGGCGTTCCGCCCCGCGCGGGAAGCCGCAATGATGCGCAGCCTGGCGCAGCGGCATCATGGCATCCTGCCGCTCGATACGGTCGAGGGCATCTGGCGCGTTATCATCGCCACATTCACGTATGTGCAGGCGCCGTTCTCGGTGCACGCGGACCTGTCGCAGGGCGACGCGAGCATGCGCGATTCCGCGCGCTTTCATTTCGGCTTCACGGTGCCGTTCGTGCCGCATGCAGGTGCCGCGAGCGTCGTGGCGGCAGTATCGGATTCCAAAGGCGACCTTGGGCTCGTGCCCGCATTCGCGACGGCCGGAGCCGGCGCTTGGTGGAGCGCGCTGGAATTCGATACAGCGCCGAAAATCATCGCACGATTGCCCTTCGTGGAGCGCCCGCACCATCCGGCCGCGCTGCCGGTGTTCGTGATCTCGCGGGCGGCTCCCGATGCGCTGGCGAAGGAAGTCGAGCTGTGGAGCGTTCGCCTGTCGGGTTGGAATGCGCGCGTAGCAAAGCAGGCGGCCGCTCTGGGAGAGGTGATCGCAGCCCCGGATACTGCCTTTGATGGAGCCGCGCTGCTGATCTCAATTCCCGCTGGCAACCGTAGTGAGGAAGCGACCAGCGCGCTCGTGCAATGCGGCGCGTCCGTGCGCAGCGTCACGCCGGTGGGAAGCCATGCGCGACAACACAGAATGCCGGCAGATAGAGCTACAGCAACTGTCGAGGACCGGTCCGGAGCCTGATGCATGACAGCGCTTCTGCGTCCACAGCCGCGGCCGGGCGTGCTCACCATCAGCCCTTATGTGCCGGGCAAGAGCACGGCCCCGGGGGTGGAGCGCGTATTCAAGCTTTCGTCGAATGAGACGCCACTCGGGCCAAGTCCGCGCGCGATTGCGGCGTATCACGAGGTCGCGCGCGAGCTGCAGGATTATCCGGAGGGATCGGCTGCACTCCTGCGCGAAGCCATCGGCTATGCCTTCGGGCTCGATCCGGACCGCATTGTTTGCGGCGCCGGGTCTGACGATCTCCTGAACCTGCTTGCCGACGCCTATCTGCGAGACGGCGACGAGGCGATCATCACCAGGCATGCTTTCCTCGTTTATCCCATCGCGGCTCTCGGCTCGGGCGCCACCCCGATCGAGACCCCTGAGAAGAGCTACACGGCTGACGTGGATGCGATGTTGGCCGCGCTGACGCAGCGGACGAAAGTCGTCTTTTTGGCCAACCCCAACAATCCGACGGGCACGTATCTGCCGTTCAACGAGATCAAGCGGCTACACCAGGGCTTGCCGCCGCACGTCCTTCTCGTTTTGGACGCCGCCTATGCCGAATATGTCCGCCGCAATGATTATGAAGCAGGCATCGAGCTCGTTGCCACATCCGAGAACGTCGTGATGTGCCGCACGTTTTCGAAGATTTATGGGCTCGCGGCCTTGCGCCTGGGCTGGCTCTATGGACCGGCGCATGTGGTGGAAGCGATCAACCGCATTCGCGGCCCCTTCAATGTGAACACGCCAGCCATGCGGGCCGGGATTGCCGCGCTGCGTGATACTGCGCATGTGGAGGCATCCCGGGCGCATAATGCGCAATGGCTCCCCTGGCTATCGGAGCAAATTTCACGGCTGGGGCTCGAGGTCACGCCGAGCGTGGCGAATTTCGTGCTCATTCACTTCAGCGGTGCGAATGGGCACACCGCCGCAGCCGCCGATGCGTTTCTCACACAACGCGGACTGATCCTGCGGCGGCTCGAGAATTACAAGCTGCCGAACGCCTTGCGCATGACGGTGGGCACAGAGGAGGCCAATCGGCTCGTGGTCGCAGCGCTCGCCGAGTTCCTGGGACGATGAGTCCGGCGCCTGCGTTCAACCGCCTTGCACTCATCGGCATGGGCCTCATCGGCTCGTCCATCGCGCGTGCCGTCCGCGCGCAACGCGCCGCGCGCACGATCGTCGCCTGGTCGCGTTCGGCGACGACGCGGCGGCGTGTCACGGAACTGGGGCTTGCCGATCAGGTGGTGGAAAGCACTGTGGCTGCAGTCGCAGGCGCCGATCTGGTGATCGTTTGCGTGCCGGTAGGCGCATGCGGCGCGGTCGCCGCGGAAATAGGCCGGCATCTCGCGTCCGGCGCCATCGTGTCGGATGTTGGCTCGGTGAAAGAGATGGTGATCAGGGAGATGTCGCCGCATATTCCGGCGGGCGTTCATTTCGTGCCCGCGCATCCGGTAGCGGGCACGGAACACTCCGGCCCGGATGCAGGCTTTGCGGAGCTGTTCGTCGGCCGCTGGTGCATTCTCACGCCATTGCCCAATACTGCCGCTGAGGCGGTTGAGCGGCTTGCCGCGTTCTGGCGGCTGTTGGGCGCGAATGTCGAAACGATGTCGGCCGAGCATCACGATCTGGTCCTTGGCATCACCAGTCACCTGCCGCATTTGATCGCCTACACGATTGTCGGCACCGCCGACGAGCTCAGCCAGGTCACCCGGTCGGAAGTGCTCCGATTCTCGGCCGGCGGCTTTCGCGACTTCACCCGCATCGCGGCTTCCGATCCGACCATGTGGCGGGACGTGTTTCTCGCCAACAAGGAAGCGGTCCTGGAAATGCTGGGCCGGTTCAACGAGGATCTCGCGGTGCTCACGCGCGCCATCCGGCACGGCGATGGCGACACCTTGTTCAAGCGTTTCAGCCACACGCGACAGATTCGCCGCGGCATCGTTGAGATCGGGCAGGACTCGGCGGCGCCTGATTTCGGCCGTCCTCACCCCGATCTCCCGTTGGACGCACTGCCGCGCCCTTATTCGAGCGACGGGTGACGCGAACGGAGTTTGCAATGATCCCGGCTCAGCGGTGCAC
>JBKPOZ010000273.1:0-5028 GCA_046733355.1 Pseudomonadota bacterium | reverse complement strand
CTTGAGCAATGCGACGTGCTCGTCGTTCGCCATCGAAACATCCCGTACTCGATTCTGCTCTCAACAATGAACGGAAACCGCCTCGCGGCGACAGTATCGGCGGCAGTTGCGGCCGTGGCTTGGCCGCTGGAGGGAAGGGTCGCATGGTTACCGAGGCCCTCCAGCGACTCTTAGAAGGACAGTCAAACGCCAATGTTGCGCGGTCTTATAACGTCTCTGAGCCCACAAATCTGCCGCCTGGGCGAGCAGCCGACCTTTCGAGCCCGAAAACGCAACGTGCCGTAGACCCCGCCCTTTTTGTGTTCTCTGTCGACTCATTAGGACGGGTGGTCACCGCGCGGTCACCGCCACCACCTCGTGACTCGACAAGCAAGTCAAGGGGGGCGCATCCTTCGGTGCTCCTCCTCGGCCATTATCGCCATGATACCGACCGTCATGCGGTTGGCCTGCGGCATATCGGCGGCCATGAAGTCAACGCCAGCCTTCTCAAGACCCAGAAGGAAATGCGCGTCACGGGATAAGCGGTCGAGCTTCGCTATGACGAGCCATGTTGCTGGAACCCCACTACCAGCAGCGCATGGCGTCTCTTACCGGCTCACCACCGGGCGCTAGTGGATTGAATGTGGGACTTTCCAGTGCAGTCGCCGCGTTACTTTGCACGGGTATCGAGAAGTTTGTTTAACGCTTTGACGCAGGCATCTGCGATAGCCGAGCTGGTCGAATAGTCATTCGCGAGTCCGGTCATCGAAGCATAGCCCGCGTCTTTGATATAGGTATCGCGGCGCCATGTATCGACTTTTTGATACTCGGCCCATTTCTCGTCGTTAGCTTTATTGACGAAATGCTCGGCGCAAGCCGGCGCTGCAACGGTCACAATAGCGCTTCGGGTCTCGTCACTTGCCAGCTTTTTGGCGGTTGAGCCAAGCATCCATCCGCCCCAGCTAAAGCCGATGATTATCGTTGCGATAGCTCCGACTGCTGCGCCTTGCGCCAGTCGCGTCAGCGATGCTCCTTCTAGGATTGCAGGTAATGGCACGGAATTTCCTTTCGCCCGACATGTTTCGGAGCGAGGCCACGGACACCCGGACGGGTTCCGGTTCAGCAAGTTGGATTGAAGACCGAACGCCTTGCGATGGCGTATCGATTATTATCGATTTACGCCTTTGTCCGTTCGGAGTCTGAGCAAAATTGCTCACTTGGCTAAATCGATGTGTCGTGGGTGCCTTGACCGTCCTCTTGCTGTGTTCACCTCGCGCGCGTCCGCCAACTTTTAACGCAGCTTTGTGCGTAATGGCGTCGCCGTCCCCGGCCCCATCGCCGGTGCTGGCCTGCCCGGTCTGATCGCAGCGTGCGGCGGCCTTTTCACTTGGTGGCCACGGCGGCAGGCCACGCCCTCAGGAAGGAGTAACAGATGAGCAAGAGGATAATCGGGCTGCTGTTTGCGATGTTTTTCAGCTTGGGAGCTGCGAAGGCCGACATAGTATTCGACGTCTCGGGAACTTATCCGTCTAACGGCACCTTTTCTGGTACTCTCAACATTGATGTAACTGCGGGGAAAATAACCGCGGCAGATATCACGGTTTCCGGGTTCGGAGAGTTCAATGTGTTAATAGGTTCGGCACCTTGTTGCCCAACCCTCTTCCTCGAATGGGATTTGATTGTACATAATACTGTTGGTGACGAGACACTTCTTGCATTCACTACGCCCCAAGTGCCGCCTCCTGCGTCACTTGTTGGATTCGGTGGTGGACCCATCATTTTCGGGGCAACGGCTGTTGTATGCGGGCCGAACTGCCTTCGAGCTGAGGCGACCAGCTTTACTGGGAGCATAGCCCCAGAGCAGTCCCAGGCCCCATCGCCGGTGCTGGCCTGCCCGGTCTGATAGCGGCATGCGGTGGCCTATTCGCTTGGTGGCGACGACGGAAGAAGATTGCCTGACACTCTCAATGTCAGGAATGAGGAAGGCGGCCCCACTGGCCGGCTTTTCTTTTTGACCGCGAGTCGGACTTAGGTAGCTGAATGAAAATGGAATGTTCTCAAGGCGCGACTACAATGTGCCGATAGTCAGGGAGGAACTCATGTTCAGACAACTTATGTTCGCCACGGCGCTCTCCGCATTTGCAATGACAACGTCGGCTGAGGCGCAGCAGCAGCCGTCACCCGTACAACCATCGCCGATCAAGCGCACGATTCTGCAGCGAGCCGACGTGCCCGGAACAAATCTGGAAATCATCTACGCGACGGTGGAGATCGCCGCCGGTTTCAAAGCTGGTCGTCACACTCATCCCGGCGTGGTGATGGGGCACGTGGTGGAGGGTGATTTCTGGTTTGCCTTGGACGGGCAGCCTGACAACGTTCTGCACGCGGGCGAGTCGGCGACTGTACCCGACCGCGCCATTCACAACGAAGGGGCGACGGATAAGCCGGTCAAGCTGAATGTGGTCTACGTGGTGGAAAAGGGGAAGCCACTCGCCTCGCCGGCTCCTTAAGCACTCGGCCGCTCGGCTCATTACCGGGCGGCTTTTTCTTTCTGGGGTTTCTGGCGTGAGTTCCTGAACAGCTTGATTGAATTCATGGTCGTAGCTTTGCGACGAAATGCTAGCGTTCAGCTGCAGCGCGGTCTGAGCTATGGGCGAAAGTTGGTGACGGCGTGAAGGGGTAAGGCGGCGTATCGTGGGGGTGTTCAACGCCTCCACTTCTCCAGCAAAGGAGTGATACGCCGTGACCGAGACTAACGTTTTCCAGCTTTCCCAGCCAGGCAGTTTTAGCGATCCGGTGACCGAGGTGTTGCGCGATGGTGCGCGAGCGCTCCTGGCGCAGGCTGTCGAGGCCGAAGTCGCAAGCTTGCTCATGGCCGCCAGCGGCTGGTGCGCCATGGACATTTGCCGGAGCGCAAGATCATGACCGGCATTGGTCCGGTCGCCGTGCGCTGCCCGCGGGTGCGCGACCGTTTCGGTGAGGGCTCCGAGCGCATTCGCTTGTAAGTTTTAGAAGGGCGGGTAGAGGGCGAGTTGGGAGAAGACCCGCCCAGAGGGGAGTGTGTCTCTCCCGGCCACCCTCTTTTTCGCCGCTGTGACTCGAAAGTAACGAAGCGGTGCTTTCAGTCCCCCCGGTGTCTCTCGCTCGGCCTTGGTTCAGCTTTCTTCGTTCTTGATTTCGCGAGTGAGCGACTTAGGAAGCAGCGAACGCGCCGCATCCGTTACTATCCCCGCCACGACATTCGCCGCAGCCTCACTCAAATCCTGTGTTACTTGTTTGCCGGCATCGGCTGCTGCGTGGCGAGCCTTTTTAAGCTCACTAGGATCTGAACTCTTGGTGAGGGCTGCAGCTGCAGCAGCTGCGGCCGCCATGACTGCGCCCGCAAGAATTTCGCGACCAGGAGGTGAGTTGATGAGGGTGTCAAGAGCATTTGCTAATGTCTTCGGCACCTTTACGCCCATGATGTTAGCGCCGGTGTCCCGACCGGTTCTCCTGTTTGCAGGCGCGGATTTTGGCCCTCCTCTGACGCCGCTAGGATCTCCACTTCGGGAGTGGGTTCTCGTCTTGGACACCGTTTTGTTTGATCGTTTCATTCACAACCCTCGATTCACGTGGACTTCATAGAGGAATGGCCCCTCCCTGGGAGTTCACACAGATCGGGCACTCTCTATCCGAATGCCCTAGCGGATCGCCACGCCTCGACGGAGGAGCGCCAGCGACCAACTGTGCTGACGTCCCGATGAAATCGATAGCTCCTCAGAAATTTCTTCCAAAATCTCGCGCTCATATTCGCCAAGCCTCCAAAAGCTACGCAAATAACCCGCGCTGTTCTACATTGTTCCGTTGGGAGAGCGCTTTCAACCTTGTCGCATCGACTGACATGAAACCGCCGAACATTACAGAATGGCAATGGAACGGCTGCTGAGCGGCTGGCGTGGTCGCCGAGGCATAGTACGGAGATTGTTGATTGGCGCCGATGGCGGACCGATAAGCACTCAGCGAGATGATGGAGGCAGTCTTCCTGCCGGCTACCCTGGACCTATTGGCGCTGGCATGAGGTGCGCACGTCCGCACGCCGCTGGGCGGTGCCAGCCAAGCCGAGATCACGGCCCTTGATGTGGCGAGCCAAGCCTGGCTCCAATGCAGCGCCAGGCATTCGCGGGTGCAGTCATCGACCACAACGTGACTGGGTGGTCGTGCATGGTGCAAAATGCGGTTAGTGAGCAATTTCCAATTCGGGTGAGCGGAGGTTACTCCCTCGCCTGCGAGCGAGCCGCAGTCGCCGAGTAGCTTTAGGACAAGCTGTCAACGCCCTCGGCAAAGCCTTTCAGATTTATTGGAAAACCTAGGCCCTCTTCGGGAGCCAGGAAAATGATGAACGTAGCCGTCTGCCCGCCGCGCAACTTTTCGAGCAAATTATCGTCCATCACCACTTCAGCCACGCACCCATTGGGCAGACAGCGGACGAAACCCACACGGCCTACATCAACTTCATCGATCTTGAGGCCGAGTCCCGAGGGAAGCATTACGCCCATCGGCGCGAGCACGCGCAGAAGCGTTGATTTGTGGCCGGCCGTTTTTACGACGACGATCGTCAGTCCCACGTGCGGGCGATCCTCCGCCGTTACGCTTTGGACAAGTGCGCATTGGTTTTCCTGGTGCCCAGGTGGGCCGTCACAGCGTACCTGCCAGTCGCCGTGCACCGACTTGACCGCACCCTGCCCCGCCGCATCTTGTGGTCCAACCCAAACGGCTATGAGCAGGATGGCGGCTGGGGCGAGCGACCGCAACAAACCTGAAAATCTGTCCGCGCCAAATGGAATCACTTCGACCCGACAGTTTTATGTGTTGATTGCGTTTAGGCTCGAATAAGGGCAGACAGCCAGGTGGCAACACAGTCCTACTTCGTGGCTAACGGCCCACCAATCTACGCCGTTCGCCCGGCGATCGTTCCTGGATCAGCCGTGTATATTTTGTAGTCGGGCACGATTTATGGGCACCCATCGCTTCCATGGCGAGCAGTTCGCGAGCACTTGCATAGACTCCTCG
>JBKPOZ010000272.1:0-5778 GCA_046733355.1 Pseudomonadota bacterium | reverse complement strand
ACGCGACTACTGACGCTCACATCCCGCAGAACATGAAACGCACTTGGGTGGGCGGTAGTTCGAAAACGACGTACCATGGCGCGAGCGCGCTTGGGTGGAGGCTCACTACAGCCCCGCATACTTGGCCAACCGTGAAGATGAGTGAGCTTGTCGCTGCCAAAGTTGCGACGGTGTACGCGTCGCCGGCCAAGGCAACCCCGCAGGCCGAAAAAAGGCGCCGTTCGCTTAGTCCGCAAATGGTACGGGTATAGGGGAGCTGATGTGCGACTGGGAAGCCGCGTACGAACAAGCGGCACGTCGAAAGGTCACCACAAATGGAAGCCAGCAGTCGCCAGCGGATGGTTGGACACGTTACTGCTCGGTGCGCCCACTTTCGCTTGTGCGACGGTTTAAGGCACCCCCGGACGCACTCAGCTTGCGATGCTCGCTGTGCTCTCCGTAATCCTTTGCGGATAGGAATGCTTGAGCTTGTGCGATGGAGACCCCCGAGGGAGGGGATCGAGGGAAGCAGAGGATCAACCCCTTGCGAGTGCCCAAGCGGGCCGCGGAACCACCGCGCAACTTCCGGCTTAGTCTCTATCCATCTATCGCCCGGAGGAGTCTATGTCCGATGCTGCAAAAGAGCGTCGCGGTCAAAGCCGGAGAAACTTTCTCATGGCCACAGCCTCGACCGCCGCTGCGCCGCTTGTTGCGCGCGGTCTCACCGCAGAAGCGGCCCCTGCAGGCGCGCAGACCGCGGACTTGCGCGCGCCCGTCGTGCTCAACCTGAGGATCAATGATCGCGATCATCGCCTTGCGCTCGATGTGCGGACCACCTTGCTGGACGCATTGCGCGAGCGCCTCGGGCTCACGGGAGCGAAAAAGGGCTGCGACCACGGCCAGTGCGGCGCCTGCACCGTGTTGGTCGACAGTCGGCGGGTGCTGTCGTGCCTGACACTCGCCGCGAGCGTGCAGGGCCATGCGATTACGACGATTGAGGGACTGGCAGCGGAGGGCGAGCTGCACCCCATGCAGCAGGCTTTCATCGATCATGATGCCTTGCAATGCGGCTATTGCACGCCGGGCCAGATCATGTCGGCGGTCGCGTGCGTGCGCGAGGGTCACGCCGGGAGCGACTCTGCCATTCGCGAATACATGAGCGGTAATCTCTGCCGCTGCGGCGCGTATCCGAACATCGTCGCGGCCGTAACCCAGGCGAAATCAGTGATGGCGGGAAAGGGCTGACCCATGCGTCCGTTCGCATTCCAAACCGTCGATACGCCGACCGCCGCCGCTGCGGCCGCAGCGGGCGTGCGAGCGCAGGACGCGGCTGCAAGTCCGGTGCAATTTCTTGCCGGCGGCACCACGCTGATAGACCTCATGAAGCTGGACGTCATGCGGCCGGAACGCGTGGTTGATATAAATGCGCTCGGCACGACCGCACTTGGACGCATCGAGGCGACCGACAAAGGCCTACGGCTCGGGGCTCTGGTGCGTATGGCCGAGGCGGCCGATCATGAGACGATGAACAAGGAGTTCCCGGCGATCGCGCAAGCGCTGCAGCTCGCTGCGAGCCCGCAGATCCGAAACATGGCGAGTCTGGGCGGGAACGTGCTCCAGCGCACGCGGTGTCCTTATTTCCGGGACGTCTCCTACGCGCAATGCAACAAGCGCGATCCCGGCTCGGGCTGCGCGGCGATCGACGGTTTCAACCGCATGCACGCCGTGCTGGCAGGGAGCGAGCACTGTATTGCGACTTATCCGGGCGATTTTGCCCAGGCGCTGATCGCTTTCGACGCGACGGTGGACATCACCGGGCCGAGAGTTATGCGCAACATCCCGTTCGCGGCACTGCATCGTCCGCCCGCGGATGCGCCGCATATCGAGACACAGCTGCAGCCCGGCGAGATCATCACCGCGTTCGTCGTGCCGTCGCTGCGCTGGGGCAAGCGCTCGCTGTTTCTGAAAATCCGCGACCGCCAATCGTATGAATTCGCGCTTGCATCGGCGGTGGTGGCACTCGATGTCAACGACGGCCACGTTCTCGACGCGCGCATTGCGCTCGGCGGTGTGGCGACCGTACCCTGGCGCGCAACGGCTGCAGAAGCGGCCCTGCGAGGCAAGCCGACCGACGACACGACATGGCAGACCGCCGCAGATGTGGCCTTCGCCGACGCGCGCGGCTACCAGCACAATGCATTCAAGGTGGAGCTAGGCAAGCGCACGTTGAGGCGCGCGCTCGCTCAGACCGCGGCGATGGAGATTTGACATGGCAGTCGCAGCAGCACCCGAACCGAAGGCCAACATGGGGCGGCCCGCGCCGCGCTACGATGCGCGCCTGAAGGTTACCGGTCAGGCCCGTTATCCCTCGGATGTGCCGGTTAGCAATCCCGCGTACGCCTATCTCGTGACCAGCAGCATCGCGAAGGGCCGCATCGAGCGGCTCGATCTCGAGGAGGCGCGCCGTGTGCCCGGCGTGCTGGAGATCATAACACATGAAAACACCCGGGAATTGAAAGGCGGCCGGTTCGGGCAAGGAGCCGCAACGTCGATTGACAAGCTCGGCCCGGACATCATGCATGATGGCCAGATCATCGCAATGGTTCTGGCGGATTCCTACGAAGCGGCGCGCGAGGCCGCTTACAAAATCAAGTCGACCTATGCAGTGGCGACGCCCAGCACGACCTTCGGCTCGGACGGCGTCACGATCGAGGACGCGACGAAAGTCTCCGCCCAACACAAGAGCGTGCCGAACAAAGGCGATGTCGCGGCGACGTTCGCCACGGCCGATGTGACCATTGACGTGGAATACGCCACCCCCACGCAGCACCACAATCCAATGGAGCTGTTCACCACGACCTGCGCGTGGGACGGCGACCGGCTCACCGTGCACGAGCCGAGTCAGTTCGTCTATGGCCTAAAGAACGGGGTGGCCCAGCGGCTCGGCATCGAGCCGGACAAGATCGACGTCGTGAGCCGCTACGTCGGCGGTGCCTTCGGCTCGAAGGGCACCATGACACCGCGCACCGCACTGGTCGCGTTTGCGTCCAGGAAGCTCAATCGTCCTGTCAAGCTCGTGCCCACGCGCGACCAGGGCTTCACCATTGCGACCTATCGCGCGGAAACGCGCCATCACGTCCGCCTTGGCGCGATGCGCGACGGAAAACTTTCCGCATACAGCCACGAAGGCTGGGAAGTCAGCTCGCGGCCGGATGCCTATGTGGTGGCCGGCGTAGAGGACACTGCGCATCTCTACGCCTTTGGCGCGGTGAACACCAAGGTCAACATCGTACGAGCGGATCGCAACACGCCGGGTTTTATGCGCTCGCCGCCCGTGGTGCCGTATGTCTTCGCGCTTGAGAGCGCGATGGATGAGCTGGCTGAGAAGCTCGGCATCGACCCGGTCGAGTTTCGCCGGATCAATGACACCCCCGTCGATCCGATCGAAGGGAAGCCCTATTCAAGTCGTTCGCTGATGGCCTGCTACGATCAGGCCGCGGAAGCTTTCGGCTGGAAGCGCCGCAGCGTCAGGCCCGGCTCGATGCGGGAGGGGGACTGGCTCATCGGCCTCGGTTGCGCCACGGCGATCTATCCGACGCACGTCGGGGTTGCGGCGGCGCGCGTGCGCATGCTGCCGAACAGCCATGTGCGGGTGCAGACCGCGGCGCACGAGATCGGCAATGGCATCTATACTGTGCTCGCCCAGCTTGCCGCCGAACGGCTCGGCGTGCCGCTCGAATCCGTGACGGTTGAAGTCGGCGATAGCTCGTTGCCGCCCGCGCCTGTCGCCGGTGGCTCGAAGACGACCGCCAGCGCCGGATCAGCCGTGCTGAAGGCCTGCGATGCAATCCGCGACAGGATTTTTCGCCTGGCGGTGAATGACGGCACAGTTGGCAGGGCATCGGTCTCCGAGTTCACGCTAGAGGAAGGCAAGGTCATCGCACCGGACGGCAGATCGACGAGCATCACAGACGTCCTCAAGCGGGTGGGCGTCGTTGAGGAATACGCTGAATACGTTCCGGCCGGCATGAGTCCCGAGTCGGTGGCGGACCTCTATGCGGGCAAGTCGGTCCAGACCGGTGGCCCGCATGGCGAATACATCATGTATGCGCTTGGCGCTGAATTCGTGGAAGTGCACGTTCACGCCCTCACGCGCGAAATCCGCGTGCCACGCATTGTCGGCGCATTCGCCAGCGGCCGTCTCTTGAATACCCGGACGGCGCGCAGCCAATACATGGGCGGCATGGTATGGGGAATCTCCTCGGCATTGCATGAGGCGACTGAAATCGACCACAAGCGGGCGCGATATGTTAACGACAATCTCGCAGACTACCTGGTGCCGGTTAATGCAGACATCGAGCAGATGGAGGTGATCCTGGTGTCCGAGCAGGATGACAAGGTGAACCCGATCGGCGTCAAGGGCATCGGCGAGCTCGCCAATGTTGGTACCGCTGCGGCGGTCGCCAATGGGGTCTATCACGCCACCGGGATCCGGGTGCGCGAATTACCCATCAGGATTGAGAAGCTCCTTAGCTGAGGCCGATGCCCTGCTTACCTCCAATTTCGAGGCGCCGCTGGGTGGAATTGATCGACAAGGTCACGCTGTGCTTGCCGCTATTGGCCAACGGAGCCTTCCTCCAGGGCACTCTGGCCACTATTTTCCCTCGATAGAAAATAAAGCGTAGGACAGTGCTCCCCGAAATTCCCGATCCAGAGTTGATGCCCGTCAGGCTGGGATGCGCGAGCACTGTAACCGAGCCACCCGCTACCATCGCGAGGGCCTGCATGTGCATCGTTAAGGCATACACCTGCGAGCGGTCAATTTCGTTGCCGGCAAACGCCCGAGAAAGAGTATCAATGCTGATGTTGATTGGTTTGATGTTGCCGCAGCTTCACACACGTGACGGTAGAGCACTGTTGTCTCAACTCGGCCGCTCTTGCCGTTTGTCGCACATAGTGTAGCGTCCTGGCCTAGCAGGCATAGGCTATGCAGGCCGCCCTCCACCAAATCTTTGAATGTACGCCGTAGTGACCTCACTCGACACGATTTAGCCGTGCCCCCGATCAATATGCTTGACGGTGTGCTCTGCGATGATCCTTTCCTCGTCTGTCGGGATGACATAGACAGGCACACGACCTGAGTGCGCTGAAATCCGAGATTCTGCGGAGACCTTGGCATGCTCGTCGAGCACGATGCCGACCCAGGCGCAGCGCGCGCAGATGCGTGCGCGTATTTCCGGCGAATGCTCGCCCATGCCGGCAGTGAATACGAGCGCCATCGAGACCTCCCAGGGGAAGCCGTCAGTGCGCCGATCTCCTTTGCCGCGCGGAATATGAAAAGGTCCACGGCTTCATGGGCATGTGGATCGTGACTGGCCAGCAGTGTGCGCATATCGCTCGAAATACCGGAGACGCCGGCGAGCCCACTGCGGTGGTATAGGAGATCTTCAATCTCGGCAGCACTCATGGCATGCTCGCGCACGAGGTAGGTCACCGCGCCCGGATCAAGCGTGCCCGGCCGGGTGCCCATGAGCAGGCCGTCCAAGGCTGTAAAGCCCATCGTCGTATCGATGCTGCGGCCGTCGCGCATCGCACAAAGACTCGCGCCATTTCCGAGGTGTGCGACGATGACGCGACCGCGCGCAAGCTCAAGGTCGATGGCACGCAAAGTTCGCGCGATGAATTCGTAGGAGAGGCCGTGGAATCCGTATCTTCGCACGCCCTCCTCGTCATAGGCGCGGGGCAGTCCAAGCCGACGGGCGAGAGGCCCCATCGTGTGATGAAACGCGGTATCAAAGC
>JBKPOZ010000271.1:0-4723 GCA_046733355.1 Pseudomonadota bacterium | reverse complement strand
GAGCTACGGCGCGAACCTTCCGGACCTGTACAGACGCGGAGTGCGTTACATATCGCAAATTCTGCGGGGCGCGAATCCCGGCGAACTCCCCATCGAGCAACCTACTAAGTTCGATCTTGCACTCAACCTAAAAACCGCGAGGGCAATTGGGATTGAATTCCCGTGGTTCCTACAGCAGCGCGCAGAGGAGGTGATCGAATAGCAGTGCAACTTTGCTGCATTTCCTCACAGCACTCGATGATCGAAAAGTTGTCGAGGCTGGCAAGAGCACGATCAACAAGCCGATCCATCTGGTCCTGGGTGGCACGCATCTGCTGCCCGCAAAGGATGACCAGATCAGCAGCATTGCGGCTTTTCTGCGTGACAACTGGAGTGTGCGCTACATCGCCCCGGTTCACTGCACCGGCGAGCCTGCCTTCGCCATTCTGAAACAGGCTTTTGCTGACCGCTACATTTATGCCGGCCTGGGCGCTACCGTGTTGTTAGGTCCAAAGGTCACGGTGAAAGCGGAAGCTGGACAACCGAACAAGACGGCGATGGACGAAGAAGACTTGCGCAGTTACCGCGAAGCGTTAATGCGCGGTCCCTTGCGTCCATTCCTCGGAGGAGACAAGCGTCTGACGCGAACGCAGCAGTGACCGCTTGGCACCCGCCCGATCTGTCAATCCACGAGCCTGCAGAGCATGAATCTGAAAGTGGCGCTGCTGCGGTCATAAGCCGCCTCGGCAGATGGCCTACTGATTGAGCGGGAACTGACGCTTTCGAAACCTGCCCGCAAAGCGATACTGACCCGTTGCCGACTACATGGAGTGTCACCGCTTCATGCGCTCGGCAATCTCGTCAGTAGGGGCTCGTCAGATTGGCACCTTATCGCACTTGCAATTCTGGCAGCGCATTGTAAGCCTATGGTCTGCACCGAGCCGAGGGGTCTTCTTCCTGCTAAATCTTGTGGCGGTGATTGGCTCGGCCTCAATGCACAGCGACCGATATGGCCGTGCTCCGTAGAGCGACTCCGGAGCGACTGAGCGCGTTCTCTGACGCCGTGTTCGCTGTCCTTATTACAGTGCTGGTTTTGGAGCTGCGGCCACCTGAGCTTCCCACCTTTAACGCGCTCCTGTTGCTCTGGCCCACATGGCTAAGCTACGCAGTGAGCTACGTCTTCATCGCCATTGTCTGGGCCAATCACCATTATCTCATGCGCTACGCCACCGAGGCGAGCCCTCGTCTGTTGTGGTTCAACTTCGCGCATCTGTTTTCCATGTCGCTACTTCCGCTCTCTACCGCTTGGATGGCTGTGAGCAAATTGGCTCCGCAACCGGTGGCTTTCTATGCGGCGGTTTTCTTCCTCGTAAATGCGACTTACATATGTTTGATTTGGGAGCTTATCGACCGAACTCCCGATGAAGTCTCGCCGACGGTGCACAGGATCGCACAGGAGCCGCTTGCGCTGATCGGCTGATACTCACTGGCAAAGCCCTCGCAAGTGATGCCGGTGGGAAGTGGCTGAGGCGGTATCGAGACCACCGCCTCGGCTGCGCTCAGTCACGCCAGAACCTGGGGGTGGGGGTCTTCCTAGCCTCTGAGAGCTCATGCGCTTCCGCTCGATCACGACTTTATGCCTTTTCGGATTGGCTGCGATTGTGGCGCTGAGATATCCACTGGCTGGACTCGGAATTTGTATTTGTTGCCTGATCGTTTATCTCAAGCCCGAGCCGCCGGAGCTGTGAAGCAGATACCTCAGCAATAACTCTGACATTGTGCGTATGTCTGGTTATGACGAACGCGAAGTGCGGGCGCGCGCTAACTAAGTCCGGCTAACTGCAGCGAAGCAGACGCGCTAGACACTTTCCCAAGAGGGCAGAATCTGACCCGAACCGGGCATCAACGTACAGGGCGGTACTTTGATGGGGACCGCGTGATCGGCAGCACCTCGCGCATATAGGCGGCGAGGGCCGTGCAGAAGTTCTCCGCATAACTCGGTATGGGACGCCGCTTGTCCCACTGGATGACGTAACGGTCGCGCAGCGGCTTTCGCCGGTGGGTGACCCGCGCGATGTTGAGCCGGTAACGATCGCTCCGCAGCACCGACGGAACGACGGCCACTCCCTGCCCGGATTCCGCGAGCGCGAGCAATGTGTGCGGCGCGCGGCTCTCCAGCAGAATATCGGGCTCAACATCGGCCACGCGGCAGGCGGCGTTGAACAGCCGGCGAACCGAGTAGCCAGAGTCGAGCAGCAGCAGAGGATGAGACGTAAGCGACACGATGTCGATCCTGCCCTCCCGCCCGAGCGGACACGATCGCGCGGACGCCGCCAGAACGTCGTCGGACGGCAACGCGAAGCTCTCGAACCATGGGTTCGTGCCCTGATCGTGGCGAATGCCAATGTGCACCTCCCCGCGCTCCAGCAGCGGCACCTGGTCCATGCCGAGCGCCTCGATGAGCTTCACGCGCACGTTGGGAAAGCTTTTGGCATAGCGCGGCAGGAATTCCATCAGCACGCTCTCGATAGTCTGCGGCGGTGCGGCGAGCTTGAGCACGCGAAATCGCCGGGCTTGAGCACCGCGATGCGCTCGGCGAGCGATCCGATCTGGCCCAGCACTCCGCGGCAGTGGGCGAGCATCTGCTCGCCACGCGTGGTCAGAAACAGGCGGCGGCCGATACGGTCGAATAGCTTGAATCCGCATTCGTATTCGAGATCGCGATCTGCCGCGACAGGGCGGACTGGCTGATGCTCAGACGCAGCGCCGCCCTCGACACCGTGCCGAGATCTGCGACTGTAACGAACGTGCGCAAGCGCTTGAGATCCACGGGCTTATCTCCAAAACGCATAAGGAATAGATCAATATGTATTGGACGGCCCCGGCCGACGGGCCCTAGCCTGCCCGAACACGGCTCAAATTGATGATCTCTCTTGTCAATTCCAGACTGCCAGCTCGCCTGGGGTTGGGCGCTCGTCACTGCCCCGTTGCTAAGGAGGAAACCCATGAAATTACGCCTGCTGGTCGTCCTCTCTGCCCTCTCCATCGTGCTGTTCGGCACAGAAGCTCCGCAGGCGCAGGATACGGCGGCGCGACGCGTCATCGTCTTCGTCTGGGACGGGCTGCGCGCTGACGACCTGACGCCAGAGATCACGCCGAACTATTTTGCGCTTGCACGGTCGGGCGTGATCTTCGCCGACCACCACGCGGTCTATCCCACCTTCACGATGATGAATTCCGCCTCTATCGCGACCGGCACCTATCCGGGCGCGCACGGGTTTTACGGCAACGTGGTGTATGTGCCATCCGCGAGTGGAAAGAACGCGAAGGGCGCGGAGATCGATTTTTCCGCACCGGCATTCATCGAGGATTTCGGCGTCGTCGAGGCTGTGCGCGATGCCTAACAGGGGCGGCTGACGCTGGTGTCGACCATGCTGCAGGCGGCGCAGGCCAAAGGGCTGACTACGGCGGCGGTCGGCAAGTTCGGCGCCGCCTTTATCCAAGACTACATGCGCGGTGGCATCATCCTCGATGAAGACGCGGCGATGCCACTCGGTTTCGCCAAGGAGCTGCAGCAAGCCGGCTATGCGCTACCGCGCAACACCGTAAATGCTTACGAGGCGGGTGCATTGACGCTCGCGAACGATAACGGCGATCCGACCGCGCCCATCCCCATTGCACGGCTCAAGGACGGACACACCGGCGATCCGCTCGACCGCAGCGGTGCGCTGTCCCGGCGCGGCTTTACATACCTGACTGACGTGTTCGTGAACTACATTCTGCCGAACAAGAAGCCGGTTCTCACGATCTTCTGGTCAAAGGAACCGGATGCCACGAGCCACGCTTACGGGCCAGGCACCTACAACTCGATCGACGCGACGCGGATGAATGATGAGATTCTCGGCCGCATCGTGGCGAAGCTGCGCGAGCTGGGTTGGGAAAGCTCGACCGACATCATCATCACCCAGGATCACAACCACAGCACCATTTCGGGCGACGTTTCGCATTATCCGCTGCGCGCGATCACCGATCGCGCCGTCGGCGCGCCCGATCCGCACGGCTACGCGGTGTCCGGCTTCGTGCGCACGGCCGAGCTGCTGACCCACGATGGCTTGAAAGCCTATGATGGCGCTGGCTGCCGCAACATTCCGACCCTTTCCGGCATCAGGGGCGACGGCACGCATCTTTATCCGGTCAAGGACGACCGTGACGGCGAAGTGTGCGGTCGCGCGCAAAAGTACACGTCGCCCGGCTATGTGGTCCCGAAGCCCATCCCGGCTGGCGCGATTGTCGTCGCGGCGAACGCCGGGAGCGATTATCTGTTCGTCCCCGACCATAACGCCGAAACGGTTAGGGCCGCGGTGGCGAGGCTCCAGAGCCGGCTCCAGTTCGGCGCAATCTTTGTCAGCGACCGGTACGGCGAAATCGCCGGTACGCTGCCCACGAGCTTGATCAAAGCCGAGAACACCGGCCGGGCACCCGACATCATCGTCAGCTTCAGCTACGACGAGACCAAGGCCGTGGCGGGCAAGCTGGGACTGAGCTACGCGAGCTCGGTCAATCGCCGGGGCGATCATGGCAGCTTCTCGCCGACCGATGTGCAGATTTCCCTCATGGCGTACGGGCCGCATTTTAAACCAGGGCTGCGCGATCCGCTGCCGAGCGCGAACGTCGATATCGCGCCTACGGTCGCGCACATCCTCGGGTTCAGCATGCCCGACGCACAGGGGCGTGTGCTCGAGGA
>JBKPOZ010000270.1:0-27613 GCA_046733355.1 Pseudomonadota bacterium | reverse complement strand
CATTGCCAAAACTCAGAAATGGCGCCCTACCCTATTCATAAATTTGGGGGGTTAGAAGCCATTGATTTAATGAGTTTATTTCGCCTCATTTTGCGCTTTTCGATTTTCCTCCGGGTTTGCTCATCATGGTCTACGATGGCCTGATAGGGATTGGACCCGATAGAGTCTTCTGGGCGTCCGGCAATCAGCCTGCAAGAAGCAATAGGCGGGGTTAAATACTTTAAGTTCTTCTCCCTGGCTTCATCCCACGTCCAGCCCCGGTCATAGCCTTCACGGCAGCGTTCTGAACAGAAACAGCCCTTGGGCACGGACCTGCCGCATGTCCTGCACCGGGGCGCTTGGTAGGGCTTCTTCTCGGGCTCTAGTAGGCCAGCTTCAATAATTCTCGCCAATGATTTGGTCTTGAGCATTTGCTCTCCTGATTGTTGGGACGCAAACGCCACTAACCGTTTTAATCCTTCCAGAAGCTCTTGAACCTGTCCGGCGCGAGAGCCGTGTATCTCACAGTCGAAGCAATGGAACGGTAGCCGAGATAGTGCTGAATAGCTCTAGTGTCCTGGCCGTCATTGGCCAGCTTGTAGCCGCAGGAATGGCGCAACATGTGGCTGTGGACCAAAAAGCCAAATCCAGCGGCTTCTCCGGCTCTGGCGACCATCCTCTGATAACCAGCTACGCTTAACGGAGCGCCACGCTCACTGACGAACACGTAAGGGCTTGATACCGAAGCCTCGCGCTGTAGCTTCCTCAGAGCTCGAGTTTCCTTGGCTCCTATAGGATGGACGCTGGCAGTCCCTTTCTTGCTCCTGCGGACGTGCAGGCGGCCCGTAGTCAGGTCGATATCGTCCCATCTCAGGGCTACGAGTTCAGAGGCCCTTAAACCGTGTCTGTAGGCCAGCAGGATGGCTGTAGCGTCCCTGTGGCCCCAACGGTTGCTCCTGGCCGAGTCCATGAGCTTTTCCAGCTCGCGTTCGGTCAGATATTCCCTCGGTCTACGCTTACGTTTCGCCACTGTTACATTTACTGGGGTTGGAGCTTCCTCGAACGATAGCAGATTTTCCACAACTTTGGCCCTGCGCTCAGCCCAAACTGTTACAATTCGCCAGAAGTGAAACAGTCAGTCAATCGGCTTCTTGAGCTTCCAGAGCAGCGGGCGAGTGCGGGGCTCAACAGGTTCTGCCCACTTGCGTGCAGCCTTGCACACGTAACTCCAGCGCCAAGCAGGTATCGGTGCCTGATAGGCATTCTGAACAATCATGGTGGTCGTGACCGGCGTAGAGCCTGCGGCAATCAGCATTCGCCGCGTAAGGCGCTGTAGTCGGCCCTCTCGGTGCTCTGGCGAGCCAGGACGTAGGTTTGAGCGATTATCTGGGGCGGGCATTGGTTAGAGAGAGCGCCGGCGCGGCCGCAGCGGCGGGGCCACCCATCGACACTGTTTTCATTCGGTCCGTCGCGAGGTACGGTCTGATGCGTTCACGACAGGAGATTCCAATGCACAAATCCGCCGGATTGACCATTTGCCTGCCTGCAGTTTTGATCTCAGCTATGCTTATCTTCGCCGGTGGCCTAAGCGCCGCAGCGGCGAAACCGAAGCAGCAGACGCAGCAGCAGTGCCTCAACAATTACGCAGACTGTTACGGCGGGTGTCCAGGCCAGGGCGAAAACAAATGTACAAGACGCTGTGAACGCGCATTTGCCCACTGCTGGGGAAAGCGCTGACGAGCGCGACTATGCCGTTGTGCGTGGGGCGGGGGCAAGCGAGCTCGAGAGGCGGCCTGCCTGCTAGCTCCCCACGGTGACAGCGGGTGACACTCAAACTGTAATAGTACGTATAGGCCAAAATACGCATACGTCCGATTATGGAAATGGTGTCACCGTGTGTCACCGTACCCCCCTTGCTTGGTCTGCAGGCGGCTAAATCCCCTCTTGCCGCCGTGCATCCGTATCCGCTCGTACCCTCGGTCTGCGAGGGCATCAGACAGTTGGGTGGCGCTCCCTGGCATGAGGCCCTTCTCGTCGCACCACTGCCGCCATGAGGCATACAGTTCCTTGACCAAGGTGGACGCGTACATGCCCCCGTCTTGGGTGCACTCCTCGACCCACTGTTGGACCAGGTCTTGGTCTTCGAGGTACGCCTTAGTAGCTTCGGTAACGCTCCGGGGTGGTTTGAGCCCCATCTTGCGCCAAAGGCCGCAGCCATCTACTGCCCACCGCAGGATTGCTGGCCATTCGGATTTGAGCTTTTCCGGAAGGTCGGGGTCACGCTCCTCTGGAGGGATTTGCACCACGAACGGCACCAGGTTGAACCGCCGCCGGATAGCCTCGTCTACGTTTTCGAGTCGGGGCTTATGGTTGCCGCTGATGAACAGCTTGCAAATGGGGACAAAGTCGAAAAAGTCCTGACGCATAAACCGTGCTGTTTGCTTATCACCGCCTGTTAAGCTCTTTATTTTGGCTTCGTCCCATTTCCGTCCCCGCTGGGTTTCCTGAGCAACGGCGAAACGAACATTGTGGAGCTTTGCAAGGTCAGTTGGGTGTCGGTCCTGGTTCGACGCAATGAACGTTCCCACATCGGCAACCGTGCCGTAGTCACCGAAAATTTTTAGGATTGTATTCATGAACGTCGATTTGCCGTTCGCTCCTGTCCCGTAAGCAAATACGAACACATGCTCGTTGACGGTGCCGGTTAGGCAATAGCCAATATATCGCTGCAAGAATCCCTGCAGCTCAGTATCGCCAGCGGTGACGCGCTCAAGGAACGAAGACCATATCGGATGGGGTGTACCCGGAGGCGCAATCGCACAAGCCGTAGTTTTCGTTATGTAATCGTTTGGGCACGGGGCTTTCCCGCCGCCTGTTCGTAGGTCGATTGTTTGTGCTGGCATCGAATCTCCTCCGGGCAGCGTAGTAATAAGCCACTCGTTAGAGTCAAACTGTTCCAGTGTAGCCGCCTGCCGTCGGTCTGCCCTTGCCATGCGCTCTACTGCTGCTACGGTTTTTGCAGAATAGATTGTTTGACAGGGCTTACCGTTCCCGTATGTCTGGGCATCTTCGCGGCAACTGTCGCGTATAAGGTCGAAGGCAAGACATGTTAGTTCCGGCCTCCAGCATACTTTGTCCCACCTAAGCCATTGTCCCTTTAATGCGACATAACGAAGATTGTCTTTATGCCGTTCTGAGAATCGCAGGGCTAGCGCATCTTCGGTAAGTGGATTTGTTTCAAGAGCCCGGTCAACAAGGCTTATGACGTTGCTCATGAGCGCACCTGAAATGCGCTTTGGGCGGTTCTCAAAGCTTCGGTTTGAGTTAATCCATTACGTGAAGCAGCCTCTACGGCAATCGCAATTGCATCTGCGCGGCTGATGGTGCCCTCTGTCACCATTTCAGCGAGCCGACAAGCACCCCAGAACGTTAATGAATTACGCGCACCTTCTCTCGCGCTGGCAATGGCGCGGATGATGCCGTCGAGTTTCTGTTGTGCCGACCCTGAGGTTCTTGGGCGAGAGCGAAACTGAATTATTTCTGCAGAACGTTTTCTCTCTAGCGCGGCCAATAACCAGGCCGGAACATCTGCTAACCCGCCCCCATGCATGACATTGTAGCCATGAGCGGGCCACCAAATGATGTAGCCGCCCTCGCCTCTGGTATCGACGCCAGCGCAGATCTTGCCAGCGCTATTGGTGATGTCGGGATGGGGCTTGAACAGTAAATGTCGCCCACCAGACCGCGTGACGTGGGTACGCGTCAGCGGCAAGTTCGCCCTACCGTACCATTGCGCTGCTTCAACGTGCTTGGCGCAATCTATATCGAGCACGACAAACCGATGACCGGTCGGTGCTCCGACTAAGGCAGTAGGTGCAGCATTCCACCAATTGCGAATAATATCCGGGTCGGTGGTGGCGTCTTTAAACCCCCTGGGAGTAAGTGGCCGTTTGTCTTCGCCGCAGGGGAAAACTGCATGACCCCTCCGGGCAAGCCTCAGGGCGGTATCAATCGGCCTCATGACACCACCCGGCCGTTGTGAATGTCGGCTAAATCGGGGCGACCGTTAGCGGCGATCTCTCTGGCCAGCCAATGACCGGTTGCTTTTGCAAGCCATCCCCGGAACTGTCCGCACACGCAGCGGATCAGGGCTAAGTTGTTCGCTTTCCCCGGCTCTAGTGTGGCCGTGTGGCCGCCACAGCTCTGGCACCCGCTACTGAAAGCCCGTCGAACATCAACCCTTGTCCCTAATATCAACGCTGAAGATGGGGGAACGGGCTCAATAAACTTATTGCAATTACCAATCTTAGAAGTTATGTATTCCTGCATCGGTTGATTTCCTTCTGACTTAGCAGGTGGAAGAAAACTCAAATCGATACGCTACTAAATTGAAGGGCCGTGCCGGGAGGGAACCAGGTGCGGCCCTTTCAATCTTTGTCATCGCGGGAGTAGTCGTTATGCGCGCTGCAACGGTTTTGCAGACCGTCGGTAAGCCTTTGATCCGATTGAGTGTCGTTAGCGCGAGTTTTGCAGCCAACTATTTGAAAGTATTGGCGTTGAATGAGATCCCGCAGCTCTTCAATGTGCTCAAAGGCTCGATGTCGCTCGTGGGACCGCGTCCGCATCCGTTGCGCATGAGCGCAGAAGGCAAAGCGCTCAATGAGGTCGTTGAGTATTACGCCTCGCGACATCGAGTGAAGACGGGTATTACCGGCTGGGCGCAGGTGAACGGACTGCGTGCGGAGGCAAATTCGGTCGAGCAGATCAAGGCGCGAGTCGACCACGATCTCTACTACATCCAGAACTGGTCGATTTGGCTCGATCTCACGATAATCATGCGCACCGCTGCAACTTTGCTGTTCGATCGCAAGGCCTATTGAGCATTTGCGCGCGTGATGAAGCTCTACACCTACTGGCGCTCGCAAGCTTCATTTCGGGTGCGCATCGCGCTCCGGCTCAAGGGACTTGCCGCCGAGAACGTGCCGCTCGATCTGTTGAAGGGCGATCAGTTCAATGAAGGCTACAGCACCCTTAATCCGGAGATGGTGGTGCCGACGCTGATCGATGGAAAGGGCCCGCCGCTGATGCAGTCGCTCGCGATCATCGAATATCTTGACGAGAGCTATCCGCAGCCGCCGTTGCTGCCGGCCGATATTCGGGCACGCGCGCATGTGCGCGCGCTCGCGCAAATGTTGGCGGCCGACGCGCACCCCTTTGTCGTCCCGCGGGTGCGCAAGTATCTGCACGAGGAGCTTGGCTTGGACGAGCTCTCCCGCCTGAAATGGCTGCAGCACTGGCTCGTGGCGGGCAGTCGCGCGATCGAGAATGTGCTCGCGCGCGACCCGCGCACCGGACGGTTCTGCTGCGGCGACCGGCCCGGTATCGCCGACATCTGTCTGGTCGCACATCTCACCAGCGCGAAAATGCTGTGCAATTGCGAGCCCGATCCATATCCGACCGCGCGGCGCATTTTCGATGCTTGCATGCAGATCGAAGCCTTCGCTCTCGAGCATCCGCTGCGCCAGCCTGGCGCGCAGGCGACACTGGCAGTCTGACGACAGGTCGGGTCTTCGAGAATCCGTTAGCGCGGTGGAGGTAAGCTCTTGCTTGATTTTTCGGCCAGCGCGCAGGTGTGGAGGCCGCCGCTGGCGCGCACGGAGAACGTGATGAACTCAATTCTTGAGAATCCGATCCTCTGAAGCTCCTCGTGGATAGCGAAGGCATCGTGCGAAATGCCATGCATGTACAGCGACGATGGTGAAATATAACGACGGACAGAGGCCTTGAAGCCGTTGAAAGCGGCATACGTACGATAGGCGATAGTCGCAAAGCGACTGAATGATCTGCTTGATTTCGGAAATGCATGTAAAGGTATATGCACCATCATGGTGCCGCCCGTCTTAAGCACGCGATTTATTTCCGTGAACCAGATGATTTGGTCGGCAATACTGTAAAAGTGCTGGAACACATGACAGGAGAAGGCTGCATCAATCGATGCGTCTGGTGCTGGGATGGTCTGGCCATTCGTGAGTTTCCATTCAATATTTGTACGCGCGATGCGAGTTTTAGCGTAGTCGAGAACCGCATCGGATACGTCAAGAGCAAGCACGTGACGAAAGTCACCAGCTGCACGAGCGGTAATGCGCCCCGCTCCACATCCGATCTCAAACAAGCTTCCCTAATTCGAGTCCGTAAGATTTCCAGTGTTGGATGAAATCAAGCCAGTCCTCACCAAGTGCATAGAATTCCTGATCCGTCCATGGATTCGGTCCGCCTTTGTCGCGCCCCGCCCATGCGGCGACGCCGTACAGCGGATCAACTCTGCCCCACTCCTGCCATTCAGCGTTCGACTTCACCTCATATTCCTTTCTGCAACGCCGTCGATTTTATCGAGATGCCAATTGAGGACAAGGATCCAGCCAAACTACCAGTTAGCAATTGCGTGCTTTCCGTAGCAGATGCTGCAGCGCACCTGAAGGAGAGCAAGCTGTATTTGATGCGTGTCGTTACTGGCCTTCCTTTAGCCCGATTCGCAGCTATTTTTGAGCAGGGGAAAGGGTAGTTCGGGCGGGGGCCATCAAACACAGATCAGCGCGTTAGCGCTGGAGTGGTCTCGTCCAGCTTCATGTTTCGGTCGCGCCGGAACGATAGACGGCTGTCGGTGCCCCACTTGTTTGATAGATGAGTTAGCGCTTGTCGAAGCCACAGAAACTCCTTGTTCGCGGGCAACTGGCAAGCGTCGAAGCCGTACCTGAGTCGAAGCTCAGCGTCCGGCATAAAATATCTACAGCTTATCTCGCAAGCATCTGGTTGACATCTCAGTACGCCGTTCCGTTCGGTGATTTCGAGCGCATACCGTTCTACGTCGTATTTACCGCTGTGATGTATGTATTCCTGCCACTACGAGCGATGCTCTGTGGTTTTTTGCTGTTGCTCGTTCTTGGCGGCTATGAGGTTCTCAAGTCTGTGCAGACAGATTTTGAGTTTACTTCAAAGGGTATCTTAGGTCTGATGGCATTTTCTTGCGTGATGTCGACCGCCTATTTTTCACTGAAACAATTGGGAGATCTCTCGGCCAGCCAGCTGGGCAATTGGGTTCGCCTCATAATACTGATTATGGCCGGGGGTGCAGCCCTCGAGATTTTTCTCACCTTGGCTGCCCTCCATCAGCCGATCTATCAAAATTACGTTTTGCCGATTCCCGCATTCAGCGGAATTTTCACCGAGCCCTCCCACCTTGGTATGGCGCTTGCTCCCTTCGTTTTCATGCTTTTCTTCGGATTTGCTGCGCTGAGGCGCCATGTCGGAGCGTGGTACATCGCCCTCATCGGTGTCGTGGCCCTGTTGTGCCCATCCGCCACCCTCATCGGTATCACTGCGCTCGCTGCCTGCATCTCCTTCTCGGCCAATGCATTGCGCATGAAAATTGGCGGGCTGGCGGGTGTAGTTGCGCTTGGATCGGCTGTCGCCATTGCAATTCTCCTGGTCCCGGAGATCTCCGACCGGGTCTTTGGCGTGCTGTCTGCAAACGCATATGATCCCTTGGGAGAGCAAAATCTTTCATCCCTTCTGTTTGAGAAGGGAAAACAGATGGCCGAATATTCGCTGCGTAATTTTCCGCTCGGTGTTGCCTTCCTCAATATGGCGATTCTGGCGCCCTACGCGCCGGTGTCCTATCTGGCGGATATTGTGTTTTATCTGAACTCGCAGGACGGCTCATCCATCCTTTTCAAAGGCATTTGCGAAATGGGATTCTTGTTTATTGTATTCGCCGTCGCATCTTTCATCAGGTTTTTTAATGCGGCATCACGCCCCAAGTCGTTCGAAAGCCTGGTTTTCCTGGCGTTTCAGTTCGCTTTCTTCGCTCATTTTATCCGCGCGGGCTCGTACTTTCATGGCTGCCTGGCAATTGGATTATCGGCTTGCATATTCGACCTCCTTACAAGCGAGAGGCTGCAGCGCATCCGCAATATGCGTTTAATCACGCGGACGCCTGTCGTGCGATGGCGATCTGCACAGACCGCATTTCGCCCTTAACGGAATACGTGCCCATGCATCTTCAGAAACGTGTGCTGATCACTGGCGGCTCCGGCTTTCTTGGTTCACACCTTTGCGAACGGCTGCTTGGCGAAGATGCCAATGTACTCTGTGTCGATAACTTCTTTACCGGCGCCCGCGGGAATATCGAGCACTTGCGCGACGACAAACGTTTCGAGCTGTTGCGTCACGACGTGACGTTCCCGCTGTATGTCGAGGTCGACCAGATCTACAATCTCGCCTGTCCCGCATCTCCGGTGCATTACCAGCACGACCCCGTGCAGACGACGAAGACCAGCGTGCATGGAGCAATCAACATGCTGGGGCTCGCAAAGCGGCTGCGCGCACGGATCCTGCAGGCTTCCACGTCCGAGGTGTATGGCGATCCGGACGTGCAGCCGCAAACCGAGGAATACTGGGGTCGGGTCAATCCCGTCGGCGTGCGTTCCTGTTATGATGAGGGCAAGCGCTGTGCCGAGACATTGTTCTTTGACTACTGGCGCCAGCATCAACTGCGCATCAAGGTAGCGCGCATCTTCAACACTTACGGCCCGCGCATGCACCCCAATGATGGGCGCGTGGTGTCCAACTTCGTGGTCCAGGCGCTGCTCGGGCGCGATCTCACCTTGCATGGAGACGGCCTGCAGACCCGCGCGTTCTGCTATGTGGACGACCTCATCGACGGTCTCGTTCGGCTGATGCAGAGCAAGGACGCTGTCACGGGACCTATTAATCTCGGCAATCCGCAGGAATTCACGATACTGGAGCTCGCGCATATCGTGCTCGATCTCACCGCGTCGAAATCACGCCTTGTGCACCGGCCGAGGCCGGAGGATGACCCATGTCAGCGCCGCCCGGACATTTCCAAGGCAGAGGAGCTGTTGGGGTGGCAACCGACAACGCCGCTCAGGGACGGGCTGCGCAGAACCATCTCCTACTTTGAGGAAGTGCTCCGTGAACAAGGCGTCCGCGAGCTATTGGCAAGCAGCTATACCTGAGCGGCTTTCCATCCAGATGGCGGGCGTGGGCGCCGACGATGCGTCCGCTCGCGGGGGGAGTTTCCGAGCCACGACCCACCCGACCCACTGCTATCCACGGCATCGCAGCCGCGGCATGTGATCGTCAAAACACGCGCCATCCAGGGCGCTCTCGAACGATCCACCAGCATGCGACCGTGCCCACTTACATTTTCGCGATAAATCGGTATCAACGCGACATGACGCTTGAGGAATTGGCAGCCCTGCGGCGCGCGGTTGCGGCGCTGGAGCATCCGAGCTTTGCGGCGCGTTTGAGCAATCTGGCCGGCAAGCCGGTGGAATTGATGCGGCGGACGCTGCCGGCGGGAGCGTCGGAGACCATTGCGAAGGCGACCACACGGGCATTGAACGCCGCGCTGGCCGCGGCGTTGCGCTCGATGCGCAACGATTATCGTATCGGCTCGCCCTGGCTGCATAAGGCGTTGGTCGCAGGCTCGGGCGCGCTCGGCGGCGGATTCGGTCTGGTCGCGCTTCCGCTCGAGCTTCCGGTCTCGACCATTCTCATGTTGCGAGGGATTCTCGACGTGGCGCGCGGCGAGGGCGAAGATCTCCACAGCGCGGAAACCGCGCTGGCCGCGCTCCAGGTGTTCGCATTGGGGGGCGAGGGGCCAGAAGCGGGATATTTTGCCGTGCGCGGCATGCTCGCAAAAACGCTCACTGAAGCCGCGCGATTTGTCGCGGAACGCGGAATCCTGGCGGAAGGCGCTCCCGTGCTTGTGCGCTTTATTGCGCAGGTCGCATCGCGCTTCGGAATTGTGGTGAGCCAGAAGCTCGCGGCACAGGCGCTGCCCCTGATCGGCGCGCTTGGCGGGGCGGCAGTGAACTACGCGTTCATGCATCACTTTCAGGACGTGGCGCAGGCGCATTTCCTGGTGCGGCGCCTGGAGAGAATTTACGGCCAGGACACCGTGCGCGCCGAATACGAGCGTCTCCGAACTGAAATGGCGTGGGCAGCATAGGCACGTCAATCATGCAGCCGCGGGATCGCTTGCCATTTTCACCCATCGTGAAACGAGCGCCGCTCAAATTTCCTGATGATGTCCGGCTGGTCGTCTGGCCAGTCATGGCGCTCGAGGACTGGGACATCTCGCGCCCGATGGCGCGCACGGTCATCTCCCCGCCGCAAGGCGAGCCGCAGCTTCCCGATTTCCCGAACTGGAGCTGGCACGAATACGGCATGCGCGTCGGATTCTGGCGGCTGCGGAAAATGTTTGCGGAGCTGGGCGCCACGCCGACGGTGACTTTGAACGCGCGTGTCTGCGAGACATACCCGGAAGTGGTCAAAGCGTGCATCGAGCAAGGCTGGGAGCTCAGCGCCCACAGCTATGACCAGCTACCCATGCACAAGGTGGATGATCAACGAGCGATCATCATGAAAGCCATGGGCATTATCGAAAAGTTCTCAGGCAAGCGGCCGCGCGGCTGGTTCGGTCCGGGGCTCACCGAAACCTATGAGACTCTCGATTACCTGGCCGAGGCCGGCGTCCAATATATCGGTGATTGGGTGCTCGACGACGAGCCGGTGACATTGAAGACGGCCCGCCGGCCCATCGTTGCGCTGCCCTACAATTTCGAGCTGCACGATATCGTGTTGATGGCGCTGCAGCACCATCCGTCCGACATGATCTACCGCCGCACGCTGGATCATTTCGAATGTCTCTACGAGGAGGCGGCGGAGCGCGCGAAGATCATGGCCATTGCGTGCCACCCGTACCTGTCTGGCGTGCCTCACCGCATCGCGCACGTGCGGCGCACGTTCGAGCATATTCTGGGCAGCGATGGCGTCGCCGTGTGGGACGGAGCCAAGATCCTCGACTGGTATCTCGCGCAGCAGCACTAGCAGGACGCCAACCGGTATCAAGGCCCTGATCGAGCTTGCGTCGTGGCGGCCCTGATCGCTTGTATCGCGCGGGAATCACGAACTTCGCCGGCTCACACTCCGCCGCGGACCGAAGTTGAGCAAGTTGTCGAAAGACCTTAGCGGTAAAGTGAGAGGAGCAGCGGGCCGGTCATTGGCACGCCGCACCGCTCCTCTCGACGCGCGTGTTTGGTCAGACCGCGGAGGTATGCGTGTCAGATCCCGCGCGTCTCTGGATCAGGCACGGTGTGCGCACGGCCCTCCGACCCACCGTACCACAAAGGTATATTGTAGTAGTCATACACCTTCTTGTCACGCGAGCGGTCAGACCAATTCCAATCGGTGCTACGAGTGAATTTAGGCGCGCCTTTCAGCTGGTCCTCGGTGATATTAACCCGATAGCCGCCCAACGAGGTGTCGTAATTAAGCTTAGGCCAGGGCATCGGATAGTACTCTTCGCCCATTCCCAAAAAGCCACCAAACGACACAACCGCGTACGCCACTTTGCCGCTTATCTTGTCGATCATCACTCGCTGCACGGTTCCGATCTTGCGGTCGTTGGGACCGTAAACAGCCGTTCCCTCGACCTTGTCACTGCCGATGAGCGAGGCTGTCTCGCGTTTTTGGTCTACTGTTGTTTCCATTTTCCCTTGCCTCCTTCAATTAGCGGCTGACCGCTCCTACTACTCACTGCTGTTTCAACGTACAGAAGCCGATTTAGTGCCATTTGCACGGTGAGCTGTTGGCGGGTTCCGAAGGGAACCATCAAAGGTGATTTATACATCTGGGAAAACAGGGGCTCTTTTCACTTCATCGCAGCGGCGACTACAGACACTGCAGCAACGCTGAGATCTCTGGTTCAATTGGGGGTCGCCAGTAAAATCAACGTGTTATAATGAGGACACCCGCGTGACTTGGCGCAGGAGCAGCCGTCAGTGAACGAGCAACTCATCGCGTCTGCGCGCTCGGCCTTCGTGCCCCACGATTTGCCAAAACCGCTCGTGGGTAAAACGAATGGGCCGCTCGCCGGATTGCGGGCCGCGGTGAAGGACATGTACGACGTTGCGGGTACGCGCACCGGCGGCGGCAATCCGGACTGGTTGCGCGTGCAGGCACCGGCGAGCGCGAATGCAGCAGCCATCGAGCAGTTGCTCGATGGGGGCGCCACGATCATCGGCAAGACGGTTTGCGACGAATTCTTCTTCAGCCTCGCGGGCGTGAATGCGCATTACGGCACACCGCTCAATCCGCGCGCCCCAGGCCGCTTGCCCGGCGGGTCGTCGAGCGGATCGGCTTCGGCCACCGCGTCAGGCGCGGGCGACTTTGCGCTCGGCAGCGATACCGGTGGCTCAGTACGTGTGCCGGCCGCCTTCTGCGGAATATTCGGCATCCGCCCGACGCTGAGTCGTGTCAGCCTCGCAGGCGTCATGCCCATGGCGCCTTCCTTTGATGTGCCGGGATGGTTTGCAAACGGCCCCGGCGTCTTTCAGCGCGTCGGCACTGTGCTCCTGGAAAATCAAGGTATAGAGGCGCCGCTAAACGAGCTCATCATTCTCGACGATGCCTTCGCTGAAGCGGATGCGGAGGTTGCAGCTCTGTTGCGAAGTGCGCTCGACGACATGGCACGCGATCTGCCGAAGCCGAGGAACGGGCGCATCGCTCCCAATGGACTCGATCCCTGGCGCGAGATTTTCCGGGTTATTCAAGCAAGCGAGGTCTGGCAAACCTTCGGGTCCTTCATCGAGAAGCATCAGCCGCGCATGGGGCCGGGCATTCGCGAGCGCATGCAATTTGCCGCCGCCGTCAAAACCGCGGACGTGAACAAGGCTCGCGAAAACCATGCCCAGGCGCGCGCGCATATCCACGCTGTGGCGCGACCCGGCACGGTGCTTGCGCTTCCTACGGCACCCTGCATTGCTCCAATGATCGAGAGCTCGTCCGACGATCTGGAATCATTCCGCGTGCGGGCCATGCGGCTCACCTGCATCGCGGGACTCGGCGGACTGCCGCAGGTCTCGCTCCCAATCGGCGCGGTCGCCGGTACTCCGGTCGGCCTCTCATTCATCGGCTGGCCTGGGGGCGACGAAGCCTTGCTCTCGCTTGCGGTAAGAACCGCGCGCTACTGTGGCCGTGCTGCGTAGCGCATGCGGTTCCACTGTCAAAGACGAAGGTGCACGTGATCAACGCCGCGGTCATCGGACTGGGGCGCTGGGGAAAGTCGCTCGTTGAGGCGGTGCAGGGCCGCAGCTCCTTGATTCGCTTCGTGCACGGGGTGAGCAAGGAGCCCGAAAGCGTCGCGGATTTTGCCGCGAAGCACCGGTTCCGGCTGTCCGCTGAACTTGAGACAGCTCTGGCAGATCCTGACGTCGCGGTTGTATTCCTCGCCACGCCGCACTCGCTGCATGTGCCGCAGGCGCTCGCTGTGGCGCACGCCGGAAAGCACCTCTGGTGCGAGAAGCCGCTCGCGCTGCGACGAAACGAGGCCGAGCGGATCGTTACGGCGTGCAGCCGCGCGAACGTGGTCCTCGCAACCGGACTGAACAAGCGCTGGTTCTCGTCGATGCGCGAGCTCGAGCGTATCGTGCGCAGCGGCGAGATTGGCGAGCTGCTCCATCTCGAGGGTCATTATTGCAACGAGCACAGCACGCGCGTTGTGGGCGGGGGTTGGCGCGACGATCCCGCGGAATCGCCCGGGCTTGGCATGACGGGCGCGGGCCTGCATGTGCTCGATGCATTCGTCAATCTCGCCGGGCGCGTCGCATCCGTTGACGTGCGGGTCTTTGCGCTCAAGCCGCCGCCCGATCCGCGCGACACGATCGCCGTGTTGCTGCAGTTCGCCTCAGGCCCGACCGGCACAATGGGCACGGTACGCGCCGGGCCGATGTACTGGCGCGTGCAGGCGTTCGGGGCCAACGGCTGGGTTGAGGCGCAGGGTGAAGACCGCGTCTGCGTCGCACGCATGGGGCAGCGCCCCGAGCTGCGTGAATTCCCCAATGTCGATGCATTGTTCGGCGCAGTCGAGGCTTTTGCCGCTGCGATAGCGACCGGAACGGCATTTCCGATCGCGCCTGCGCAGATGCTCGACACCATCGGCGCGTTTGACGCGGTAATCGAGGCGGCAAACACGGGCCGCCGCGTGACGCTATGATTCAATCCCTCAATTCACTCTTGCGCTCATTCCCGCGGATGCGGGAATCCAGCTAAAACTGGTTCCCCGCGTTTCGCGGGGACGAGCGGCTGACAGATGAAAGGATACTTGTAGATGGCGTTAGAGGCAGACACCATGCTCTCCGGCGGCACCGTGATCACGGTGGACGGCGAGCGGCGCATTTTCCGCGACGGGGCGGTGGCGTTCCAGGGCTCCAAAATCGTAGCCATTGGAAAACGCGCGGAGCTCGAGCGCTCGGTCAATGCCAGGAAGGTGATGGACTGCCGCCGCCGTTTGATCATGCCGGGCTTCGTCAATTCGCACCTGCATTTCTATCACACCATGCATCGCGGCCTTGCGCCCGAGGATCTCGGCGGCTGGTTGTGGTCGGATTACGTACATCGCCGCATCGCCACCATCCTCACCGCTGAGGACGAGATCTACGGCGGCCTTACCATTCTGCTCGAGACGCTCAAGTCGGGCACGACGACATTCCTGGAGGCCGGCTCGTACAATCCGCGCGCGGTGATCGAGGGTCTGAGCCACATCGGCATGCGCGGACTCATGGGACGGCGGTCATTCGATCAGGCGATCCTTGGTCACTCCATGTTGATGGAGGACACCGACACCTGTCTTTCCGAGAATCTGAAATTCCTGAAACAATTCCGCGATGGCCACAACGGCGGCCTGCTCAGGGCCTGTGTCGATGTGGTGGGGCTCGGGCGCTGCACCGATCGCCTTTATACGGAAAGCAAGCGTATGGCCGACGACCATGGCACCACGCTCAATCTGCATCTCGCTGCGATGACCGAGGAGGTGACGGACACTCGCGCACGCACCGGCGATCGGCCGGTCACGCACATGCACAAGATCGGCGTCATGGGGCCGAACGTCGTATTTGTGCACATGGTCCATGTGGTGGATTGGGAAATCAAGCTTTTGGCGCAAACCAAAACCAACGTGATCCACTGCCCGACGACCACGCTGAAACTCAATTACGAGCTTTCCTCGAAGGGGCGCTTCCCCGAAATGCTGGACCATGGAGTGAATGTCGGCATCGGCACAGACGCTTCCGATTGCTCGAATTTCGGCGACATGATCCGCACCATGTATCTCGCTGCGGCGCTGCCCAAGGATTATCGCAACGACGCGGGTGCCTCCTGCGCCGAGACCGCAATCGAGATGGCCACGATCAACGGTGCCAGGGCGATCGGCATGGAGAAAGAGATCGGCTCGCTCGAGGTCGGCAAGAAGGCCGACATCATCATTCTCAACATGCACAAACCAGAGTGGTATCCCAATTACAGCGAAGTGCAGAACCTGGTCTATTCGGCGGCTGGCGACAGCGTCGAGACCGTGTTTATTGACGGCAAGCTCATCATGGAAAATCGCAAGGTGCTGACGGTGGACGAGGACGAGGTGCTCGACCGTTGCCAGGTGCTTGCGGAGCAGATCCTCAAGCGCAGTGGCGTGAGCGTGCCGGGCAAATGGCCGATTTATTGACATCTCGGGTTCGTCTCGGCCGAGGCCGAAAGGCGGCCCCCCACAATGACGATGTGGGAACGTTAGAAATGTCCTGATGTTCGTATTGCCCCCGACCCGGCCCTCGTTGTGCTCGGGCCAACCTCCCCGCTTCGCGGGCGAGGTCAGCAGCTATTCCACAACCCGCGCGGCGGTCGAGTCCCATGAGACCTGCACGCGCGCCCCGGGATGCAAATAAGGCGGCAGCGCGGTCGTGTTTTGCCGATACGCTACCAGCCGTGCGCCTGTTCCGGTGCGCAGGTGCATGTGAACGGCCGTGCCCACGTAGACCATGGCTTCGATCTGCGCGGCCAAGGCGTGCTCGCGCGTGACATCCGAAGGTTCGACGATCAGCTTTTCCGGCCGCACTGCGAGCGTCGCGCGCGTTCCTTGCACCGGCATGGATGCGCCGCCGGAGGGGACCATAGCAGTGCCGTCCTCCATGCGCATCAGCACGCCCGGTTGCGTGTGTCCCGCCACGATGCAATCGAGGAAGTTGCACACTCCGATGAAGTCGGCGACGAAACGGTTGCGCGGCGTCTCATAGATATCCTGCGGCGTTCCCACCTGCTGCAATACGCCCTCGTGCATGACGGCGATGCGATCGGAGAGCGTGAGCGCCTCCTCCTGATCGTGGGTCACGAAGATCGTGGTGATGCCGACCTGGCGCTGCAGCGATCTGAGCTCGACCTGCATTGCCTCGCGCAGCTTCTTGTCCAGCGCGCCCAAGGGCTCGTCGAGGAGCAGCACACCGGGCTCGACAACGATGCACCGCGCCAGCGCGACCCGTTGCTGCTGACCGCCGGAGAGCTGGCGCGGATAGCGGTCCTCCATGCGCGCAAGCTGAACGATGGCCAGTGCCTCGCGGGCGCGCTGAAGAGTCTCCTCGCGGGGCATCCGGCGCATGCGCAGCCCGAAGGCGACGTTCTCGATGACACTCATGTGCGGAAACAACGCGTAGTTCTGCGCCACCAGACCAAAGCCGCGGCGATGCGCCGGAATTTGGTTCACCACGCGATCATCCACCAGGATCTCGCCGGAGTCCGGCTGCAGCAGGCCGGCTATTGCGCGCAGCGTGGTGGTCTTGCCGCACCCGCTGGGGCCAAGCAGGCATAACAGCTGGCCCGGCTCGACGCGCAGATCAAGCGCATGCACCGCGACCACGCCGCCATAGCGCTTGTGCAGCGCGCGCAGCTCGACCGCCACACTGCGGCGCGTGCCCATCACGCGCCCATGGAGGTCAATCGGCCAATCCCGTAGATGCGGTCGAGCAAATAAAGGAGCACGAGCACGATCGCGACCTGAAGTGCCGAAATCGCTCCCACCGTTGCGTCAAAATCCTGGTTCACCAGATAGCTCATGATGGTGACGGGAAGCGTGTTGTTCTGGGCGGTGGTAAGGAAAATGGAAACCGGAACATTGTCGAAAGAGGTGAGGAAGGCGAACAGGCCGCCTGCGGCGAGGCCCGGCTTGAGCAAGGGAAGCGTGACGTGGCGGAATGCCTGCCATGGAGTTGCGCCGAGCACCAGCGCGGCTTCCTCGAGTCCGCGGTCAAGTCCGCGATAGACCGCGACAGTAGTTCGCAGGAGGTAAGGCACAGCTATTACGATGTGCGCCACGAGGATTCCCGACCAGCTCAGTCCCCAGCGCGTGGCACCCAGAAAGAACAGCATGGAAATCCCAAACAGCACACCGGGCAGCGTGAGCGGGGAAAGCAGAAATATTTCAACCGCGCCGCCGCCGACGAACGCGCGCCTCCCCAGCGCAACGGCCGCGGGCAATCCCAGCACGATCGTGCCGATCGTGGTTAGAACCGCAAGCTCGAGGCTCGTGGCGAGCGCGCTCATAAAGGTGCGGTCCGTTAGCGCCGCCGCGAACCACTGCAGGGAGAATCCCTGCGGCGGAAAACGCGCGATGCGGTCAGCACCAAAGGCCACGCCGATCGCGACGATGATGGGTAGGCTCAGAAACAGCAGCACCGCCGCGCAGTAGATGCGGAGCAACACGGTCCCGGCGCGCGTCGCCGTCATGCAACGCCCCGTGTACGGAAGGCGTGCGCCTGCACGTAGAGCAACGCAAGCGAGATCACGAGCAGTGCAGTTCCGAGCGCCGCCGCGAAGTTATTGTTGATCAGGGTCACCTGCTGATAGATGAGCAGCGGCAGAATCAGCGTTTCGCTGCCGCCAAGCAGCAGAACCGACACGAAGCTGCCGATCGCCAGCATGAACACCAGTGTGACACCCGCGCCCACGCCTTCCAGACTCAATGGGAGCAGCACGTAGCGAAAACGCGCCCAGGCGCCGGCCCCGAGAACGGCAGCAGTATCCTCGAGACTCTCTGGAATGCCCTCGATGACGCTCGCCAGCGTGAGGATCATGTAGGGGAGTAGGACATGAGTGAGCGCAACCGTTACTCCGAACCAGTTGTACATCAGCGCGAGCGGCGCATCCGTGATACCCGACGCCTGCAGCAGCGTGTTGACCGTGCCGGCGCGGCCGAGCAGCACCATCCATCCGTAGGAGCGGATGACGACGCTGACCACGAGCGGTGAGATGATCAGAAAGATGAGCAGCTGCCGCGCGCGAGCGCGCGCGAGCAGATAGGCGAGCGGATAGGCGATAACGAGGGCAAGGAGTGTTACTACCGCTCCGAGCGCGAGCGTCTGCAACACAACTTTGAAATAGAAAATATCACCGAACAGCTTGGCATAATTGGCGAGCGTGGGTCCGCCGTTCTCAGGAGCGATCAGGGGGGAAAGGAAGAGGCTTTCGTAGAGCATCACTCCGAACGGCAGCACGAAGAATGCGAGCAGGAAGATGAGGACGGGAATGAGGAAAAGAATCATGAAGACGCCAACCGCCCCACCCGGTCTCGCTTCGCTCGACCACCCTCCCGCTGGGCGGGGAGGGATTAACAAGTCAGGCGCCGATTTCCTTGGTCCACATCTCCATCCACGCCGGGCGTACGCGCGCCAACTCCTTCCACGGCGGCAGGATCCAGTTGCGGAAACTCTTGTCCAGGGAGGTCGGATCCTGCTTCTCGCGCGATGCAGGTGGATACTCGATCTGACCGCTGCTCATGTAATAGCCCGGGAAAAACTGATTCCATGCGGCCTGGTTCTTCGCATCCGCGGCGCAGTTCAGATATTCCCATCCGGATTCGGCGCCGTTCTTCACTTTCATGAAGCAAATGGTCAGCATCGGGCTGCCCGGGCTGGGCAGAAAGAATTCGATCTCCTTATGCCCTGCGGATTGCACGCCGAAAGTTCTCCCATCGGTCCACGCCGCGATATCAACTTCACCGCTGGTCAGTGCGGTGCCGGGCTCGGCATTGCTGGTCCAGAACTTGGTTATGTAGGGCTTCATTTCCCGCAGCCGCTTGATCACGGGCTCCGGATTGTTGAGGTTGCCGCCGAGCTCGCGGTTGATAAGCCAGGTCGTGGCATACCCGTCGGTCGCGGTCAGATGCGGATACATCACCGCGCGCCCGTAGCGACCCTTGGCCACCTGCTCGGTGAACTCGGTCCAGCTTTTCGGAACCTCTTTTATCTTTTTCGTATTGACGGCAAGGCCGTCGCGTCCACCGTCATACCCAAACGCCCAGCCCTCGTAAGGGTCTCTGAAAATGGGAACCAGCCCGGCAACATTCGGCACCTTGGCGGGATCGAGCTTCTCGATGATGCCAAGTTGCACATTCTGGAAAACGTCGGCGTCGGTACCGATTACGACGTCGATCGCCGGCCGGTCCCGCGTTGCCATGATCTTCTGAACGAAATCGCTGGGGGTGCCGAAGACGAGGGAAACGTCTCCGCCGTTCTTTGCCTTGTAGCAAGGGATCACCCCGGCTTTCAGCCCATCCTGCCAGACGCCGGCAAAGCTCGAGGCGACGATGTTGGTGGGCGCCGCGATTGCCCGATGTGTGGTGGCAAGCGAGCCCGCCGAACTCACCAGCAAGGCTTGCACAAACTCTCGGCGACTGGAAAGGATGGGCATCGCGCTTCCTCCTGATGTCTGGCTGGCCCCCCGCGACCCCGGGTCTATAGGATATCGATGGCGACGCTTGTCAAGGAAGCCGGCGCATAATGCCCGGATGAGCGTCAGCGAGACCGGCATGGCGCAGATCGCTTCGCTCATGCGGGCTGCATAAGATCAGAACGGACCTCTCGGGGCTTCCTGCTTGCAATATTTCGAATAGATCAGTGCGATCGCCCGTTCTGTTTGCGCGATATTTCCGGGCAGCGGGATATGCGCGGAGCGGAAGCCGTAATCCACGGTCCTTTTGTCCGGCTTGAGGTATTCAAAGATAATGTCGTCACTCTCGACCTCCCATTCATAAACGACCTGCGTGCCGGCATATTTTTTGCTGATCCGCGCCGTATCGAGCTTGATGCGATTCAAATAATACCGGGCGTAACGATTGAATTTTGGCTCGGCGACGAGGATGATGCAGGACTTTGCGTCGACTATCTCCGGGGCAGTCGACGGATTGATGCTGCCGGTGAAGAGATAGTTGACGGCCTGAACGAAAACCTGGTCCGGCTCCTCCGCCGAAATTTGCATCGCCGCCATGGCCATTGCGGCCGCCATAGCCAGGCATCTCGCGCGAAGCTTGCTCCGCGTTGGTTTGGATCTTGGATACCTCATGCGGCAATGACAAACATATTTCCTTGTTTAATGTCCACTGTGGCTTCCAAGCACTAGAGGTGGATTGGATTTGGTTGCTAGATCGCCCCTCTAACCAGAGGCTCGAACTTGGGGGCTCCGATGAAAAAGGTACTGATCGCGTTGGTCGCAACTCTCGTGGCTGTGAGCGTTGCTGGCTGTGCTGGCATTGGCAAGGGCAAGGGCAAGGCTCCTGCGCCTGTCGTGACGAAGGGCTGATCTCTCGCCGCTGACTCCTGTGCTGAGACTGTGGGCATGCTGGCCGACGATGGTCGGCTTCATGCCCACAGCGCACCCGGATACATCGGTAGGATGGGTTGAGCGATAGCGAAACCCGCAGTCGATGTGCCGTTGTTAGCGGCAGATGGGTTTCGCTCCGCTCAACCCATCATACAAGCTGTTGCGACTCACCAGCCACAGCTCTCGCTCCGGTTCTGCTCGACGAGCCAGCGTGACAACGGCGCAAAGTATTCGCCGATTGCGCTTGCATCGATGTCGCGCTCGCCGGTGAAGGTGGCGAGGGCTTCCGGCCACGGCTTTGACCGGCCAAGGCGCAGCATCTCCTGAAATCGGGCGCCTGCGGCAGTATTGGCCGCAATCGAGCAGCGATTGAGCGCCCCCTGCCATCCCATCATGCGGCATGCCGCACGATGGAACTGGAATTGATAGATCGTTGCGAGGAAGTAGCGCATGTAGGGCTCGCTCTCGGCGATGTGCGCCTTCGCACCGGGATCGAAAGCACCAGGTGGTCGCGGCCCGGGCGGAATCACGCCCTGATATTTCGTCCGCAACTCCCACCATGCGCGGTTGTAATCGCCCGGTGCCGTCTCGCCCGAGAAGACCTGCCAGCGCCATTTGTCCACGACGTAGCCGAACGGCAGAAACGCGATTTTCTCAAGCGCCATGCGCAACAGGAACGGAATGTCGGCTTCATCTCCCGGCACACGGTCGATCAGGCCCAGCTGCTGCAGGTAGGCCGGGGTCAGCGCGCTCAGCCCGATGAAGTCGCCGATTGCTTCGTGAAACCCGTCGTTGGCTCCGTCCTGGAATATGACCGATTGGTTCTGATACGCGCGATCATAATAAACGTGGCCGAGCTCGTGATGCACGGTGTAGAAGTCATCCGCGTTCACGCGCAGGCACGCCTTCATGCGCACGTCCTCCTTCGCGTCAATATTCCAGGCCGATGCATGACAATCTACCTCCCGGTCCCGTGGACGCACGAATAGCGATTGGCTCCAGAAGGACTCCGGCAGCGCCGGAAAGCCGAGCGATACGTAGAAGGCCTCGGCAACCTTCGTCTCTTTCAGCGCATCGTAGCCGTGCCGCACCAGCGCTTGCGTCAGGTCGTAGCCCAGCGAGGCGTGCTTCGGCGCGAGCAGGTCGTAGACGTTGCCCCATTGCTGGGCCCACATATCGCCGAGAAGATCTGCCCGCAGGGGACCCGTGCGCGGTTGCACACTGTCGCCATACGTTTCGTTCAGCCGCGCGCGGGCATAGCAGTGGAGCTCGCGATACATGGGCGCGAGTTGCGGCCACAGGCGCTCGATCGTCCGCGAAAACGCATCGGCGGGCATGTCGTACCAGGACCGCCACAACACGCCCGTGTCGCGATAGCCGAGTGCGCGCGCGCCTGAATTGGCAAGCTCCACCAGGCGCGCATAGGATTGCCGCATCGGCATCGCGACCGCGTGCCACCCCTCCCACAGGGACCTGAGCTCGTCCGGATCGCGCGAGACGCGCAAAATGTCCTCGATGTCATCGAGGGGAATTTGCTTGCCCTCATGCGCCACCTTGCCCGTCGAATAGGTCATCTCCAGCCGCACTTGCAGGCGCGCGAGCTCATGCGCGGCGCCCGCCTCTTCGGGCGGCGCCAATGTGAGTGTCCGTTTCAGGAGCTCGAGCTTGCGCCGGGTGAGAGGATCGACGTCGGTGCCGTCGAATCGTGCTGCTGTCTTTGCGCGCGCAGCTGCGGAAGCGGCAAGCTCGGCAGTAACCTTCGCCGAGAGCCACTCGGTATCCGGGGTGATGAAATTGGCGCCAATCCAGGCCACGCGGTTTCCATATTCGTTCTGCGCGGGCAGCTCCCGCTCCACCTGCGCAACAAATTCCTCCGCGGCCTTGCGCGATGTGCCCGTGGGTATTCCGGCGGCCGGCTCGGACGAAATCCCTGGCTTGGTGCCCGGGACGCCCACAACCGGAGCTCGACCGTGCTCACGCTCCTGCGCGCAGGCCGGCATGGCCGTAAAAGCCGTAATGACAATGAGCAAAACGGCTTTCATGATCCGGGCTACAGTAGGGATGATGCACATTCTGCGTGTCCTTTCGCTCGGCCTTTCGCTTTCGCTCCTCGGTGCGCCCGACGGGATCGCGCAAAAATGGCCGGAGCGGCCGGTCAAGCTTGTCGTACCTTACCCGGCCGGCGGCGGGACCGACACCGTCGCGCGCGTGATGGCGCAAAAGCTGGGCGACAAGCTCGGCCAGCGCTTCGTGGTGGAGAACAGGGCAGGGGCCAGCGGAAGCGTCGGAGCGCAGGCGGTCGCGAAGGCGGAGCCCGATGGATATACGCTGCTCGTCGGCTCGCCGGCCGAGGTGGCGCTCAACCAGAACCTCTTCAAGGACCTTACTTTCGATCCATTGACCGATCTTACTCCCATTACGCTGCTCGCCTGGACCCCGCTCATCCTCGCCGCGCATCCGAGCTTTGCCGCGTCGAATGCAACCGAGCTCGTCGCGCTCGCCCGCAAGGGCCAGGTCGACTATTCGAGTCCCGGGATCGGCAGCAGCCACCATCTGACGGGGGAGCTGATCAACAAGGTGCAGTCGACGCATTTGCTGCATGTGCCGTATCGCGGCGCCGGACCTGCGGTGGCCGACGCGGTCGCCGGTCAGGTGAAGCTGACCATCTCGGGCATGCCGCCGGTTGTCGGTTTTCTGGAGTCGAACGCTCTCAAGGCGATCGCGGTCGCGAGCCGGCAGCGCTCGCCGCGTTTTCCGGACATTCCCGCGCTCGCGGAAACCCCCGGTTTCGGGGAGGTCGACTTCACGAATTGGTTCGGGCTCCTCGCGCGCACCGGAACGCCGCCCGCGATCCTGCAGCAGCTCTACAAGGCGAGCACAGAAGTTTTGCAGGATCCTCGGGTGCGGGAGATTCTTATCACCCAAGCCGCCGAGCCGGTCGGCAACACGCCGGAAGAGTTTCGCGATTTCATCCGCGCGGAAGCAGCAAAATACGCCAAGGTGGTGCAGCTCACCGGCGTCAGCATCAAATAACCCGGGAAGCCCGGATTGAGCGCTGGCGAAATTCAGAAACGAACTTTCCCGGTTTCGCTCCCGCCTTTGACGCTGAAGGAGCTGTCAACGCGAACGAAGCCGGTCGCTCGTTCCGGGCTGCGACGCTACGGCCGGCGGGACGCCGCACCAATTCCGGCGAGTGTGGCTTTCTTGCACTAGAGAAGCGTAGTGATTGGTGTATTACTCCGCATGGTTAAGGAGGGCGAGAATCATCTCTCTCACAATGGGGGCTCCAATGAAGAAGCTACTTTTTGCTGTGGTTGCGACGCTCGTCGCGGTCAGCGTTTCCGGCTGTGCAGGCATGGGCAAAGGCAAAGCCCCTCCTCCGGTCGTGACAAAGGGCTGACCTGACACGTTGCTACCCCTGTGGTTGCGGATCTGGGCATGTTGGCGCACCCCACGGTGCCGCCAACATGCCCACCGCGCTTCAGCACTGCTTGGGCTAACGAGGCTCGCTCACGCGAACTCGGTTTACCTGAGATCGCATACTGAAGTTCGTATGTCGGGCAGGCCCGACATACGTGCTCGCTCGCGCCTCAGGATGGCGGCGTTGGTGCTGCGCACCTCTAGCTGGTTACTGCACCGGCAGGCTGTCGAGATGCGCATTCGCGTGCGTCTCCAGGAATGACGCAAACGAGCTCTGTGCCCGGGCCGTCTGGCTCGGATCGGCCCCCTTCGCCTGCCAGGCGATGGCGATTACTCCCATAGTCACCGCACAGGCGAGCGCGCCTACGGCTGCGAACCTCGATTTTGGCCTGCTGGTCATCGTCCTCTCCCGTCAGTGGCTGCGCGGGTCCCCGCGGCATGGGAAAAGACGTACCGCGCTTTGCCGCGAGGGAGTGTGTTGGAGATCACACTTCGGTCAATTCGGATGCGCAATCCGCAGCCCTAGTGGAGCGAAGCGGGGATGCCCCGGATTTCGCCCACGCTCAATCCGCGCTAGCATCCGGAATGGCCGAAAGCCCGGAACAAACGGCCGAAAAGGTCGAGATCACGCTGCATATCAACGGGCATCCCCATTCGGTCCGCGTCGAGCCGCGCAAAACCCTGGTCGATGCCATCCGCGAGGAGTGCGGCCAGACCGGAACCCACGTCGGCTGTGAGCACGGGGTTTGCGGCGCCTGCACGGTGATCGTGGACAACGATGCGGTGCGTGCCTGCCTGATGTTCGCCGTGCAGGCGGACGGCAGGCGTATTCGCACCGTCGAGGGACTTGCAGAGGGCGAGAAGCTCCATCCGGTGCAGGAGGCTTTCATGGCGCATCATGCGCTCCAGTGCGGCTTTTGCACGCCCGGCTTCCTCATGCTTACCGTCAACGCCCTCGAGCAGGACCCGAATATCGGCGACGAGGAGATCCTCGATCTGCTCTCGTCCAATCTCTGCCGGTGCACCGGCTATCAGAACATCGTCAAGGCGGTACGCGCCACGGCGCATGAGATGCGGCGCGGGCGGAGCGGTTGAGGCCGGCGTGAAGCCCGATATCAGCTCGGCCTGGACGGGCCGTTCCATCCGGCGCGTCGAAGACAAGAGCCTAGTGACCGGCGACGGCCGCTTCACCGCCGACCTTCCCGCCGCCAAATGGGTACGAATCGTGCGCAGTCCCGTGGCCTCCGCGCGCATCCGACGCATTTTTGCGCCTCCTGGTGCGATGGTCGTCACTGCCGACGACATCTCGGACGTGAAGCCGATCTGTCCGATGCTGCACAAGTTCGATTACGTGCCGATCAGGCAGCCCGTACTCGCGCAAGAGGTTGTGCGCTTCGTGGGCGAGCCGATCGCCGCCGCGGTGGCCGGCACGCGCGAGGAGGCCGAAGACGTGGCCGACCTGGTGGAAGTGGAGATCGAACATGCGCGAGCCGTCGTCGATGCACGCGATGCGCTCGCTCCGGCGGCGCCCCTTGTCCATGCACAGGCGGCTGCGAACACGGCGGTGGCGGGACGCCTGCAGACCCCCGGCTACGAAGCGGCGGTCGCAAACGCGCACCGCCGCGTCGAATGTGTCATTCGCTCCCGCCGCCAGAGCGCGTTGCCGCTCGAGCCGCGCGCGGCGCACGCGGCGTGGGATCGCGCCAGCGCACGGCTCACGCTCACCTGCACGACGCAAATGCCGCACGCAATGCGCACCATAATTGCCGATCTCCTGCGCATGCCGGAATCGGATCTCCGGGTGATTGCGCCCGATGTGGGTGGCGCCTTCGGCCAAAAAATGTCATTGCCACCCGAGTTCGTGCTGGTGGCCTGGCTCGCGCGCAAGCTCAAGACTTCGGTGGCCTGGATCGAGGATCGGCGCGAGAATCTCATCGCCGGCTTCCACAGCCGCGACCAGCACGTGATTGTTGAGGGAGCGTTCGATGCGGACGCGAAGCTCCTCGCGCTCAATGCCGACGTTGTTGCAAACGTCGGCGCCTATTCGTGCTACCCGACCACCTGCGGGGTCGAGCCGCTGATGGGCCTGGCGGAGATGCCGGGACCGTATGATGTGCGCGAATATGCCTGCCGCGCGCGCGGCGTCCTGACCAACACGTGTCCGATGGCGCCGTATCGCGGGGTCTCGCGGCCGGTGATCACGTTGGCGCTCGAGCGCTTGATGGACAAGGCCGCGGCCGACTTCGGCCTCGACCCCGTAGAGATGCGCCGCCGCAACCTGATCAAGACTTTTCCTTACACGTCCGCGACCGGGCTCGTGTTTGACGAGGCGAGCTATATAGAGACTATGGAAAGCGCGGTTGTGGCCGTTGATGTGCCGGCTTTCCGCGTGCGGCAGAAGGAGGCGCGCGCAAGAGGGCGCTATCTCGGCCTTGGTCTTGCAACTTTCTCCGAGCGCACCGGCTACGGCACGCCGGTGTTTGCAGCGCGCGGCATGGAAGTGACGCCCGGCTGGGAAACGGTCGACATCGTCATGGACCCATCCGGGCGCATCGAGGCGCGCATCGGCGCCTCGCCGCACGGGCAGGGGCTGCGCACGACATTGGCGCAGATCATTGCCGACGAGCTCGGCACCTCGCCCGACCGCATCACGGTGGTGCATGGAGACACCGACCGCACCCCCTATGGCTGGGGCACTTTCGCCAGCCGGTCGCTAGTGATCGCCGGAGGCGCTAGCCTCCTTGCCGCGCAAAAGGTGCGCGCCAAGCTTCTGAAAATTGCGGCCACCCTCCTTGAGGCGGCGGCCGAGGACATTGTTCTCGAAGCAAGCGCCGCGCGCGTGATCGGCACCGATCGGGCGATCTCGTTCGAGGCGCTGGCGCGCGCCGCATATCAGCAGATCCACCGCTTCAAGGGGGAGATCGAGCCCGGCATAGCCGAGAGCGCGACCTATGACCCGGCCGGCACGTTCTCCAACGCGACCCATGCGGCTATTGTCGAGGTCGACGTGGAGACCGGCCGTGTTTTTGTGGAAAAGTTTGTCGTGGCCGAGGATGCCGGCCGCCTCATCAATCCGATGATCGCCGACGGGCAGATCCACGGCGGCATTGCCCAAGGCATCGCCAACGCCTTGTTTGAAGAGATCGTCTATGACGAAACGGGCAACGTGCTTACCGCAAGCCTCGCCGATTATCTCGCGCCCGGCGCCCGCGAGATGCCGCCGATCGAGATTCATCATCGCGAGACGCTGACGGAAGCTTCGCTCACCAAGGCGAAAGGCTTGGGGGAGGGGGGGACCATCGGCGCGCCTGCCGCCATCATCAATGCGATCAATGATGCGCTTGCCCCGTTCGGCGTGTGCATCGATGAGATGCCGGCGACGCCAGCGCGCATTCGCGCCGCGCTTGCCCGCGCGCCACGATGAAATTGAGTCCCAGCGGAGCGGCGGACGCGATCGGCTCCCTCTCCCAGAGGGAGAGGGATGGGGTGAGGGGTTTCGATGCTTCGATGAGCAGCAGCGGTAACCCCCTCACCCCAACCCTCTCCCCAAGTGGGAACCGTTGCGAAATTCTGCGTGGTGATTCTCTCGGGTGAGGGAGAACCGCAATGATTCGGAATCAGCGAAGCTTCATTGAGGCGTTTGCGTCGACAAAGCTTGGCCGCAATGAGCGGCTCGAGCGGATTGGTAACGAGGTGAAGTGGTATCGTTTTC
>JBKPOZ010000269.1:0-23970 GCA_046733355.1 Pseudomonadota bacterium | reverse complement strand
CTATGGTGGCTCAGGGTGATCGACTCCCATCAAACATTTCTGGTGATCGGCCTCACACCTATAGCTGGTCGGCGCAGGCCCCCGAGCGGCTGACGCGCAGCTTTACCCCTATCAGGAATCCTGGCGTGGTATGGATGCGCTGTTAGACGGGCTTTCAGAGCGTGATCGACGGACCGTTTTAGGTGAGACCGCAAAACGCATGTATGGCCTCTCCACGGTTGCGTCCGCACAAGCGCAGGAAGCGAGTGCAGGCGCGGCCACATGTCTCTGTGCCCGTGGGCTTTTGGCAATCACCGCGATCAACTACAGTGTTCCGCAATTCCAGATTGAGGGAGGACAGCACATGAAAAGGCTCCTCTTGAGCACGGCAGCCTTGATTGCCGTGGGCGTCGCGCCCGCGGCGGCCCAGCAGCCGATCAAGATCGGTTTTGTGAGCACTTTCAGCGGCCCCACCGCGGTGATCGGCGCGCACATGCGCAATTCCTTCGACCTCGCGCTTGATCACCTCGGACGCAAGATGGCCGGGCGCGCGGTGGAGGTCCTCTACGAGGACGATCAGCAGAAGCCGGAAATCGGCGTACAGAAGTCGCAAAAACTGATCGAATCCGACAAGGTCGACTTCGTTTCGGGCTTCATCTGGTCGAATGTGCTCCTTGCCTCCATCAAGCCGATCGTTGATTCGCAGACCTTTCTGATCGGCGCGAATGCCGGACCGCACCAGGTCGCCGGCGAGCAGTGCTCGCCCTTCTTTTTCTCGACTTCCTGGCAAAACGATCAGACACCCCAGGCCATGGGCGAATACATGGACCAGAAGGGGGTGAAGACCACGTTCCTGATGGGCCCTAATTACGCCGCCGGGAAGGACATGCTCAACGGCGTGCGTACGACGTTCAAAGGGCAGATTGTCGGCGAGGAGCTCACGCGCTGGCCGGATCAGCTGGATTTTTCGGCGGAGCTCTCCAAGGTGCGCTCGGCCAGGCCTGAATCCGTGTTCGTGTTCTATCCGGGCGCGGCGGGTGTTCAGTTTCTCACCCAATACACGCAATCGGGACTGCGCGGGCAGATTCCGCTCTACACGGCCTTTACCATCGACGAGACGACGCTGCCGCTGCAGAAGGATTTCGCGATAGGTGTTCCGGGCGCTCAGGAATGGGTGAATGATCTGCCGAATGAAGCGAACAAAAAATACGTGGCCGATTACCGGGCCAAGTACAAAGGCACACCCTCATTCTACGGCGCGCAATCCTATGACGCCGCCAATCTCATCAACAGCGCCGTCCTTGCGGTGAACGGCGATCTGACGAGGAAGGATGACATGCGCAACGAAATGCGCAAGGCGAACTATGCGTCCGTGCGCGGACCATACCGCTATGGCAACAACCACATTCCGATCCAGAACTTCTACTTGCAGGAAGTGGTGAAGGACGCCTCGGGCACTCTCGGGCTCAAGACGGTGACCACAATCGTCAAGGACAGCCAGGACCGCTTCCACGACCGCTGCCCGATGAAATGGTGAGGCTTATCCCTCCCCTGAAAGGGGAGGGTGGCGAGCGTAGCGAGCCGGGTGGGGTGCAATTGCGAAGGCCACTCGCCGTGCCCCCTACCCGACCACTCTGGCTCGCTCCGCTCGCCAGCGCAGTCGACCTCCCCCTTTCAGAGGCAGGTATGGCCGAGTTTGCCTCCGCTCCCGGGCTATTATTCCCATGCTGCTGCTGATCGAGCAGTGCCTCAATGGGCTGCAGTTCGGGCTGCTGCTGTTTTTGCTCGCCGCAGGGCTCACCCTCGTTTTCGGCATCATGGATCTGGTCAATCTCGCGCATGGTTCGCTGTACATGCTCGGGGCCTATTTCGCCGCGAGCTTCGCGGCTCTGACGGACAGCTTCGTTCTCGGCGCGTTGCTTGCGCTGGTTGCGACGTTGCTCGTCGGCATGCTCATGGAAGTCGTGGCGTTGCGCCGCCTTTACGGGCGCGATCACCTCGACCATGTGCTCGGCACTTTCGGGCTGATTCTCTTTTTCAACGAGCTGGTGCGCGTGGTTTGGGGGCCGGCGGGACTGAGCCTGCCGCTTCCCATGTGGCTCGTATTTCCCGTCGAGCTTCTGCCGGGGTTGTTCTATCCGGCCTATCGCATCGCCATCATTGTCACCGCGCTGCTTGTGGCAGTTTTTCTCTATGTCCTGGTCATGCGGACCAGGCTCGGCATGCTCATTCGCGCAGGCGCATCGAACCGCGAGATGACGGGCGCGCTGGGCGTCAACATCAACATGCTTTTTACGCTCGTGTTCGGGCTCGGCGCGGCGCTCGCCGGTCTTGCCGGACTGATGCAGGCGCCGATCCTCACCGTGCAGATCGGCATGGGCGAGAACATCCTGATCCTCGCCTTCGTGGTGATCATCATCGGCGGCATCGGCTCTGTCCGCGGCGCTTTCATTGCCGCCGTCCTGGTGGGCCTGATCGATACCATCGGGCGTGCATTTCTGCCGGACCTCTTGCGCCTGGTCTTCAGCTCGCGCGTGGCCGCAACCGTCGCTCCGGCAATGTCGTCCATGCTGATCTACCTGCTCATGGCCGCCGTGCTGGTGCTGCGTCCGGAAGGGCTGTTCCCGGTGTCGAGCAAATGAGCGTGCTGCTTGTGCCGCGCAATTTGGTCATTGCAGCCGTTGTGCTGCTGCTTGCCTTCCTGCCGCTCTATGCATCTCTCACTGGAAACGCGTTTCTGGTGACGCTGTTCACCCGCATCAGCATCCTCGCTCTCGCCGCAACCAGCCTCAATCTGATCCTCGGTTATGGCGGAATGGTCAGCTTCGGCCATTCCGTTTATCTCGGCATCGGCGGCTATGCGGTCGGCATCTTGACGTTCGAAGGCGTGCGCTCGGGTTTTGTGCAGTGGCCGGTGGGAATTGCCGTCTGCGCCCTCTTCGCGTTTATTGTAGGAGCGCTCTCCCTGCGCACGCGCGGCGTTTATTTCATCATGATCACGCTCGCCTTCGCGCAACTCGTCTATTATTTCGGGGTAGGCCTGGACCGCTATGGCGGAGACGACGGTCTGAGCATTCCGCAAAGGAGCAGCTTTGCGGGATTAATCGACCTCTCGAATCGCGTGCTCTTTTACTATCTCTGTGTCGCCCTGCTGCTCGGCACGATTTATCTGACATCGCGGCTGGTGAATTCCCGCTTTGGGCTGGTGCTCCAGGGCGCGCGTTCGAACGACCGGCGCATGCGCGCGATCGGATTTCCCACGTTTCGCTATCGATTGACTGCTTTCGTCATTTCCGGTGCGCTCTGCGGGCTCGCCGGTGCGCTGCTGGCCAATCATACCGGGTTCATCAGCCCGGCGACCATGCACTGGACCCGGTCGGGCGACCTAATCGTCATGGTGGTGCTCGGCGGCATGGCCTCCCTGTTCGGGCCGCTTTTGGGCGCTGTGGCACTGCTCACGCTGGAGGAGGCGCTTCCCGTGCTAATCCGCGCCGTGGCGTCCCCGCTGTTCGGAGATGCGGGGATGCGCATCGCGGAATACTGGCAGATCGTGCTGGGGCCGCTTTTCCTGCTTGTCGTTTTGTTTGCGCGCGGGGGAATCGATGGGCTCTTGCGGGGAGCGCGGCGTGCCTGATGCGCTCCTGCAGGTCGAAGAGCTTACGAAGCGCTTCGGCGGGGTTATCGCGTCGGACGCGGTCTCGCTCGCCATCCCCGCGGGCGAGCTGCATGCCGTCATAGGGCCCAACGGTGCCGGCAAGACCACGCTCATCGGGCAACTCACGGGCGAAATCGCCTGTGATTGCGGTTCTATCCGGTTCGACCACTGCGACATCACAGGCCTTCCCGCATGGCGGCGCAGCCAGCTCGGGCTTGCACGCTCGTTCCAGGTCACCTCCCTGTTTTCCGACTTCACCGCGCTCGACAATGTGGCGCTTGCCGTGCAGGCGCATGCGGGCCATTCGTTCCGGTTCTGGAAAGCGGCGCGCGCAGAGGCAAACCTGCGCGAGCCGGCGTGCGCGGCGCTGGCGCGGTTCGGCCTGGCCGAGCGCGCAGATGTGCTGGTCTCGCGGCTGAGCCACGGCGAGCAGCGCCAGCTGGAAATGGCGATGGCGCTCGCAACGGGCCCGCGCATGCTGCTGCTCGACGAGCCAATGGCGGGATTGGGACCCCAGGAAAGCGCACGCATGGTGGCCACCCTGCGCGAGCTCAAGGGCGGGCTGACCATTTTGTTGGTCGAGCACGACATGGAGGCGGTGTTTGCCCTCGCGGACCGCATCACCGTGCTGGTGTATGGGCGCATTATCGCCTGCGATGTGCCCGCGGCCATCCGGGAAAATGCGCAGGTGCGGCAGGCGTATCTGGGCGAGCAGGAGATGGCTCGTGTCTGAGGACCGCTTGCTCGAATTGTCGAACGTCGAGACCTGTTACGGCTTGAGCCAGGTCCTGTTTGGCATGTCGCTTGCCATTGCGGCGGGGGAAATGGTCACGCTGATGGGCCGCAACGGCATGGGCAAAACCACGACTGTGCGCTCGATCATGGGGCTGACCGCGCCGAGGGGTGGCTCCATTCGTTTTGCAGGACAGGAAATCCGCGGCCTGCCGGCCTACCGCATCGCCAAGCTCGGCATCGGGCTGGTGCCCGAAGGACGCCAGGTGTTTCCCAATCTCACCGCGCGCGAGAACCTGATCGCGACGGCCGGCAACCGCACAGGCACCCGGGAGCCCTGGACGCTGGAGAAGGTCTGCGCGCTCTTTCCGCGGCTCTCCGAGCGGCTCGTGAACATGGCCAATCAGCTCTCCGGCGGTGAGCAGCAGATGCTTGCGATCGGGCGCGCGCTCATGACCAACCCGCGGCTGCTTGTGCTCGACGAGGCAACCGAGGGACTCGCGCCGCTCATCCGCGCCGAGATCTGGAGCTGCCTTGCGCGGCTGAAGGCCGCCGGCCTCGCCATCATGGTGATTGACAAAAACGTGGAGGCGCTCATTGGCATCGCCGACCGGCATTACGTGATCGAGCGCGGCAAGGTGATGTGGAGCGGCAACTCACGCGAGCTCGCCGCGTGCCCCGAGGTGCAGCACCGCTACCTTGGCGTCTGATCGGCTCGTGCGGCCGCTAGTTGCTCTTGCGCGGATCGTCTGCCGGATTGACGTAATTGATGCCGGTGGGTCCTACGCCGTGCACCTGGATGACACTCGGCTCGCTGAACCAGGCATAGTGTGCCATGCCTTTCGCGGCCTGCGCAAATCCGCCGGCTTTCACATGCGCTCCTTTCGTGTCGTCGAACTTTTCTCCCATGCCGATGTGAAAAGAACCGGAGATCACGGTTACGTTCTCGTCGGCAGGATGCGTGTGCGGCGCGACCTTGTAGCCGGCTGGCAGTCTCAAGCGAAAGACGAACGGGCCTTCTTTCGCCGGATCGCCCGCTATGATGGCAATTTCCGCGCCCTTCGGAAATGCCGCTGGCGCCGGCCGCCAGTTCAGAGTTTCAGGTCCGACGGCGATGTGCTGCTCGGCGGCAATCGCGGTTGTCGCCAAAATTGCGACCACGCCTGAGGCAATTAGTGCTGCGGTGCGTCTCATGAATAGCTCCTGGACGCAAGGTGAACAGCCGGTAAATTTCGACAACAAGGCCTGCCTGGGGGCGCATAGTGCTGCCTCCGCCAAGCAGCTGCAAGTGTCAGCGGCAGTTTGGAAAGCGCCACAGGCGAACCGCAGGTCTGCCGAATCCTGTCTCGGTTTCGCCAGAGAATCGGCGATGTGCTGGTATAAGGGGTCCATATGTCCGCGTGCCGGTTGGTCGCGCGCAGGTCTGGGGGAATCTGCGCCATCCTGATCGTTCCCCTCGTCATTGGCTGGACCACATGCGCGCTCGCGACCGAGCCGCGCGTGCTGCTCATGCGCGGCTGGTTCAACGTGTTCTCCACCGGCATGGACGACCTCGCGGACAAGCTCAGGGCCAAGGGCATCAACGCGGAAGTGAAGCCGCACACATATTGGGATACGGCGCTTGCCGAGATCCTGCGGGAGCGCGCTGCCGGCAAAATCGCCCCGATTGTGCTCATCGGCCACTCCCAGGGCGCGAACAATGCGGTGGTCTTAGCTCACTCGCTCAAGGCGCATCATATTCCCGTGGATATGCTGATCACGCTCGCCCCTTTCATGCAGGACGTGATCCCCAGCAATGTCGTGCGCGCGATCAACTATTACCAGTCGCCGGGTTGGGGCTCTCCCCTCGTGCCCGGGCCCGGGTTTCGCGGCAAGATCACCAACAACGACCTGAGCAGTGACCTCACCGTATTCCACATCACCATCGACAAGACTTCCAATATCCACGACGCCATCATCCGCGATGTCGCCGATCTGCAGGCGCAGCCCCTCGTGCCCAGCAAACCGGCGAGCGTCCGCGCGCACGCACCGGGACGCCCTCTCAGCTACGCCCCGACCACGCGCTGAATCTTCGGCAAATGGTAACCAATTGGTAACCGCCATGCGGTCCTATGATCGTGCGGGCATTGGGGATTTCAATGGGGATGCACGAGCGCACCGAAGAGGCCAAACAGAGCTCCAGCAGCGGCGCAGATGCAAGGATCGACCTCGCCGATATGAACGGCGCGCCGGAATTCGACAGCGCACAAGTGCTCGTTGAGCTTTCGGCAGAGACCAGGAATGAAGCCGCAAAGGCCGACCCTACTGGCATTGCGGGTCCAGAGACGGCGCCGGAGGCGGAGGAGTGCCACTCTTCGGAGCAGGCCTATGAATCCGAGGACGACATTCCCCAAACTGAAGCGCAGAGCGCTTCCGCCAGAGTAAATCGCTTCAGCTTGCTGGCCGCCTGTCTCGCGCTGGCGGCCGCGCTTGGCGGCATGGTGGGCGCGCTGGCAGCCTACACCCTGGCCCGGCCCGTCGCCCCGAGCGCCGTTGTCGCGAGCGGCATTGGCAGCGAGGAATTGCAGATACTCAAGGAAAACGTGGTGCAGGCGCGGGTGGATCTCGCTGCGCTGAAAGCGAGTGTCGACGCCGGCAATCGCAACGGCAATGCCCAGCTTTCAAAGCTTACCGAGCGTTTCGAGCGCATGGAGCGCAATCAGGCCGAGCCGGCCGCAAGGTTGAGCAAAGCCGCCGAGAACCTCGAGCGTATCGCGCGCGCAGAGACAACGGGCAGCATCGTGCCGCCGCAACCTATGGGGCCAAGACCGCCCGGCGAAGGATGGGTGCTGCGGGAGGTACGCCGTGGTACCGCGATTCTGGACGGCCGTACCGGCACGATCGAAGTCGATCCCGGTGACATCGTTCCCGGGATGGGGCGGGTGGAAGATATCCGCAAGCAGGACGGCCGCTGGATCGTGATCACCGCGAAGGGCATCATCAGCTCCCGCCGCTGACGGCCTGCCGTCCGCTTTCGCGCGAGTAGCGTCCCTGCTTCTTCCGTGCCACAACGGCATGGATGAAAGCGCAGACTCGGTCCGTGCTCTCTGTTCTGCTAGCGGCGGCCGGTGTGCTCGCCACCTTCGGCGGCTTCCCGGCCTGGGCATTCGACCGCCTGCAGGCGGCCAAACCCCAGATGCTCGAGAACTGCCCCGGTCTTGTCGCCGATACCGGTGCGCAGCCATTCTTCTCGCCGGTTGCCGTGGAAGCGGACCAGGTGCGGCTCACCTATGTGGGCCATTCCAGCTTCCTGATCGAGAGCCCGCAGCTCGTTCGCATTGTCACGGACTACAACGACTACGTGCGGCCGCCGGTGCAGCCGGATATCGTGACGATGAATCACGCGCACAGCTCGCATTTCACCGACCATCCCGATTCCGCCATCAGGCATGTCCTGCGCGGATGGGGAGAAACGCCGGAGCAGCCGGCGCGGCATGATCTGAAATTTCGCGACGTGCGGGTACGCAATGTGCCGACGAATATTCGCGACTGGGGCGGCGGCACCGAGCGGCACGGCAACTCGATCTTCATTTTCGAGACCGCCAATCTATGCATCGCCCATCTCGGCCATCTTCATCACACGCTCACACAGCAGCAGCTCAATGAGATCGGGCGCTTAGATATCGTGTTGGTGCCGGTGGACGGCAGCTACACGCTCGATCTCGACGGCATGATGGAGGTGCTGCACGCGCTGAAGGCGCGGCTGATGATTCCCATGCATTTCTTCAGCAGCTACACGCTCGCCCGCTTTCTTGATCGGGCGCGCGAAACCTGGACGGTGGAGATCAGCGAAATCCCGTCGCTCGTCGCATCAAAAACGGCGTTGCCGCCTAGCCCGAAAGTCGTGGTCCTCCCGGGCCATTAGGCGCAATTGCCTCGCCCGGGACGAGCGAAGCGATATCCGACAACGGCTGGTCTCAGGCGCCGGGGGCGGCGTATCCCAACCACAACAGTCCGAACACGACTGCCGCGAGAACGAGGCTGACGCCGAGCACGAGAAGCACCGGCCGGTCGCGAAAACCTGCACGCGCCTCAACCGCGGTCTCGACGATGTGGCCTTTTTCCTCGTGCATGCTCGCCTCCTTGGTTCCATGAGGAAAACGCCCTCATTGCCGGGCGGGTTCCTCGGGAACCGACAGCTCTCGCGGCAGGCGCCGGCCTCGAAAAATTTCCGCGGTGCCGTGGAACGACGAGCGTGTTCCCGATTTAACATGGGTAATAAACCATACAGTTCAGGAAAACCCGATGCTGCGGGCGGAAGAGTACAGGAAGAACGCGGCCCAAACGCTCCACTTGGCTCACCATGCATCGAGTTCCGACGAGAGGGCGCATCTGTTGGAACTGGCGGAGCGCTGGCTCGACCTCGCAGACAGGATCGCCACACGAGCGAAGCGGCAAGCGCGAGACGCCCAGCAATGGGCACGGGGGTACACCCAGCGCCCGCATTCCTGAGTAGCTTTCCTTCGTATCGTAGTAGCCCGCATGAGCCGAAAGCGACATGCGGGTTTTCGTTTTCCCGGATGTCGCTTCGCTCCTCGGGGCTACGGGCCAGGGCTACACGTCGACGCTGGCGGTGAGCGCGTTTTGCTCGATGAAAGCGCGTCGCGGTTCGACTTTGTCGCCCATGAGCTCGTCGAATAGCACGTTGGCCTCATCGACCTCTTTCACGCTCACCTTCAGAAGCGACCGCGCATTCGTGTCGAGCGTCGTCTCCCAGAGCTGATTTGGGTTCATCTCGCCGAGGCCTTTGTAGCGCTGGAGCGAGATGCCCTTGCGTCCGGCTCCCGTCACGGCCTCGAACAGTCCCACCGGCCCGTGGATGGTCGTCTCGTCCTCCTTGCGCGTGAGCGTCGCCGCGCGTGGATAGACCTGCTGCAGCGTGGCCGCATGCTCGTCGAGCTTGCGCGCATCGGCGGATCCGAGTAGCGCCTGATCGAGGGAGGCAACCTCCAGGACGCCGCGCACGGTGCGCTCGAAACGGAAACCTTCGCCCTCGCGGAACTCGCCCTTCCAGCCGCGCTCCGTTTCCTCGGAAAGCACGTCCAGCCGACGTGCAATGTATCGTGCGGCTTCCTCTGCCCTGCCGGAGTCGCCGAAAACATTCGAGGTAAGCACGCCGGCGATCGCTGCTTGCTCCACCACCTTCCGATTGTATCGGCTGTGCAGGCCGTTGAGCACGTTGCGGATGATGCGCGCCTGTTCCACCAAATCGCGCAGGTCTTCTCCGGCCCGATGCTCGCCCGAGGCGAGCTTCAGCACGGAATCCTCGAGGCCCGTATCGATCAGGTAATCCTCGAGCGCGCGCTCGTCCTTCAGATACTGCTCGGACTTTCCGCGCGTGATCTTGTAGAGCGGCGGCTGGGCGATGAACAGATGGCCGCGGTCGATAAGCTCCCGCATCTGGCGATAGAAGAATGTCAGCAGCAGAGTGCGAATGTGGGCGCCGTCCACGTCGGCATCGGTCATGATGATGATCTTGTGGTAGCGCACCTTTTCCGCGGTGAACTCGTCGCTGATGCCCGTACCGAGCGCGGTGATGAGCGTCGCAATCTCCTGGCTGGACAGCATCTTGTCGGCGCGCGCGCGTTCGACGTTGAGGATCTTTCCACGCAGCGGCAGCACCGCCTGGAATGCGCGATTGCGGCCCTGCTTGGCTGAGCCGCCGGCACTGTCGCCCTCAACGATGAACAGCTCCGATTTTGCCGGATCCCGTTCCTGACAATCGGCGAGCTTGCCGGGAAGCGAGCCGGTGCCGAGGGCGGATTTTCGGGTCATCTCCCGCGCCTTGCGCGCGGCTTCGCGGGCGGCGGCGGCCTGGATGACTTTGCCGACGATGAGCTTGGCTTCCGCCGGATGCTCCTCGAGCCAGTACTGCAAGGCCTCGTTCACCAGGTTCTCGACCACGGGCCGCACTTCCGACGAGACGAGCTTGTCCTTTGTCTGCGAGGAGAACTTCGGGTCGGGCACCTTGCACGAAAGCACGGTGGTGAGCCCCTCGCGGCAGTCATCGCCGGTGAGCGTTACCTTGTCCTTCTGGGCGATGCCGCCTTTCTCTGCATACGTGGTGATCTGGCGCGTGAGCGCGCCGCGGAAACCCGCCAGATGGGTGCCACCGTCGCGCTGCGCGATGGTGTTGGTGAAACAGAGCACGGTCTCGTGAAAGCTCTCGTTCCACCAGAGCGCGCAGTCGATGGCGATGCCGTCGCGCTCGGCCCTGATGAGGATGGGGGCGGGAATGAGCGGCGTCTGATTGCGGTCGATGTAGCGCACGAACGCCTCGACCCCTCCCTCGTACCGCATCTCCTCGCGTTTCTCGACGGCGTGACGCTTGTCTGAGAGCACGATGAGGACGCCGGAATTAAGGAATGCGAGCTCGCGCAGCCGATGCTCGAGGGTGGCGAAATCGAACTCCGTCATCGTGAACGTCTGCGGACTCGGCAGGAACGTCACCTCGGTACCGCGCTTCGCGACGGCGCCAACAGTGCGCAGTGGTGCGAGCGCCTCGCCGTCGCGGAATTCGATGAAATGCTCCGTGCCGTCACGCCAGATGGTGAGCTTGAGCCAGGTGGAGAGGGCGTTCACCACGGAGACGCCCACCCCGTGCAGGCCTCCCGAAACTTTGTAAGGGTTTGCCGCATTCTGCGCTTCGCCGAACTTTCCGCCGGCATGCAGCTGCGTCATCACCACCTCGGCGGCAGAGACCCCTTCCCCTTGATGAATATCCGTAGGGATGCCCCGTCCATCGTCTCGCACGGTGCATGAGCCGTCCGGATTTAGGGTGACGACAATTTCCTTGGCGAAGCCGGCCAGAGCCTCGTCAATCGCATTGTCCACGACCTCGTAAACCATGTGGTGGAGGCCGGAGCCGTCATCGGTATCGCCGATATACATGCCCGGCCGCTTGCGCACCGCATCGAGGCCCTTGAGGACCTTTATGGATTCGGCACCGTAGTCGGAGACAATAGGTGTCTGGCGGGCGGGTTCAGCCATGAACAGCTTTCGAATCAGTCGCGGAGGAGCACCGTGGGCCGATCTGGTGTGGCACGAAAATGCCGCCGGGTACAGCCCAAAACTCCGGCTCTAAGTAGTTGTTATTTATGGAATTTCAAGGAACAATCGGGCGCCAGGACGAAGTGCCGAGATTGGCCTGCCGACGCGCATTCGTGCAGGCGTCGAGGCGGAATTGCTCGGACCCTTCATACTCCGGAACCGGATGCGCGAAGGCGCTCAGCGCGGTGGCCCAAATCTCGACGCGAGCGGCGTCTTCGCACAGCACGTCGATGCTTTGCCGCAGTTTCTGCTCGAGCTTTTCGGTGGAAGCCGCTGGGGTATCGGTGCTCACGGCTGGAATTTCCTGTCCGAGGCGCATAAAGCGGGCAGCACGAGTTTTGTTCCTGGCTGAGCTGCGAATTTTATGCCCGGTTTTGGGCAATCCCGAACCGGGTCGAGGAGATACGCATGCCGCTGCATTACTGCCATCCGCAAGCCCCCCACAAGAAACTGCGTATTCCGGAATGGTATATCTCCAACCTCATGCTCGATCGGGCCCTCGACGCCGTCGTGCGTCGAGCCAAGAAGATCGACCGCAATCATGACATTCCGTACCTCGCCGGCTACAGCAAGGACGGCAAGACCATCTACATCGATCGACACATGCCGCCGAGCATGAAAGTCAGTGGCCGCGAGGTGGATACCGATCGCTTCCTCATCCTGCATGAGGAGGTCGAGAAAACTCTGATCGATCAATTGAACCTGCACTATTTGCACGCGCATCAGATTGCCGCGCGCGCCGAGGAGGCGGCAGTCCGCGCGGCAGGCCTGCGCTGGCGAGACTACGATCGTTTCATGCAGAAACATGTGAAGAAGATCGGCGACGAGCGGTTGAGCAAAGTTCCGCCCGACCTTGATCTGAAACCCTATCGCGACGAGCACGATTTCGACCTGCTCAAGCGCATGCATGACGGTATTGAGCGCGGTCGAGTGCCAACAGGAATAAAGGCGGCGCAGATCAGAAAGGCGCTCGATCGCCACGCGCCCGAGCTGCGCGAGCACCTCAACCAGATGGCGCGCAACCAGCGTTAGAGCATGATCCCGAAAAGTGGGAACCGGTTTCGCTCTAGCTGCAGCGCCTTGTCACCTGCCCGGGCGTTACATCGAATATCTGCGTGTGTGCGTCAGACTGCGCGAACAACGCGTCATCCGCTCCGGTCATCCACGCCTGCGCGCCGAGCTTCTCCAATTCGAGGTGAAGGGCAGCACGTCGGGTCGGGTCGAGATGCGCGTTGACTTCGTCGAGCAGCAGCACGGGCGCGAAGCCGGTGAGCTCCGCGAGCAAGGCTGCATGTGCGAGCACCAGCGAGATCAACAGCGACTTTTGCTCGCCGGTTGAAGCTTCCGCTGCTGCGATGTCCTTGTCGAGATCGCGCACGACAAAATCGGTGAGATGCGGCCCTTCGAGCGTGCGGCCCGCGGCGGTATCGCGCGCGCGATTGTCGCGCAGCATCACGCGATACCGGTCCTCGATCTCAACGGCGGGGACGACGGACACCAGCGCTTCGAGCGTGCCCTCAAGGGCGATCCCGGCCGACGGGAATTGCGACGCCTCGCGCAGGCGCAGCCGCTCCGCAAGCCGGTTCACCGTTTGCACGCGATGCACACTGACCGCGACCGCGAGCTCCGCAGTTTCATGCTCGATTGCATCAAGCCACTGGGCATCGGCATCCTTCGTCTCGAGCAATCTGTTGCGCGAGCGCAGCGCACGTTCCAGCGCGCTGACCCTGCTGCCATGCTGTGCATCCATTGCCAGCGCGAGGCGATCGATAAACCGCCGGCGTTCGCCCGCCGGCCCACTGAACAGGCCATCCATGCCGGGATGTAGCCACACGACGCGCAAATGATCGGAAAAAGCTGCCGCCGAGGAGACTGGCTCCCGGTCGATACGGCACTTTCGCGTAACAACCGCCGTATCGTCGACGCCCGGGCCCATGATACCCGTGCCCAGGTTTACCAGTCCTAGCGCCCCTTCCACGTCGACCGAGGCGGCCCACGAGCCGTCCCCCTCGGCGAAGGCGACATCTTCGAGCATGGCCCGGCGAAGCCCCCTGCCAGGAGTGAAAAACGAAATTGCTTCGAGGATATTCGTTTTGCCGGCGCCGTTCAGTCCGACGAGCACGATTGGACCGGAGCCCAGTTCGATCTGTGCAGCGCGATAGCTCCTGAAATTGGTCAGCTGCAGCCGGCGGATGCGAGCAGAAGGCACTTACACCCGCATGGGCATGAGGACGTAAAGGGCCCCTTTGTTATCACGCTCCTGGATAAGCGTGGGAGAGCCGGGATCTGCAAGCTTGAGCACCGCCGCCTCGCCGTCGAGCTGAGCGGCAATATCGAGCAAATAACGGGCGTTGAATCCAATATCGAGCGGCTCCGCCTCGTAGTCGACTTCGAGCTCCTCGGTCGCGCTGCCGGAGTCCGGATTTGTGACCGAGAGCACGAGCTTGCCAGCGCTGAGCGAAAGCTTCACTGCCCGGCCACGTTCGCTCGAGACCGTGGATACCCGATCCACGGCCTGCTCGAACTCCTTCTTGTCGACGGTGAGCTCCTTCTCATTATTCACGGGGATAACGCGCACGTAATCGGGGAAGGTGCCATCGATCAGCTTCGACGTGAGCACCGCGTCGGCGATGCTGAAGCGGATCTTGCCTTGCGAAACCTCGATTGCGACCTCCGCCTCATCGGCGTCGACCAGACGCTGTACTTCGCCTACGGTCTTGCGCGGCACGATGATGCCCGGCATGCCGGCCGCACCCGCAGGCAATGGCAGCTCGAATTGCGCCAGCCGATGACCATCGGTCGCGACGGCACGCAACGTTGCTGTTTTCGCGCTGCCAGCAGGATGCACATAGATGCCGTTGAGATAGTAGCGCGTCTCTTCGGTGGAGATGGCAAATTGGGTCTTGTCGATCAACCGCTTGAGATCGGATGCCATGAGCTTGAACGCGTGCGTCATTTCGCCGGGCGCGAGATCAGGAAAATCGCTCTCCGGCAACGTTTGCAGCGTGAACCGGGAGCGTCCCGCCCGAATCGCCAGCACCGATCGGTCACCCGTACTTTCAAGGATGACCTGTGCGCCCTCGGGAAGCTTGCGAGCGATTTCATAGAACATGTGAGCCGGCACCGTGGTGGATCCGCCTGCCGGCACTTCCGCAGCAATCGCCTCATTCATCTCGAGATCGAGATCAGTGGCCTTGAAGGCGAGCTTCGGGTGTTCGGCCCGGACCAGCACATTGGCCAGGATAGGGATGGTGTTGCGGCGCTCGACCACGCGATGCACATGCCCCAGGCACTTCAACAGCGCGGCGCGTTCGACAGTCACCTTCATGGTTCAAATCCGGGCAGAGGGGGACGGAAATTGGCGCTTGCGTGTGCCTTAGGCAAGCCCGAGGTGCGTGGCAGCAACGGCGTGGTCGCGGGAATGGCCGGGCTCTACGCGATCAGTCCTGCAGCTGGCGCTTTAAAATTTCTATCTCCTCGGCGAGCGCAGTGTCGGTACTCACGAGGCCTTCTATCTTTCTCACTGCGTGCAGCACCGTTGTATGGTCGCGTCCGCCGAAGCGCCGGCCGATTTCCGGAAGCGAACGAAGCGTCAGGGTCTTGGCCAGGTACATCGCCACCTGCCGTGGCCGCACCACATTGGCTGTGCGGCGGGACGACAAGAGATCGGCGCGGGTGACATTGTACTGCCGGGCGACAATGCGCTGGATATCCTCGATCTTTACCCGCCGCGGCTCCTGCGGCCGGATGAGATCGCGGATCTCGCGTTCCGCCATTTCGAGCGTGATCGGCTGGGCGGTCAACTTGCTGTGGGCGAGGAGGCGGTTGAGCGCGCCTTCGAGATCGCGGCCGTTATGGGTGACGGATTTCGCAATAAAGGCAAGCACCGGGGCGGGGACATCGAACCCGGGATGATGCTGCTTGGCCGCTGCTGCGCGGGCTTTCAGAATTTCCAGCCGCAGCTCCTCGCCCATGGAACCCATTTCCACGACGAGCCCCCCGGCAAGTCGCGAGCGAACGCGCTCCTCCAGACTCTCGAGGTCGGATGGCGGGCGATCCGCTGCAACCACCACTTGGCGCCCCGCGTCAATCAGCGCGTTGAGGGTGTGGCAGAACTCGGCCTGAGTCGATTTCCCTTGCAGGAACTGGAGATCATCGATCACCAGTACGTCGATCGCCCGCAGGGCCTCTTTGAACGCGATCGCGTTTTGTGCGCGGAGCGCCGAGACGAACCCATACATGAACTTCTCGGCGGTAAGATAGAGAACCTTGCGTTCGGTCGAACAATTACCCGCCCAGGCAAGCGACTGCAGCAGATGCGTCTTGCCGAGTCCGACCCCGGCATGGATGTAGAGCGGATTGAACATCACCGGATCGCTGCGCCGGCTCTGTGCTACCTGTTTCGCCGCCGCATGCGCGAGGCCGTTGCATCGTCCGATGACGAATGTCTCGAACGTGAGGCGGGGGTCGAGGGGGGAGCCGCCAAGGCCGTCGTGCGCCGCCGCTATTGGCGAGCTGGTCGACCTCAGTTCATTCCCGTTTGGCCTCAGGTCCCTGCTGTCCCGCACCGCAGGGGTATCGGGCGGCTTGGTCTTGAGCGCGGCCGGCCGCAGCATGGTTGAGCGCACGATGAGTTCAATGCGCGCAAATCCCGGGTTTTCCGACTGCCAGCAGGTCAATACTTTTTCGGCGTAATGCGATTGAATCCAGCTTTTCAGAAACCGGGTGGGAACGGAGAGCTTAACGGTCTCGCCTTCGCTGCTTTCAAGCTCCATGCGCGCAAACCAGCTCAGATAGACGTCGTCTCCGACTTCAGCGCGAAGCCGCTCCCGAACCCGCGTCCACGTCTGCTGATCCGCGCTGGTCATGGCGGCGACCTTGTTCATGAGAGGGTTGAGGTGAACGCGAAGATCGAAGCCACGACCAACCGAACGGGAGCGAAGCAACAAAATGCTGCGACGAGACGTAAGGCGAGAAACGAAGCTGGACGCTGGAAGCAGCTTGCTCAGAGCGGCGGAGGCCCGCAGCCGGCAAAGATTGCGTGAAGGGCGAGACAAGCGGGATGCCAAGTCGCGAACCGGAGAAAATGTTGCTGCGGTTCCCTGGTCATCATTGTCAGTCCCCTCTTAAGCCCATTTCCTGGGTCTGTGGCGTGCTATTTCGAAACCTCGGCGGTGCTGAACACCGCCCAAACTTGCCCGCGACTCGAGCACCCAACAAAGAGTTGGAACTACTTGGCAGGCACAGGCAATGCCTAGCCGTTCTCATCTTCGATGAGCTCGAATACGGACCTTTTACTGAAAGCCGCCGGCAACCCGGCGGCAAAAGCAAAATAGCACGCTCGCAGACCCCTGCAACGCCGAGCAAGTGCAACACACGACAGATTCGAGCGTCAAACTCAACACGCATTCGGCGTGGTGTGGCGGACTAATAAATAAGTATTTGAGTCCAAACGCCTTATGCCGACAGATGGAGATGCTCCGGGCACTCTGGACACAGGAGGAGCGCAATTTTTGAGAGAAGGAGTTACGCGAGCGAAAAGCGCGGATATTCAACTCCTAAGCTCTCCTTTCCATTTAACCTGTTCTGCAAAAAGCCGATTCCATGCGCGGAAACGCAGGGTAACCCCCGGCGAACAGCAGCTGGAGGGAGGTTCTTTTGTTGTAATTCCGCCATACATCCATTCCTGCGTGCAGCGTTGCTGAATCGCAAAGCTTGCCGGCCGCGCGCGCCAGGTGCGATGCGCGTTCGCTTTTGGAACCGATTGCCGCCTTTCAATTTTCTGTCCGGGCTGGCAAACGATCGTCCGCACATGAGCGCAGCCAAGCAGCAGTTTCTGGGCGAGCTGGATCGCCGTTCCTTTCTGGTTGGCACAACGGCCGCCGCCGGGACCTTCCTGTTTGGCGTCGCGGCGCCCGGCCTCTCGTTGCAGGCCGGCACAGAGCAGCCTGAAGTGACCTGCTGGGTAACGATCGCGGCAGACAGCACGGTCACTGTTCGCACGGCGCGGTCTGAAATGGGTCAAGGCGTGCTCACCGGCCTTGCGATGCTGATCGCGGAGGAACTCGAGTGCGGATGGGACAAGGTGCAAACCGAATTCGTTTCGCCCCAGGCGAATTTGACTCGGCACCGCGCCTGGGGGGACTTGTCGACGAGCGCCAGCCGCTCCATCGCTTTTTCGCAGCAATATCTCCGTCAAGCAGGTGCGGCAGCACGCGAAATGCTCGTGGCCGCGGCGGCCGCTCGTTGGCGAGTGTCCCCTGCCGAGTGTGGCGCCCACAAGGGGATGATCACGCACTTCGCCAGCGGGCGCAGCATTTCCTTCGGCGCCGTCGCCCAGGAAGCGGCCAAGCTACCGGTGCCCGAAAAAATAAAGCTGAAGGATCCGGGCGAGTGGCAACTGATCGGCACCTCGCGTCGGCGGCTCGACCTGCCCGACAAGGTGACCGGAAGGACGGTCTACGCGATCGATATCAGGCTGCCGAACATGCTCTACGCGGCCATCCTGCAGTGTCCTGTATTCCAGGGCACGCTCGCTGATGTAGACGAAAGCTCCGTTGCGAAAATGCGCGGCGTGCGCCGCATCGTGCGCATGCCGGATGCTGTAGCGGTCGTCGCGGATTCCTGGTGGCATGCGAAGCGTGCTGCCGACGCGCTGAAGGTCACGTGGGACCCGCGTGGGAATGCAGGCGTATCGATGCAGAGCATTGCCGAGCTGGTACGTGCAGGCCTGCATGCGTCCGAAGCGCAGGTCGGCCGCGCGACTGGCGATGCGGCGGCCGCTTTCTCGACTGCAACACGGCGGATTTTTGCCGATTACACTGTGCCTTTCCTCGCCCACGCGACCATGGAGCCGCAGACCTGCACGGCGCATGTCAGAGGAAATAACGTCGAGATCTGGGTTCCCACGCAGGATCCATCCACCGCACTCGCCAATGCCGCGGCGGCTGCCGGAGTGCCGCACGAGAACGTAATCGTCCACAGAACATTCCTTGGCGGCGGGTTTGGACGGCGTGCTCCCATTCAGGAATATGTCCGTCAGGCGGTGCTCATTGCCAAAGAGGTCGAACACCCGGTCAAGCTCATGTGGTCGCGAGAGGAGGACATCCGCCACGATTGGTATCGCCCATTCGGAATGGCGCGCCTGGCGGCTGGGCTTGCGGCTGACGGAATGCCGCTCGCCTGGTCCATTCGGCTCGCGGGACCGTCATTGATGGCATTCATGGCGACGCCAAAGGGCAAGACGCTTGTGGATCGCAGCTTTGTCAGCGGTTTGGCTGATGAAATGCCCTATGACGTGCCGAACTATTTCCTCGACTGCGTCATGTGCAAAAGCACGGTCCCGGTCGGCCCTTGGCGGGGAATCAACTACACCCAGAACGCGTTTTATCGCGAAAGCTTCGTAGACGAGATGGCGCATGCGGCCGAAACGGATCCCTATCAATACCGCCGCCGCCTGTTGCACAAGCAGCCAAAATACGTTGCGGTTCTCGATGCGGCAGCAGGCAAGGCGGATTGGGGCTCGCCTGCTCCGGCGGGTGTTTTCCGCGGAATTGCGCTGGATAACGCCTGTGGCAGCATCTGCGCGCAGGTGATCGAGCTCTCGGTCGAAGGCGGACGCGTGCGCGTCCACCGTGTCGTGTCAGCTCTCGATTGCGGTTACGTAGTGAATCCCCTCTCGGTCGAAATGCAGTTGCAGGGTGGCATCGTCTATGCCTTGACGGCTGCATTGTACGGGGAGATCACCATCAGCGGCGGCGCCGCCGAGCAATCCAACTTTCACGATTATCGCATGCTGCATATGGACGACGCCCCTCTGGTGGAAACCGTGCTTGTGCCAAGCGGCGGCTTCTGGGGCGGCGTGGGTGAGCCGCCGGTCCCGCCGCTTGCACCGGCGCTGTGCAATGCCCTTTTCGCTGCAACGGGCGAGCGCATCCGCTCTCTACCGGTGGTCGGAAAATTGTAATCGCCTTCGGGGCGGGGAGGCGCGATGCACTTCGATCAGCTGAGACGACGCAGGCTCATCGCGCTGCTCGGCGCTGCGGCGGCTTGGCCGCTTGCGGCGCGGGCGCAGCAGCGCTCACTGCCGGTGATCGGCTTTCTGAGCGCGAGATCGCCGCCCGAGGCAGCTGGTGTCCTCGCCGCATTTCGGCAAGGCCTCGGCGACGCCGGCTATTACGAAGGCAAGAACGTCACAATCGAGTATCGCTGGGCAGAAGGCCAATACGATCGATTGCCGGAATTGGCTGCCGATCTGGTCCGCCGTCAGGTTGCGGTGATTGCCGCCACGGGCGGTGAGCCATCGCCGCTCGCGGCCAAGGCGGCGACGGCCTCCATACCGATCGTGTTCACTCTCGGTGGCGATCCGGTCGACACCGGACTCGTCGCCAGCCTGAGCCACCCGGGCGGCAATCTCACCGGCACGACCATCATGGCCGTGGAGATGGGGCCGAAGCGGCTGGACTTCATTCATCAGCTCGTGCCCAAAGCCACAGCGATTGCGATGCTTGTCAATCCAAGCTTTCCCACGTCGTTGGCCGAGACGCGTGGTCGTGCAGGATGCCGCGCGCGCGAGAGGACTAGAGATCAAGGTCCTGAACGCCAGCACCGTAGCCGACGTCGACAAAGCATTTGCAACGGTGCTCGAGCAGAAGGTTGGCGCTCTGATGGTGGGAACGGACCCGCTTCTGCTTGGACAGCTACATATGCGGCCACTGCCGGCCACTGTCCGAAACTTTGCTTGTATTCCGGCCAGATTCGGCTTAGGCCCGCTGATGTAGCGGCCACCGGCCGGCCTTGACCGCTCGCTAGCATCTCCCCGTCATCTCCCCGGCCAGAGGGGGTACCAATGAAGCACAAGCCTCGCGAGCGACTCACCGCCAAGAACATCCACACGCTGAAGCTGCCGCCCGGCAAGCTCGAGCATATTTATCACGACCGCGACATTCACGGATTCCAACTGCGGATCCGGACGCCCGACTCGGGAGACGGCCCACCTTCGCGCACGCTCTCGTTCGTGTACAAGCTGGGCGCCAAGCAGCGACGGTTCTCGTTCGGCGCAGCGAAGACTGACACTTTCGATCAGGTGCGCAAGTCTGCTGCCAAGCTCTCCGCCAAGGTGAAATTGGGCGAAGATCCTGCCGGCGCCAAGCATGAAGCCCGGGCGGTGGCGCACCGGACATTCGGAGTCGTAGTCGAGGATTTCCTGGCGCATCAGCAGACGGTTCTGCGTCCAAGCTCGTTCGGCGATATGCAACGCCATCTGCGAGAGGATGCGCGCCAGCTCCACCGCTTGAACGTTGGGCAGATCACCAAGGGCGACGTCGCCGCTTGTCTCGCGAGCGTGCGCAAGCGTGCAATGCCCACCGGCAATAGAGTCCGCAGTTCGCTGTCGTCATTCTTTGCGTGGTGCGTCGAGCAGGATTATGCCCAGCTAAACCCGGTTGTCGGCACCAAGCACACCACGGAAGCTGCGCGCACCCGGGTGCTCTCGCCCGACGAGCTGCGCGTGATCTGGTCGTCTCTTCCGGACAATCAGTACGGCGCCATCATCAAGCTGCTCGCGTTAACTGGCGCGCGCCGGGAAGAGATCGGCGGCTTGTGCTGGTCTGAGGTCAATCTCGAGAAGCGCGAGATCCGGCTGCCCGGCGAAAGAACCAAAAACAGCAAACCGCACACGATCGCATTGTCCGACCCGGCACTTGAGATTCTCCAGGGACAGCCGCGGCGGCCCGGGAGGGATCTGGTTTTCGGCAATGCCGGCGGGCCATTTGGCGGCTGGAGCAAATGCAAGCGGCAGCTCGACGAGGCCATCACGAAGGCCCTCGGGCAGCCGTTGCCGGATTGGCGGCACCATGATTTGCGGCGAAGCGCCAGCACCCACATGTGCGAACAAGTCGGCGTTCTGCCACACGTCGTCGAACAGATTTTGAATCACGCTGCTTCCGGACATAAAGCCGGTGTCGCATCCGTTTACAATTACGCAGTTTATGCAAATGAGACGCGCCGGGCGCTCGACCAATGGGCCGTTCTGTTGCTGGCCTGGGTACGGGGTGAGCCGAGCAGCAATGTCGTGCCGATGCAGCGGTCGGCGTGACTGCCATGGCCGACGACGACGAGATTCCCGCTTGGCTCCGGGGCCAGCCGGCGCCGCCGGGAACGCCCCCGATGTGCGAGGGAAAGCGGGAATATGATGATGCGTGGCTTGCCGCCATGTACCGCGTTGAAGAGCTTTATGCGGACTACAATGTCGACCCGGGTGAGGACCGCGCAGAGTACAAGCTAATCCAGAAAATAGCGGACGGGCATCCACGGCAAGGCGGCGCACCAAAGCGAAATGATGCAATGCTGTGCCAATTAGCGGCCGACATTGAATTTATCCGCCATGCCCATCCCGGCGAAAAATTACCAGACGCGAAGATCTGCGAGGATCTTGCGGACGGTAAATGCGAGCATGTCCGCACGCGGTATAAAGGCCAAGAGTGCGAGACGCTTCGCCGCCGTCTACAGGAAGGGCGGAAGAGGCTCGACGAGCTGGTGGGTGCCTTGACGTGCCGGGTTCGTCGAGACTTTAAGGACTGGAGTCCCAGCCATAACGCGAAGGTGAGATATTGGGCCGTTCAGCGTCTCGGTGAAGGCTCTTCTCCGTTTATGCTGCTGTACAATCCTTCGCTTCTCCACGAACTAAAAGGTAAGTTGCGCGGAAACCCCCTGTAGGTTTCCGCTCAATTTGAGCGAAAACCAACCTACTTTTTTCGCTCAGCGAATCGACGGCAACTCCACGGTCAGCGGCTGATGTTGGCCGCGCCGTGGAGATGCTGATGCGCGCCGGCACCTCCACACAACAGCACTGGAGGTGCCGACGATGCCGCGACTCACGCCGCTTGAAATGATCAAGCATTTTGATGAATTGCCTGATGACCAGATCATACCTGATCCGGTCGCCCGCATCATCTTGAACGATTCCGATCGCTCCTTCCGCCGCAACCGCCCGGTGCCGCGCGTCGACATCGGGCCGGGCCGAGGCGGTTCGCGTGTTGGCGACGTTCGCGCTCGCGCTCGCGGCAAATCCCCCACTCCATAACAAAGGCCCGGCGCGATGGGCGCGCACGGGCCGGGGTAGCAGCACTTTGGAATCGCTGCACAGATAGCGTTCCCCGCCCGAAATTCAACGCCCTATCCGCGCTGATCCTAATCAAGGATCCGCACATGCGCGAACAACTTTCGACCCGCCGCGTGATCACTGCCTTCGTCATTCAGGAAGGCGATGAGTGGCTTGTCATCAATGAACATGGTTACCCCGTGCACAGCGCCAGGACGAACGCTGAAGCATGGCGGTGGCTCGATCGTCATCTGGAAGAGCGTTTTCATGCCTGAGCCGTTCGGGGCACTGAAAGCCCACCACTATGGTGCGATCCTCGCTGATCCACCATGGACGTTCAAGACGTGGAGCGCGAAGGGCGAGGGGCGCGCGCCCGACTACAGCACGATGACGATCCCGCAGGTGATGCAGCTCCCCGTCGCGGAACTCGCCGCGGACGATTGCGTGCTCTTCCTCTGGTTTTGCTGGCCGACGCTGCCCGACGCGCTGCGTCTGATCGATGCCTGGGGCTTCACCTACAAGACGTGTGCCTTTGCCTGGGTGAAGGCGAGCCTGCCGGCACAGCGCGGGCTCTTCGGGGGCGACAAACTAAAAATTCATGTCGGCCTTGGCTTCTGGACGCGCGCCAATAGCGAGGTGTGCCTGCTCGCTACGCGCGGCAAGCCGAAGCGGCTCCATGCCGATGTGCGGCAGGCGATCATCGAGCCGCGGCGCGAGCATTCCCGCAAGCCTGATTGCGTGCATGAGCGCATCGAGCGACTCGTCGCCGGCCCGTATGCGGAGCTCTTCGCCCGCCAGCGGCGCCCCGGCTGGGCCTGCTGGGGAAATGAGACGGAGAAATTCAAGCCGCTGGAGGCCGTGGCATGAGCACCAACGGATCCACGCTCGTCCCCGTCCTGGATGCAAACAGATGCATCGGCCACCTGCTGCGCCGCGGGCCGGCTGGTGTTGAGGCATTCGATGCTGGCGAGCGAAGCATCGGCGTCTTTCAGAACGATCACGATGCAGCAGCCGCGATCTGGCGTCGTGCACGCGGTCAAGAGGGGCCCGCGCAATGAACGCGCCGGCTGCCCATGCTCTTGCTGCTGTTGCTTCGCTTACGGTCGACCGGTTTCGGCTTCGGTGCTGGGGACGGGCACAACTTTATCTGATGGGCGAGTTGGATTTGCATGAAGCGGCCGACGTGCTGCAAGGGCTTGCGCAACAGGGCGGCTTAGTCGACGCGATTGGACAGGACGAAGTACAGCGGATAATGGCCGCCGCGTTCCAGGCCGTGCGGGACGATTTTGAATCAGAAGATTCGCGGCTTCCGCTCAGCAACACAGCGGAAGACGTCGTCAGGAACATTGAGAACGCCGACGACGCACCTCACGGAATCGAGGCGACTGATACTTCAAAGCATCGCGTGCTCGCC
>JBKPOZ010000268.1:0-11629 GCA_046733355.1 Pseudomonadota bacterium | reverse complement strand
GCGTATCCGATGCAATCAACTGGATGGTGTAGGTCTTGTCTCCGACCTTGAAGCCGCCGGCCTTGTTGATCTCGTTGACCGCCAGCGCGAGCCCTTGCGACGACATGTAGCCGTAGATGGCGTTGGGGCCGGTCTGCGCTTCGATCTGGCCGATCTTGAGGACATTCTGGGCGGCGGCGGGCGATACTGCGAGCGCCAGAGCAAAGAACCAGATCAATCGCCTCATTGCATCCTCCCTCGCATTCATTGGCCGTTCCACCCGGCCTTGGCGGATATGCTATCACGTTCGCAGGGTGACTGTAGGGTGGGTTGAGCGAAAGCGAAACCCACCGAATCGTTGATGGGTTACGGCGCTGCGCGCCTAACTCATCCTACGGCTCAAATCCGGGGTAAAAACTAGTCGGGCTTAAGTTGATGCGACACGATTTGCGCCGTCTCAAGGTCATCGCCTATCCCACGGCTGCGTAAACCCTGGACGACACCCTCGCGATCTTTCATGTCGCGGTTTTGGCTCATCTTCCATTTGCCCTCGAGCCGCGTGATGGCAAAGCGGAAGCCTACGATGCTGCGCGCCATCGCGTCGATGAAGGCTGCGGGAGCATCCGTCACCGCCCATGGCTTGACCTCATTTTTCTCCTGCTGAGCGGTCAGTTCGGCGACATGGCGGCGTATCCACTGCGCATCCTGCATTGGCTCCGGCCGGCCGTAGGCGTGCACGACCGCATAATTCCAGGTCGGCACCACTTTCTGATGCTTCGATTTCGACGCATACCAATTGGGCGTGATGTAGCCTTGGGGCCCCTGGAACATCAGCAATGCCTCGTCGGATTCGACGAGGTACTTCGAGTGCGGATTGGCACACGCGAGATGGAATTCGACGAGCCCAAAAGGTCCAGCATCTTTCAGCACCGTCGGCAGATGCGTGGCGTAGAGCCCGGACGAGCCTGCCGAGACGAGCGCGGCAAAGGGCCGTGCGCGCATGAGCGCATGCATCTGCGGCAGGTCATCGACACTAAAATGGTCGGGCTGGTACATCGCTCACCGCTAGCGTCCGGCACTTAGAAATCAGAACAGCGGGCACGGTGCAAGGACACTCAACCAGGCGGCACTAAGAGGGCGGCGGGCCTTTCGTATGCAGGGCGACGGTGGGAGTGCCTCGGTCGCGGCTTGGCCAATATCCTTCAATTCGGTTGTTCAGGGGCGCGCCGGGCCCAAGCGTGGACTGCAGCCACGGCCGCGGCACCGACTGTCCACTTTGCTGCCGCTCTTTTGGGGTAAGAGAGCGCATGCGGTCTTGTCTCCAGGATTCGAAGAGCAACCACGGCATGCGGTGCCAAATCAAGATTGGGCTTGCGAGTTTGGCCGTGCTGATCGCGGCAGCGCATCATGCGGACGCCAGGAGCGGCCGGACAGAAAGCGCGGTGGAGTCCGTGCAGTCGCGCCCGACCGGCGAGCCCATCGTGGCCGTCGTTTCTCTGCACGACCAGCGCATCACGGTGTACGACGGCGAGGGTTGGATCCTGCGGGCTCCCGTTTCGAGCGGGCAGAAAGGACGAGAAACGCCCGCCGGCATTTTCAGCGTCATCCAGAAAGAGGTGGAGCACTATTCTAACCTCTATGACGACGCATTCATGCCCCACATGCAGCGCATCACCTGGTCCGGCATCGCGCTGCATGGCGGGCCGCTGCCCGGATATGCGGCTTCCCACGGCTGTATCCGCCTGCCCTACGACTTCGCAGCCCGGCTGTACGATCTGACCCGGATCGGTATGCGGGTGATCGTTGCCCCTTCCGATGTGACACCCACCGGGATCGCCCATCCCGCTTTGTTCGTGCCGAAACCGGGCATCGCTGCCCTGGCGGCCGAGCGCGCTGCGCAGGCCGAGGAGGCCGCAAGGACAGCGTCGCAAGCGCGGCTTGCCGCCGTGACCGCATCGCGCGAGGCGGCGCGCGCGACCATGACACTGCGGACGGCAGAAAATCTAAAACTCAGAGCCGAGGCGCAACTCGCCGCCGCGCAGACTGCGCTCAGTTCCGCGAAAACGCCGGAGCAGGCGGAGCGGGCCAACGACGCGGTGGCGAAGGCCAGGGCGAGAGTCGAGGAATTGGAAGCGAAATGGAATGCCGCCAAGACCGAACTGCAGCCCAAGCTCGACGCCGTCGCGCCGGCGCGCGAGGCTGCGGCCAGTGCCGAAGCCGCGCGGCTCGCGGCAGCGGATGCAGCGCGCGAGCTCAAGCGCGAGCTGGAGCCGGTGTCCGTGTTCATCAGCCGCAAGGCCCAGCGTCTCTACGTGCGGCGCGCCTTTGTGCCCATCCTGGAGGTTCCAATCACGATCCAGGAGCCCGACCACCCGATCGGCACGCATGTCTTCACCGCAACGGAGCAGACCAACGGCGGGATGCAATGGAGCGTGATCTCATTGAACGATGCCGGCGATGCGAAAAGCGCGCTCGACCGCATCGTCTTTCCGCAGGACGCATTTGCTCGCATCGCCGAGACGGCGCAACCGCGCTCTTCGCTCATCATCTCGGACGAAGAGTTGAGCTCCGAGACCGGCAAGGGCACGGATTTCGTCGTGCTCTTGAGCGGCGAGCCGCAAGGCGGCATCGCCATGCGACGCAGCCGCGCGCCAGGCGAAGTCTGGTACCAGGGCCCACGCTATTATCGCTATCGGTTACCATTCTGGCGGTGATTTCTTTCCCATGCCGAGATGATCCTAACCCCTGACCGACGCAGCGGCGAGCAGGAGAGCGGCGCAGAGACTGCAGAACAGATCCTCAAATTCTCGAAAAAGCGGCTTGCTGTTGCCTTCGCAATCGCCGGCATCTCCGATGCGATCGGAGCTTTCGTCACTCCCCTGCCGCCGCTCACGTGGGTCGTCGATGTTGGGACGGCTCTGCTGCTGTTCATGGCGCTGGGCCGACAATGGCTCCTGTTGCCTGGACTGGTCCTGGAAGCGATCCCGGGCCTCGGGGTACTTCCATTCTGGCTGCTGGTGGTGACGGCAATCGCTGTCCTGGGCACGCCTCGGCCGAAATTTGAACGGCACTGAACCCTTCGGCGCAACACGGAGCCGCGGAATGGTGGCCCGCCGCGCCGGCAATCGGAGCGCATCCCAGCTCTGCCCATTGCCGTGCTGGTGTTAGTGCTGGTGGGGGGCGCGATTGCGGTGCTGTCGTTCGCGCTTTCGACAGTGAAGCCAGCCGAAGAGCCGCAGGAAACCCGGATCAATACGAGCCTCGCCCCCGCATGCGAAGACGCCTGCCGTGATTGCCTCTCCAAAGAGTACGACGCCCGCTGCTTCGACCGGTGCAGGTTCGGTTTCAAGCCATACTGCGACTGAGGCCTTGCTTAGCCGGCTGCAGGCGCGATCAGCGAAAGCGTCCACGCAACAAACGCATCTCGCATTTCCCTTCTCACCTGCGCATGCGTGCGGCCGCAGCGCGCCGGCACGCGAAACGAATGATCGGCGTCGTGCAACAGGTGCAGCGATGCACCTTCGCCGAGTTGTTCAACGGTTCGGCCGATCAGCTGCACGTCGGCGAAATCGTCGCGCGTTCCCTGCAGGAACAACATCGGGACCTTCACGTCGAAAAGATGCCTGGCGCGCTCGTCGGACGGCCGCTTCGGCGGATGCAGCGGGAAGCCCAGGAAGGCGAGACCGCGCACGCCCGGCAGCGCCGATGCGGCTTGCGCCTGCGAGGTCATGCGGCCGCCGAACGACTTTCCGCCCGTAATGAGAGTTAGCGCGCTAGCGCGTCGCCGTGCTTCGTGCACCGCGGTCCGCACCGTCGCCTGCGCCAGCTGCGGCGGATCCGGTCTTCGAGCACGATGCTCCATATAGGGAAACTGATAGCGCATGCTGCCGATGCCTTCCCCGGCGAGCTCCGTCGCAAAGGCGTCCATGAACGGATGCGTCATGCCCGCGCCTGCGCCATGCGCAAAGACGAAGCAGGCGCGCGCATTTTCCGGGCGCAACAGCAGCCCGGACACGCTGTGCGCAGCATCAACCGTAATGGTCAGCGGTTCCAGGGCGTAACGAGTCACGAAGCGATCAGCTCGACTTCCCGCGGCTGCGTCCAGATTTTCGGGCGTGAACGGAACGCTGCACAGCCGCACCCCTGTCGCTGCTGTTCAAGCCGCCTCCTTTAATTTATCTTTGGCGCTGCAAGCCGATCAACGCGCGTTCTGCGCCCGGCACGCGCCCGCCATGAGGGGACCCCAGCCGTGATCAATCCGCATGCCGCAACCGCCGATCTCGCCGACGCCGCGGGCCCGACCACCGTCGACCGCGATGCCATCAAGGCGCTGATCGGCTCGGCGCTCGGCTATGCGATGGATGGGTTCGACCTGCTCATCCTGGGCTTCATGCTCAAGATGATCACGACCGATCTGTCGCTCAGCCCCGCGCAAGGCGCTTCGCTCGTTACGGCCACGCTCATCGGCGCAGTGCTCGGAGGCATCCTGTTCGGCATGTTGTCGGACCGCATCGGACGGGTGCGCGTGCTCACCTATACGATCGTGGTCTTTGCGGTTTTCACCGGCCTGTGCGGCCTGGCCCAGGGTTATTACGACCTGCTCATCTATCGCACGCTTGCGGGTCTCGGCCTCGGCGGCGAGTTCGGCATCGGCATGGCGCTCGTCGCCGAGGCGTGGCCCTCGAGCATGCGCGCGCGCGTCTCCTCCTATGTCGGTCTTGGCTGGCAGCTGGGCGTGCTTGCGGCCGCGGTCGTCACGCCGCTCCTCCTGCCGGTGATCGGCTGGCGCGGCATGTTCATGCTCGGCATTTTCCCGGCAGTCGCCGCCTATTTCATCCGCAAGACCCTGCACGAGCCCGAGCTCTTCGTGCAGAAGGCGAAGGATCATCCAAAAGAATCTGCGCTGCACCTCCTGGTGAACAGCACCGAGACCACCAAGCTCAGCCTCGGCATGATCATCCTCTGCTCGGTGCAGAACTTCGGCTACTACGGCGTGATGATCTGGCTGCCGAGCTATCTCTCCAGCCGTTTCGGCTTTGCGCTCACACAATCGGCGGTGTGGACCATGGTCACCATCGCCGGCATGGCAGTCGGCATTTTCACGTTCGGCCACATCGCCGATCGCATCGGCCGCCGGCCGGCTTTCTTCACCTACATGCTCTTCGCGGCGATCATGGTGGTGGTCTATTCGCGGCTCACCGATCCGATGGTGCTCCTCGTCGCCGGGGCGGTCATGGGCTTCTTCGTCAACGGCATGCTCGGCGGCTACGGCGCGCTGATCAGCGAGCTCTACCCGACCGCTGCGCGCGCCACGGCACAGAACGTGCTGTTCAATGTCGGCCGCGCCGTCGGCGGCTTCGGGCCGGTCGTCGTCGGCTACGTGGCAAGCGTCTATAGCTTCGAGACCGCGATCGCGCTGCTCGCGATGCTCTACCTTCTCGACATTTTGGCGATGTGGCTCCTGATACCCGAGCGCCGCGGCGCGGCGCTGACGTGACTAATTCCAGCTCACGCGCGTGTGCCAAATAGGGAGTGGCGAGCTCGGTTGAGTTCCCTCTCCCATTGGGAGAGGGTTAGGGTGAGGGGGTGAAATCCTCGAATGCGACCCCCTCACCCCAACCCTCTCCCCGCACGGAAGAGGGAGCGCGCCAGTGCTTGCCGCCTGCACTCAGATCAGCAGCGACGGGATATGTCCTTCAAACCAAGTGTGGTGGCGGAGCTGGCCGAGGTCGTTGCCAACGCGCCCGTCAACCCGGAGTACCGCCACCTCATCGCGCGCTGCAGCGATACCGCGGCTGCCGCGGCGCCCGGCCAGTTCTTCCAGTTGCTGTGTCCGCAGCCCACGGGCGAGCAGCCGTTTTTGCGCCGGCCGATGAGCATCTATGGGGCCGATCCCAAAAAATGCGAGGTGGAGTTCCTCTACAAGGTGACGGGTGCCGGCACGCGTGGCCTCGACATGCTCGCAGCCGGACAATGCATCGACATCGTCGGCCCGCTCGGCATTGGCTTCACGCTCGATCCCGCTTGGCGCCACGTGGTCGCCGTGGGGCGCGGGGCCGGGCTCGCCACGCTCGCTCCCCTGGCGCAGACCGCGCGCGCGCAAAACATCGGCGTGACCGCCATCCTGAGCGCGCGTCGTCCCGAGCTCGTGGTCTCGGTCGATGTGTTTCGAAAACACGGCGTGGAGGTGATCGCGGTCACAGATGCGGAATCAACGAGCGGGCCGGCGAACGTGGAACGCATTCTCCGCCGCCTGATCGCGGAAAAACGCTGCAATGCATTCTTCACCTGCGGCTCGAGCCGGCTGATGCGAGTGCAGCAGCGCCTCGCGCGCGAGTTCAACTTGCCCGGCCAGGTAGCGATGGAGCAGCAGATGGCCTGCGGGCTCGGCCTGTGCTTCTGTTGCGTGCGCGATTTCAACATCGCGGGGGAAATCGTGCAGCGACGGGTGTGCTGGGAAGGCCCCGTGTTCGATCTGATGGAGGCGCTGCCGTGAGCGCAAAGATGGCCGTCGACCTCTCGGTGCGCATCGGCACGCTCACGCTGCGCAATCCGGTCATGCCGGCTTCCGGCACCTTTGCAGAGGGCCTCGACCGGGTCATCGACTTCACTCGCCTCGGGGCGCTGGTCACAAAAACCATCACGCGCGAGCTGCGCGCGGGCAATCCGCTGCCGCGCGTCGTCGAGCGGCCGGGCAGCCTGATCAACGCCATCGGCATTCCGTCGAAGGGCGTGGCGAATTTTCTGGGCGAGATGCTGCCGTATTATGCCGCCTACGACGCACCGCTGGTGGTGAGCATCTCCGCGCCGACTTCCGAAGGCTTCGCGAGCCTCGCGGCGGAATTGTCGGTGCCGGGCGTTGCGGCGATCGAGGCGAACATCTCGTGCCCAAATATCGAGGAGGACGGCAAGGCCTTTGCGATGCGGCCCGAGCCGACCGAGAAAGTCACGCGCGAGCTGCGCGCGGCGACATCGCTGCCCCTTTGGGTGAAGCTCACGCCGAACACCGGCGACATGCCGGAAGTCGCGCGCGCCGCAGAAGCGGCCGGCGCCGATGCGATCACGGTGGCGAACACGATCCTGTCCATGGCGATCGATCTCAAGACGTTCAAGCCGTCGCTCGGCAACATCATGGGCGGATTGTCCGGGCCAGCGATCAAGCCCATCATCCTCCGCCACGTCTATCAGTGCGGCAAATCGGTGCGCATTCCCATCATTGCGTGCGGCGGCATCTCTACGGCCGAGGACGCGGTCGAGTACATGCTGGCCGGCGCGAGCGCCGTGCAGGTGGGCACCGCGACTTTCCTGCAGCCCGCGGCGATGACCAGCATCATCGACGACATCGAGGCATTCTGCGTTCATCGCGAGATTCCCCGCGTCGCGGAGCTCACCGGCGGCGTGCTGATCGAGGAGACCGACGAGCCCGACCTCGCCTGGCTCAACCCCCCGACATGAAGCAGGACGAGAGGCCGGGTGGCATGATCACGGTTCGCGTTCTTGTAGGGGCGGGTTTTAAACCCGCCCTGTTTCGACATACCGCGAATGATCCTGCACGCTGGGCCGATGATCCTGACAATATCCCGCCAGTCGAGATTACCGAAGGAGGGCGGGTTTGAAACCCGCCCCTACAGGCGCCACAGCCGATGTGACAACGCAGGAGCTTGCCGGCGAGCTTTTTGACACGCTGCGCGCGGCGACGAGCGACGGCGTGGGGATTACGCGCGCGAGCTATGGCGCGGGCGAGAACGCGGCGCTCGACATCATCGAGGCGAAGGCGCGCGCGCTCGGGCTGCGCACGGAGCGTGACGCGGGCGCAAACCTCGTCGTCACCCTCCAGGGCTCGGAGCCCGCCCTCCCCTTTCTCGCCTGCGGCTCGCATGTCGATTCGGTGCCGCAGGGCGGCAACTACGACGGCGCCGCTGGTGTCGTCGCCGGGCTCGTCGTGCTTGCCGCCTTCAAAGAGGAGGGCCGCAAGCCTCGCCGCACCATCAAGCTTTACGCGCTGCGCGGGGAGGAAAGCGCGCGTTTCGGCAAGGCCTGCGTGGGATCCAACGCGCTCTTCGGCAAGCTCACGGCGGCCGATCTCGCCATGCAGGCGAGCGATACCGATCGCACGCTCGGCGAGTGCATGCGCGAGGTCGGCGCCGACATCGATCGAATCAAGGCGGGATACCCGCTCGTTGAGCGCAAAAACTTTGCCGCCTGGCTCGAGCTGCATATCGAGCAGGGCCCGGTGCTGCTGGCGCGGCAACTGCCCGTGGGCATCGTCACGGGCATTCGCGGCAATATCCGCCACCGCACGGTCGAATGCATCGGCAGCCCCGGCCATTCGGGCGCCGTGCCGCGCTGGCTGCGCCACGACGCGGTGTTTGCCACGGCCGAGCTGATCACCCATCTCGACCGCCACTGGCGCACGCTCCTCGAGCGCGGGCGCGACGTCGTCGTGACGAGCGGGATCGTCGCCACCGATCCGGGCGAGCACGCGCTCGCGCGCATTCCCGGAAAATTGCGCTTCAGCTTCGAGGTGCGCAGCCAGAGCAAGGAGACACTCGAGGCGTTCTACGATCTCTTCCTTTCGGAATGCCGCCTTGTGGGCGAGGAACGCGGCGTCGAGTTCAGACTTGACCGCCGGATCGAATCGGCGCCCGCTGTGATGGATGCCCGCTGGGTCGCGCGCCTGCGCGCCGTGGCGCGCGGCCTCGGGCTTCCGGACGAGGAAATCCCCAGCGGCGCCGGGCACGATGCAGCGATTTTTGCCAATGCGGGCGTTCCGAGCGCCATGATCTTCGTGCGCAACGAGCACGGCTCGCACAATCCCGACGAGGCCATGGCGATGGATGATTTCGCGGCGGGCGTCGCGGTGATGCGGGAAGCGCTGAAGGAAGCCGCCGCATGAGCATCGAGGAGCTGTTCGCGCGCGCGGAGCCGCAGGTTGCGCCTGCGTCGATCACCATCCGGCGCCCGGACGACTGGCACGTGCATCTGCGCGACGGCGCGATGCTCAAGGCCGTGCTGCCGTTTACCGCGGCGCAGTTCGCGCGCGGGATCATCATGCCCAACTTGGTGCCGCCGGTGACGACCGTCGTCGCCGCCGCGGCCTATCGGCAGCGCATTCTCGCCGCGCGCCCCGCCGGCTCCGACTTCGAGCCGCTGATGACCTGCTATCTCACGGACGCGACGTCCGCGGACGAGATCGAGCGCGGGCATGCGGAAAAAATCTGGGTCGCCGCCAAGCTCTATCCGGCCGGCGCCACGACGCACTCGCAGCACGGCGTCGCCGACATCGCCTCCCTCGCGCGTGTGTTCGAGCGCATGGAGAAGATCGGCATGCCTCTCCTCGTGCACGGCGAGGCCACCGATCCGGCCGTCGATGTTTTCGACCGCGAGGCGGTGTTCATGGAGCAAAGCCTCCTCCCGCTGCTCAAGCGGCATGCCGGGCTCAAGGTCGTCGTCGAGCACGTCACCACCGAGGAAACGGCCGACCTCGTGCGCGCGCATGCACCGCGCGTTGCCGGCACGATCACGCCGCATCATCTAGTCATCAACCGCACGTCGCTGTTCCAGGGCGGCCTGCGGCCGCATCTCTATTGCCTGCCGGTGGCCAAACGCGAGCGCCATCGCCTCGCGCTGCGCAAGGCGGCGACATCGGGCGGAAGCTGCTTCTTCATCGGCACCGACACGGCGCCGCATTTGAAGAATTTGAAGGAAGCCGCGTGCGGCTGCGCCGGAGTTTTCGTCGGACTTGTGGCGCTGCAGACCTATGTGCAGGTCTTCGACGAGGAGAACGCGCTCGACCGCTTCGAGGCGTTCGCTGCGCTCAACGGCGCGTGCTTCTATGGCGTGGCGCCCAATGCGGGGACCGTCGTGCTGAGGCGCCAGCCGAGCCTTGCCGTCGCGGCGGTGCCGGTCGATGGCGGCGAGGTCATTGGCTTCCGCGGCGGAGAAATTTTGGCGTGGTCGATTGGCGAGGTGCAGCCATGACCGCGGCGGCAAGCAGAGACGAGATCGGCGCAGGCCTTGCGCGGCTCCTGTTCGAGACGGGCGCCATTCACGTGAGCCTGCAGCAGCCGTTCATTCTCGCCGCCGGCTGGGCGAGCCCGGTTTATGTCGATTGCCGCCTTCTCATCGGCGCCCCGGAATGCCGCCGCGCGGTGACCGGCCTCGCTGCGGCGTTGATCGGCTTGCAATTCCGTACCGGCACATTCGAAGCGATCGCAGGCGGTGAGACCGCCGGCATCCCGTTTGCGACGCTGCTCGCCGAGCAAATGAACCTGCCGGTGCGCTACGTGCGCAAGCGGCCGCTCGGCATCGGACGCCATGCGCAGGTCGAAGGCGGGCCGGTCGAGGGGTCGCGCGTCCTCCTCGTCGACGATCTGACCACCGATGGCGCGAGCAAGCTCGCCTTCGCGCGCGGGCTGCGCGCGGCCGGTGCGCTCGCCAATCACGCGCTGACGATCTTTTATAACGACGCCTTTCCCGGTACGGTCGAGCGGCTCCAACAGGGCGATCTCGAGCTGCACTGGCTTGCCGGCTGGGGCGATGTGCTGCGCAGGGATCGACTGCCGGCCGGCCACCGCAGCGCGATCGAGCGCTTCCTGGCCGATCCCGTCGACTGGTCTGCCCGCCACGGCGGCCGCGGCGCGGGCGTCTCCCCGCGGATGACCCTTCCGTACCGTTAACGGTAAGTAAACTAAACTGCGGCCTCCGCAGCGGCCCCATCCTTCGAGGCTCGGCGCGTTGCGCCGAGCACCTCAGGAGGACGCCGTGAGATAAGGGCGCACTCTACTGCGATGAGCTTTGCTGCAGGCCCGGCTTCTTCACCGCAAGCAGCAGGTTCGACTGCTTGGGCTGCCATCGATAGCCGATGCCGAACTCGATGGGTTCGCTATTCTTGAACAGCTCGGCGTATTTCGACTGATACATACCGCGAAAAACCGCGATCGGGCCCACATAATGGCCGAATGGATGCAATTCCCATTTCTGCGGGTCGTAATAGGTTAGGGGAATGCCGGTATCGTCCTGCACCATGACGGCGCTGTTGGCGAGCAGGAACTCGCGAACTTTCGAGAATCCCCGCGTGTGCAGCAGATACGAGGCGCTTTTCACCAGGCTGTCCCCGGGCGCGAGCGTCTCGCAGAACTGCAAAAATTTGCTCTTGTCGATCCCGTCGTTGGCGAGATTGGTTCTGAAATAATAGAGCGTGCGCGGCTCGCCATCGGCGGCAGCGAAAGTGATCTTGACGCCGCGCGCCGCAACGCGGCGCGCCGGATCGGTGTCGGGCTGCACGGCGCCGGCATCGTCCAGCAGGACCGGGCTGACGTCATCGACGGTCATGCCCGAGCGCGCCAGGAATACATAAAGCACCGGCAGCACGCCCGTGACCCGGCCCCGGTACAGGTCCGATCCCATCTGGCTGGTGATGAAATAGCTGCGCTGCAGAATCCACCGCAGCGACACCCGCAGGCTGGAAAGATCGTGCGCCAGCGAGCCGCGCACCGTGGTGAGGTCGGGGACGCTGCCAACGAGCTCGAGTCCGCTCAGCACGTAGGTCTTGGCATGGGGGAAGAAGGCGTTCGCGTAGAGGAAGTCCGGGCCGCCGAACATGTAGAACATGGCCGGGCGCGGCACCGTAAGATTCCCTGCCGACCAG
>JBKPOZ010000267.1:0-3599 GCA_046733355.1 Pseudomonadota bacterium | reverse complement strand
ATCATTTCGTGGCTCAATCGCACACCCCACGCAACCGCTGTGTACGCTTCGTGTTCGGCGTTGCCGCCGCCTCACGCAACACTCGCTTCCAGGCGGCTTGCTAGGCCTTACCTGTGCCGGACTTGCACCGGCTGAATCGAGCCAGCTTTGCCTGGCGCCTTCCACTCATTCGATGACCTCGTCGGCGCGCGTGAGCAGTGTGGGGGGTACAGTAACGCCGAGCGCGGTGGCAGTCTTGAGGTTGATGACCAGCTCGACCTTGGTGGTCTGCTGTACCGGCAGATCGGCCGGCTTCTCACCCCGAACTACCCGGCCCGTGTAGATGCCAACTAGACGGGCAGTATCCGTAAAGCTGCCTCCATAGCTCATCAGCCCTCCTGCCAGTGGAAATTCGCGAAATTGGCTGATTGCTGGCATGCCATGGCGGACTGTTAAATCGGCGAGCTGATCGCTGCGACTGATGAACAGTGCATCTGGAGCGATGACGAGGGCTGCAGCGCGCGCTTGGCCAAGATGTTCGAACACCCCCTCGAATTCGCGCTCTGAGCTGGCCTGCAAGATGTGAAGCTGCAGCCCGAGAATGCGCGCAGCAGTCTCTAAATCACGCGATACGGTCTCGGTGATGAAGGGGCTAGACGGATTGACAAGGAGAGCAATCACATTCGCCGTGGGCACTACTTGCCGCAGCAGATCCAGCCGCTTCGGTTCCAGCTCGGTGTTCAAGTTCGTGACCCCCGTCGCGTTACCACCCGGTCGGACAATGCTGGTGACAAGTCCCGCCGCTACCGGGTCGCTCCCGACCTGGAAGACGATGGGGATGGTTGTTGTCGCGGCTTTCGCTGCTACCGCCGCAGGCGTACTCCCGAGTGTAACAATCACAGTCACATGACTGCGAACCAGATCGGCCGCTAATGCCGGCAACTGATCATTCTGGCCATGAGCCCATCGGTACTCCACGGCGATGTTGCGGCCTTCGATGTGGCCCGTCTCGCTCAATCCTTGGCGAAAGGCCCGGACGCTGTGTGCGGACAGCTCAGCGGAAGACGCGCTGAGGACGCCGACTACGGGTAACGCTGACTGCTGCGCGCGCGCCGCGAGCGGCCATGCGGCTGCTGCGCCCCCGAGAACCGTGATGAACTCGCGCCGTCGCATGAGTACCCTCCCGATCGACCCAGTCCAGGTATTCCGGGAACAGCGTGCTTTGCCCGCGATCCCCGGCGGTTTCAGGTTTGCCACCTCTCGAGTGGCACGACTTTATAATAATCTATGCTTTGGTCCCGGTTGTTAGTCATCAGCGCCAGTCCGGCCGAACGTCAGCGGTACCACGCTAGTCCGCCCGCCTGCCAGTGATAGGGTTTGTGCGTCGGACGCAACCTCAACGCGAAGCAGCTCCGGTTTCACTACCCGCCGGGGCTGCTTTGTTTCTAGCCTCCAATGACTCTCTGGCTGCGCCGCACCGACCTTGCATCTCCCGCCGATGCAGATCGTGCTGACTACCTCGTGATCGAGCACGACAAGGTGATTGGCCGCATTTTACGAGGACCGCCATACGCCGGCCGAGTACCGATGGTTCTGGTCAATCACCGAGCAAGTTGATCCTGCGCTCGGCATTGCTACAAACGGCCGCGTGCCTAGGCTCGAGGAGGCGAAGGCGTGGTTTGAGTCGAGTTGGAGTAAGGTGGTTGAGGCAAGTAAATACAAAGGACAGCGATGGCTCTAAAACCATTCAGTTGCGTACTTGGCGTGTCGTTCTGATCCGAAATCGGGACGAGTATCTTGGTGAGGTGAAAGCCGCGAGCCTCGAGGCAGCTGAGATCGCTGCTCTCCAAGCGTTTAATTTGAAGCAGGAAGACAGGAAGCGCTTGCTTGTGCGTGAGCGCGCCTATTACCTCGCCGCAACCTAAGAAAAGCCGCCCGGTGTGAGCCCGAAGGGGGCCATGGCTTCCAAGCTGTCAGTGCTGAGGATCGTCAACATCTACCTTGCCGCTCTTTGGATTCACCCGGTGGACTTGGCCACAGGCAGAGCAAGACACGGATTCGAAAGCTTCGCGCCTCGAACACGTGACCACCCTGCTTCTCGAGGCAACCATAGAAGCGGGAACGCCCGTTGGTCGCGCTTCGATGCTGGCCTTGAATTTGTCGTCGGGTACGGAGTGATGTAGCGCGCGAACGGATTCACTACCTTTCGGAGCCGGCGATGTGCACCTTCAGTGCTCCCGGTTGCGAAAGGTAACAGCCCATGAAGCTCCGAGGATCTGCCGGACTTCGCGGACCGAACGGGTGTGTAGGCGCGCGGGCGAATCGCACTGCCTCCAAAACCTGAGTGCACTTTCGTAGAAATTGAGGAATATCAGCTATTTAGGAGAGAAGCGGAATCTCGGGTATCCCCTTGAAATCTCGCCGCACTCACCTAACTCGAATTTTGTTGAGAACCAATATTCGACTAACACGACACCCAAGGGTGTTAAGCGAATAATCGAGGTGGCTTGGGACCCCATCTCGCTCAGGCCTTTTATAGGGCCGAGGACAGGTGGGACCCGAATGACTTATTGCATCCCGCCCAGGCATTCGAGCATCCCTCTCACGTCGTCAACAATCCCGATCTAACACTTAACGAAAAGCGCGCGATTCTTGCCTCGTGGGGCATCTGACGCGTGCGCGCCAGAGGCAGCTCCACATCTGCGCTGCGCGCCGCGCGGAAAGCAACCGGTTCTGTTCGACGACGTGATGGAGGCTCTGCGCACGCTGGACAAGCAGGCTAATGAAAAGGACAGCGCCCGCTATCGGCGGGTTGTGTGGCGCAGCCGCTTCGAACATCAACCGTGTCCTCCTGCTGTCGATAAACGCTCATTCAACTGAAGGACCTGGTTGTTTGCAAGCTTCGGAGGCGAGAGCATGTGGCCGGATCGTTACGACGTATCCAAGTTCATGATGATGACTGGCTTCATCCTAAGTTGCGCGGTCGTCCTTGCGACAATGGCGAAATAGGGAGCTTTCAACATCGGCGGATGCAAAACTGCCGCGGTGTCGGCAAACGAAAGCCAGAACATGAGCGGCGTCCAGCTGAATGACGTAGGTCATGAAAGCGCACTTCCAGAAGGCGAACTGCGCTTAAAATTTCTTCACCTTCGGTTTCCGGCGAGAGACACTCAATGGCCCGCACCCGGTTTGGATGACACCGACTTAAGCGAATCCGGCTCGTCGCTCGAACTCCATAGGGCTTAGATATCCGATCGTTGAGTGCCGGCGCTTCGGGTTGTAGAAGCGTTCGATGTAGTCGAACACGTCCGCCTTCGCCTCATCTCTGCTCCTGTACGTTTTTTGGCCTGTGCGCTCGGTTTTGAGCGACGAGGAGAAACTCTCCATGGCAGCATTGTCCCATACATTGCCCGAGCGGCTCATCGAACATACGACGCCGTGATCGCCCATCAACCGCAGGAACTGCTCGCTAGTATGTTGGCTGCCGCGGTCAGAATGATGCAGCAGCGCGTCCGGTTTGCCGCGTCGCCAGATCGCCATCACCAAGGCATCGGTGACGAGCTGCGCTGTCATCGCTGCGCTCATCGACCATCCCACAACACGGCGAGAGAAGAGATCGA
>JBKPOZ010000266.1:0-23677 GCA_046733355.1 Pseudomonadota bacterium | reverse complement strand
TGCGTCCAGAACGCGCCCAATGAGCCCAGTAGACCAAGAAAAAAGGACGACACAGCCTCCAACATGACTGGCCTTTCGCATGTACACTCTACAATCTCTCCGCACCCCAAATACGCAACGGTTCCCAGCGGGGAGAGGGTTGGGGTGAGGGGGCCAGATTTGTGGAAAGGGCATAACCCCTCACCCCACCCCTCTCCCACCGAACTCGGGTTTACCCGAGTTCGGCACCCAATGACTGGCCCAAGTCGGATATATCCGACTTGGGCTGGGAGAGGGAGCAGGCCGGGGTCTGCCCGCACCAGCCGAGAGCCATTGCGTTGATCTTCATCACCGGCGATGTGCACAATTATCTCGGCCCTAATCTCGACCGGGTGCATGACTGCACCAACGAAGCCGCTGCTGCCCTTCGCTATGCAAGATTGGCGGCCGACTGCGGCCTGAAAGTCAACCTGTTTGTGACCGGCCTCGCGCTGCGCGAGCAGCCCGACAAGTACCGGGCGATGGCGTCGCTCGGCTGTGGAGCTGGGCGGCCACGGCTGGGATTCGCTCAAGAACCACGCCGCGCGGACTGCCTTGTGGGTCCTGTTCGGGAGCCGCTATGGGCCGAAGGTCTATCAGCGACATGAAATCGGAAAGACCCTTGCAGCGTTCAAAGAGTGCCTTGGGCAATCGCCGCGGAGCTGGCGCGGACATGCCTATTACGCCGACGAGCATACCTATGAGTTGTTACGCGCGGCCGGCATTCGTGTGGTCTCGGACGAAGTCGTCTGCTTCGATCGGCCGCAGGCGAACATTGAGGAGCTGCTTCCGGGATTTTGGTCGGTTCCCATCAACACCATGCCGGACCATGACACGGTGCCGCACGGGAAAGTGTCGCAAGCCGATATTGATGCCGGGGCGCTGGCCGGGCGGGCCATGCGGGATTTGCAGCTGCCGGCGGAGTTGAGCGCGAAGCAGCGCCTGGCGATCCGCGCCCGGCGGGCGCTGCGACACGCTTTGAATATCCGCGTGCTGCCTTATTCGGCCGAATTTTTGTATGTTACAGATCGCGTTCGCATGCTCCCTGCGCTCGAATGGGAACGGCGGCTTGAAAATCAGGTCCTCGAACAGCTGGAACAGACGGGCTTCGCAACCTTGTTGCTGCACCCCGTCTGCATGACGGCGTTGGACGACATGGCGGCCCTGCGCCGCATCTTCGGCTTTTGCCGTTCGTTCCCCACCCGCTTCATGAGTGAGGCCGTCCCGCATTGAATTGTTTGATTCTGGGCTGGTCCATCGGCTCCGGCAGCACGGGTGTCTATGCGTCGGAGCTCGCGCAGCACTTATGTGGCGCAGGACATCGGGTCGCCTGCCTTTCCGCCGGCGGAAGCGACTGGCGACTGCGGCCGCATCTCGTTCTTCGCCAGCAGCATCCGTTTGCGATCATCGATTTGCGCAATCCGCCGATCGTGCCCTGCACGCGACCGGCGGATCCCCGCAATGACATCGAGTCACAGGAAACCCTGGTGTTGCTGCGTGAAGTGCTTGCGCAAGCCGCGCCCGACGTGGTTGCGATCCTCGATTATCCGGGCTGGCCCGCACGAACCGTCGATGTGTGCCGCCACGCTGGCAGCAAGGTCTTTGTATTTTTGCAAAACATGTGGCCGTTCTGCACCCGTTTGTCGCTGTTCGACCGATGGGGAGAAGTCTGCCGGGATTATGAAAACGGAAGGCGGTGCGTGACGTGCATGGAGAGCGTCGTGAGCAGCGCGGCCGCGACCTGGCGCGGCAGACTTCCAGCCGCGCTGTGGAAGAGCGCGCACGTGCACGGCGCAGTGAAGCGCATGTACCAGGCAAGCCTCGCGCGCGCGCCGGCGCAAGAGTCTGCAGCAGGCGCCGAAGGGTATGCGTCGCGGCGGCACGCCTTTGCGGCGGCAATCTCGAAAGCCGATTGTGTGTGCTACATCTCGCGCCGAACACGGGATCTCGCGGAGCAGTTCGGCGTTGCCTGCAGCCGAAGCATGATCGCTCCGGTTCGCCTGAGCCACATCCATCGCTTGCATGCTGCATCTGCGGCGCACCGGCGGGAGCGGCCGCAGTCGGGCGACCGCATTCGTTTCGGCTATCTGGGCGCGCATTCTCCCGAAAAGGGCATCGAGGTGCTGCTCGCTGCCTTTGACGGATTATCGCGCACGAACGCCACGTTGACTTGTCACGGCGGCGGAGGGGCGGCCTACATGGCAGAGCTCAAGCGGATCGCGGCCCGGCACGCGCAGATCTCGTTTCACGGCCGCTACGAGCAGGGCCAGCTCGCCTCAGTCCTTCAAAACATCGACATCGGCATCGTGCCGTCGATTTGCGAGGACACCGCGCCGAACACGGTGCTCGAATTCCACGCTGCCGGAATTCCCGTCATTGGCAGCGAGGTGGGCGGCATTCCGGAGCAGATCGAGTGCGGACGCAACGGCGCATTGTTCACACCGGGCAACGCAGCCGCGCTGCGCCAATGCATGCAGCGCGTCGTCGACGATCCGCACATTATTTCGCAATGGGCCGCGAACCTGCCCAAGAGTTTCGATCCGCTGCCTTCGTGGCGACAGATCGAGCAGGTGCTGTGCGAGCTGGCGGGCAAACAGCGTAGCCCGGATGAGCGATAGCGATATCCGGGACTTTCCCGCATCTCGCTGCGCTCATGCGGGCTACGCCATGTAGAGTTCTCAGCGCTCCTGGATGGCTTTGAGATAAGCGAGAATGGCGGCGACCTCGTCCGCCTCAAACACGAATTCGGGCATTTCCGCATGGCCGACGGAAAGCCCTTCCGCCAGAGATTCTGCCAATCCCTCGATCGGATATTTGCGCGAGAGCAGACGAAAGGCGGGCGCCTGCACGTTTGGACTCGTTCGGCTGCGTCCTATGGCGTGGCAGCGCGCGCATTCCGTCCGCAGCAGCTCCTCTCCGCGCCGCTCGAGCGGCGATTCTTCCGCAAGCGAGAGCTGCGGGACGAGCGCAAAGACAGCAAGCAGGCGGGCGACAAGCATGGGCTTTCAGCACACGCGCAGCGGCGGCCCCGATCCATTCGTCAGGCCATCTGCCAACGACGGCTTTTGTATGATGAAATGCCCTGTTTGTGGGCTAAATCACCGCTTGGCGTCGGTGCCGGACAACTCGCCGCACGGCTCCGGTTGCCACATTCCCGGCGGAATGTCCGCCTATTTTTCGCGCGATATTAGTGGCTTATCAGAAAGTATCGGGGCAATAAGCGAGAGCTGCGACCTGATCCTCGCTTAGGGTACGGGGATTTTCAACCAAGTATGGGCTCGCGTTCTGCCATGGGCGAGGCGTTCACGCAGGCTGCCGGCGCGCTTGCGCGCGGTTGCGCGTTGGCACTCGTTGCGGCCGCGCTCGGCGCCTGCTCGCTGTTCGACAAAGATCAGATTGTGCCGGATGAGCCTGCCGACAAGCTCTACAACGAGGGTCTTTACCTGCTCAATCAGAAGAAGGATCCGAAGGACGCGGCAAAGAAATTCGAGGAAGTCGATCGGCAGCATCCGTATTCCGAGTGGGCGCGCAAGTCTCTGATCATGACCGCATACGCCTACTACCAGGCCGGCCAATACGATGAGTGCATCAATTCGGCGCGCCGCTACATCACGCTGCATCCCGGCAGCCCCGACGCAGCCTATGCCCAGTTCCTCATCGGCTCCTCCTATTTCGATCAGATACCAGATATTTCCCGCGATCAGGACCGCACGGAAAAGGCGGTGCAGAATTTCGATGAAGTGATCCGCAAATATCCGAATTCGGAATATGCGGTAGCGGCGAAACGCAAGATGGAATTCGCGCGCGACCAGCTCGCCGGCAAGGAGATGGAAATCGGCCGCTGGCACCTGCAACGGCGCGAATACACCGGAGCGATCAACCGCTTCAAGGTGGTGGTGACGCGCTATCAGCGCACGCGCCATGTGGAAGAGGCGCTGTTGCGGCTGACCGAGGCCTACCTGGCGCTCGGCATCGCCGAGGAGGCGCAAACTTCCGCAGCCGTGCTGGGGCACAATTTCCCCGACAGCCGCTGGTACAAGGACGCCTACACGCTGATGCAGTCGCGCGGCCTGCAGCCGAGCGAGAACAAGGCGCACTGGATAAGCCAGGCGTTCCGGTTCGGATAGAAAATCCACAGTCTCGTAGGGTGGGCAAAGGCGTGCCCTTGCACGCCGTGCCCACGCGGTTAAACCATCGCCGCCCGCGTGGGCTCGGCGCGCACGCGATTCTTGTTCGCGTCGATAAAGTGCTTCAGCGCGCCTTAGCCCACCCTACAAATGATCGGTTGCAGCCACACGCATGCTCACCCGGCTCTCCATTCGCGACATCGTGCTCATCGAGCAGCTCGATGTGGATTTTTCCGGCGGCCTCTCCGTCCTGACCGGCGAGACCGGCACGGGAAAATCGATCCTGCTCGATGCCTGCGCGCTGGCGCTGGGCGCGCGCGGCGACGCCGCACTCGTGCGCAACGGGGCCGAGCAGGGCCAGGTGACGGCGGCGTTCGAGGCGCCGTTTCCCGCCGCCGCTCGCGATGTGCTCGGCGAGTGCGGCATCGCGGCAGAGGACGAGCTCATCCTGCGGCGCACGCAGCTTGCCGACGGGCGCACGCGAGCGTTCGTGAACGATCAGCCGGTGAGCGCGCAGGCGCTCCGCCGCATCGGCAGCGCACTCGTCGAGATTCACGGCCAGCATGCGGAGCGTGCCCTGCTCGATCCGGCGACGCACCGCTCGCTGCTCGATGCCTTCGGGGCGCTCGAACAGGAGGCGGCGCAAGCCGCAACGCTGTGGGAGGAGCATCGGGCAATCGAGGAGCAACTCGGGCGCGAGCGCGAACGGGTGAGGGGCGCAGAACGCGAGGCGGACTGGCTGCGTCATGCAGTCGAGGAGCTGCGCAGGCTCGCGCCCGAGCCGGCCGAAGAGACGGCGCTCGCCGAGCGGCGCGCGCGCATGCAGCAGGGCGAGAAGGTCGCCGTCGAGCTGCGCGATGCGCAGGAGGCGATCGCCGGCACCCAATCCCCGCTGCCGGTTCTTGCCGCGGCGGCACGTCGCCTCGAGCGCCGCAGCGCCCAGGCGCCCGCCCTCGTCGAGCCCGTTGTGCAGGCGCTCGATGCGGCGCTGCGCGCCCTGGAGGATGCCCGTGTGCAGGTTGTCCGTTCGATTGAGGCGACTGAGCACGAGCCGCACGAGCTCGAGCGCATCGAGGAGCGCCTGTTTGCCTTGCGGGCGGCGAGTCGCAAATACAATGTGCCGGTCGCAGAGCTTGCCGCGCTGGCGACGCGCCTCGCCGGCGATCTCGTTGTGCTTGATGCCGGGGCCGAGCGCATTGCGCAGTTGGAGAAAGCGGCTGCGGAAGCCGCGGACCGCTATGGCGCAGCGGCAACGGACCTGTCCGGCCGGCGAAAGATGGCGGCGGAGGCACTCGATGCCGCGGTGAACCGCGAGCTCAAGCCGTTGCGACTCGAGCGCGCAAGATTCCTCACGCAGCTTGTGAGCGAGGAAGATGGATCGGGCAGGCATGGGCTCGATCGCGTCGAGTTCTGGGTCGAGACCAATCCCGGCACACGCCCGGGGCCGCTCATGAAGATCGCCTCAGGCGGCGAGCTTGCGCGTTTTCTGCTGGCGCTGAAGGTCGCGCTTTCCGATCGCGGCTCTGCGCCCACGCTCGTCTTCGACGAGGTGGACACCGCGGTGGGGGGAGCCGTGGCCGATGCCATTGGCGCGCGGCTCGCGCGGCTGGCGCGAAAAAACCAGGTCATCGCGGTGACGCATGCCCCGCAAGTGGCGGCTCGCGCCGACCGCCACTATCTGATCAGCAAAAAAACGGTCAATGGCGGCCGGCGCATGGTCACGCGCGTTGCGGAGATCGGCCCGGACAAGCGGCGCGAGGAGATCGCCCGCATGCTGGCGGGAGCGGAGATCACCGCCGAGGCGCGCGCGGCCGCCGAGCGCCTGATCAGAGCGGCGAGTTAATCAGTTCACGCATGAGCGCAGCGAAACTTAGACGGCCGGCGCAGCGAACGAGCAGCTCACAAGACGTTTCGACGCTCTCGACCGACGAGCTGACACAGGCACAAGCCAGGTCCGAGCTGAAGCGGCTGGCGTCCGACATTGCAGCGCACGACAGGCGCTATTACCAGGAGGACGCGCCAACCGTCTCGGACGCCGTGTACGATGCGCTGCGCCGGCGCAATGACGCGATCGAGCGTCGCTTCCCCGAGCTCGTGCGCGGCGATTCTCCGTCGCGTCGCATTGGCGCAGCACCGGCGCAGAAATTTGCAAAAGTCCGTCACGCGGTGCCCATGCTCTCATTGGGCAATGCGTTCTCGACCGATGAAGTGGCCGAGTTCGTGCAGCGCGTGCGCCGCTTTCTGCGGCTCCCCGATGAGGAGATCATCGCATTCACGGCGGAACCCAAAATCGACGGCCTCTCCTGCTCGTTGCGCTACGAGCGCGGCGAGCTGAGCAAAGGCGCGACCCGCGGCGACGGGTATGAGGGAGAGGACGTCACCGCCAACGTGGCGACAATCGGCGATATTCCAAAGAAACTTACCGGCAGGAAGATTCCGGAAATTTGCGAGATCCGCGGCGAGGTTTACATGAGCCACGCCGATTTTGCGGCGCTCAACCGGCGGCAGGGGGCAGAGGGGCGGCAGGTTTTTGCCAATCCGCGCAATGCGGCGGCGGGCTCGCTGCGCCAGCTCGATGCGTCGATCACCGCGGCGCGGCCCTTGCGGTTCTTCGCCTACTCCTACGGCGAAATGTCCAGCATCCCGGCAACGACCCAATCGGGCGTGCTGGAATGGCTCGGCCACAGCGGCTTCGCCATCAATCCGCTCACCACCGTCTGCCGCAGCGTCGAGGAGCTTCTTGCCTTTCACTCCAAAATGGAAAGCAAGCGCGCCACCCTCGGCTACGACGTCGACGGCGTGGTCTACAAAGTCGATCGCCTCGACTGGCAGCAGCGACTCGGATTCGTATCGCGCAATCCGCGCTGGGCCATTGCCCACAAGTTTGCCGCCGAGAAGGCAACGACGATCATCAGAAAGATCGACGTGCAGGTGGGACGCACGGGGGCGCTTACGCCTATCGCGCGGCTCGAGCCGGTCACCGTGGGCGGCGTCGTCGTCTCCAGTGCAACCCTGCACAACGAGGAGGAGATCGAACGCCTCGGCGTGCGCGAGGGCGACACCGTCACCATCCAGCGCGCAGGCGACGTCATCCCGCAGGTGCTCGGTGTCCTTGCGCACGGCCCGCGCGCAGCCAGCTCCGCCTGGCGCATGCCCTCGACGTGCCCGTGTCCCCTGCATACGCCGGTGGTACGCGAGGCCATCGCCGGGGGAGAGGAGGGCGCGCGCTCGCGCTGCACCGGCGAACTCGCCTGTCCCTTCCAGAAGATCGAGCATCTCAAGCATTTCGTCTCGCGGCGCGCCTTCGATATCGAAGGTCTCGGGGAGAAGCAGATCGAGTTGTTCTTCGAGCGCGGGTGGGTGCGCGAGCCCGCCGATATCTTCACGCTGGAAGCGCGCAACCGGACGATCAAGCTGGAGAACGAGGAAGGCTTCGGCGAAGTGTCGGTGCGCAACCTGTTCAATGCAATTCGCGCGCGCCGCGAGATTTCGCTCGAGCGTTTCATCTATGCGCTCGGCATGCGCCATGTCGGCGAGACGACGGCGCGCGCGCTCGCGCGCGGCTATGGGTCATGGGGCGCATTCCACGATGCGGCGCTGCGCGTTGCTTCCGCCGATCCCGGCACGCGTGCCGAGATGGATACGTTCGATCAGATCGGCGCCACGGTGATCGATAGCATCGCCACGTATTTCGGCGAGGAGCACAACCGCGGGATTGTCGAGCGGCTGGTCGCGCAAGTGAAGATCAACGACGCCGAGAAGCCGCTCTCCGACTCGCCGGTCGCCGGCAAAACCGTGGTGTTTACCGGCGCGCTGGAGAAAATGACGCGTGACGAAGCCAAGGCGATGGCCGAGCGCCTCGGCGCCAGGGTTGCGGGATCGGTATCGGCGAAGACTGACTATGTCGTCGCCGGGCCGGGGGCAGGCTCGAAGCTCGCCAAGGCGAAAGAGGCCGGCGTAGCGGTTCTCACAGAAGACGAATGGTTCAATCTGGTCGGGCTGCGTGCCTGAAATGTGAAAAGCCCCCGATCAACCGGGGGCTTTTCTCGTCTTGTCCACTACTCGTCACAAGTGATTGCCGCTCAGCGCCATTATAATGACGATGAGCAGGATCACTCCTACCACGCCGCCCGGCCCGTAACCCCAGCCTCTGCTGTAGCCCCAATGCGGCAGCGCACCAATCAGCGCCAGAATTAGCACCACGATCAGAATGGTCTCTAACATGGGTGACCTCGCTTGCGTGTTCCTAATACAACGCGAAGCACCGAATGGGAGTTCCCGCTGTCATGGGCGGACTTGTTCCGCGCAGGCAAGTATTTGATGCGTAGCCCGGATAGAGCGTAGCGATATCCGGGAAAAACGTCCCCGGATTTCGCTGTCGCTCAATCCAGGCTACGAAATCTCAGATCGGCTGTGTAGCTGCCGTGAGCCATTCTTTTGTTGGTGCGTCGCATAACGGGGCCAGCTCGTCAAAGACGCGCGCGTGATACGCATCAAGCCAGGCAATCTCGGCCGCCGTGAGCATCTCGCGCACAATCAGTCGCCGGTCGATCGGCGCGAGGGTGAGCGTTTCGAATGCGTTGAGCGGCTTTTCGGAAGCGTCGACTTGTGGCCCTTCCACGACGAGCATCAGATTCTCGATGCGAACGCCGTAGGCTCCCGACTTGTAGTAGCCCGGCTCGTTGGAGAGAATCATGCCGCGTCTGAGTGCAGCGGTGCCGAGCTTTGACAGGCGGGCAGGCCCTTCGTGCACGGAAAGATAGCTGCCGACCCCGTGCCCAGTACCGTGATCGAAATCGAGTCCCGCATCCCACAGGAACCGCCGCGCGAAAGGATCGATCTGCGCGCCGGTCGTCCCCTCCGGAAATAGCGCGCGCGCCACTGCGATGTGGCCCTTGAGCACGCGGGTGAAGCGGTCGCGCATCTCGTCGGTGGGCTCGCCGACCGCAATGGTGCGCGTGATATCGGTCGTGCCGTCCTCGTATTGCGCGCCCGAATCGATGAGGAAGAGCTGTCCCGGAAGGATGGGCCGATTGCTGCGTGACGTGACGCGATAATGCACGATCGCGCCATCGGGGCCGACGCCCGCAATGGTCGGAAACGAGATATCCTTGAGCGCTCCGGTTTCGCGCCGGAACGTTTCCAGCGCGGCGACCGCGTCGATCTCGGAGAGCTTTCCAGAAGATGCGTTGCGGTCGAACCAGGCAAGAAAGCGCACCACGGCGGCGCCATCGCGCTTGTGCGCCGCGCGCGCGCCGGCGATCTCCGCCGCATTCTTCACCGCCTTCATCTGCGCGACCGGATCGGCGCTCAGCGCAATCCGGCCGCCCGCCCCATTGATGATGCGCGCAAGCGCGTCCGCTGCGGTCGCATGGTCCAGGCGCACCGATGTTTTCCGACTGCCCAGTGCCTGCAGTGCTGCTCCCAGATCGGCGGGCTCCCTTACATCCGCGACGCGCTCGATCTCGCTGCGCACCGCATTCGAGAGCTTGCGTGCATCGATGAAGAGCGTGGGTCGTGCCGCGCGGGGAATGATCGCAAAAGCGAGCGGCAGCGGTGTGTGCCGTACATCGCCGCCGCGGATGTTGAACGTCCAGGCGGCACCATGCGCATCCGAGACGACGAGCGCATTGGCGCGAAGCTTTTCCAGCTCCGTGTCAATGCGCGCGAGCTTCTGCTCCGTCGTCTCGCCCGCGAGGCGCAGCGGATGCAGGGACACGGGCGCAAGCGGCGGGGCAGGGCGGTCGGTCCAGATGCGATCGACGAGGTTCGGCTCCGTCGCGATCAGCGCGGCGCCGGATGCGCTGCACGCCTTGCCGATGCGCTCGATGGATTCCGCCGTATGCAGCCAGGGGTCGTACCCGAGCCTGTCCTCGGCCGTAAGATTCTCCTCGATCCAGCGATGCGGCGGATGCTCGACGATATGCGCAAACGTGAACAGCGAAGTATCGGCCTCGAGGCGCGCTTGCTCGGTATAGCGGCCATCCACGAACAGCACGGCTTTGTCGCGCAGCACGATTGCCATGCCGGCGGAGCCGGTGAAGCCGGTGAGCCAGGCGAGACGCTCCTCGGAAGGCGGCAAATATTCGTTCTGGTGACAGTCGGCGCGCGGGACTAGATAGGCGGTCAGCCCGCGCGCGGCGAGCTCGCGCCGCAGCTCGTCCAGGCGCCGCCTGCTTTCGCCTGATACGGCGTGGTCGGCGAATGACTGAAAGCGCGCCTCGAACATGGCCACACTTTATGAGCCGCGCATTGTGCCGGCAAACGAGCGTGCTCTAGCGTTGCGGCGCAGAACCAGCGTGGTCCATCCGCCGAGCGTCATGCGGCGCTCGAGCACGAGGCCGCGGGTGCGATAGCTGGCGAGCGCAGCCGGCGCCTGCGTGACCAGAAGGCCCGAGAGCACCACATGCGCATCAGGCGCGGCAAGCTGCGCGATCGCGGTCGCCATTTCGCGCAAGGGATCGAGCAGGATATTGGCGAGTATCAGCCCATAAGGTGCGCGTGCCCGAAAGGCGCGCTGACGCACGCCTGCGGCACACAGCACGTCGACAAAACGCGCGACCCCGTTGAGCCGTACGTTGTCACGGGCAATGATCAGGCTGCGCGCATGCATATCGCTCGCAAGCACGCGGCGGCGCAACGCCTTTGCGGCCGCAATCGCCAGGACGCCGCTGCCCGTTCCGACATCGAGCACCCGCGCGGCCTGCCGTTTGTCCCTGAGGCGTTTCGTCAAAAAATCAATCGCAAGCAGGCAGCCCAGCGTGCTCGCGTGATGGCCGGTGCCGAAGGCGAGGCTTGCCTCGATCTCGATGGCGATGCGGTTGACGGGGACGCGGCCGCGATCATAGGATCCATGCACGACGAAACGGCCCGCCTGCACGGGACGTAAGTTGCTCAGCGCCTTGCGCACCCAGTCGGCAGTCGGAAGCCGCTCGAAGCGTACGCTGTCGGCCACGCTCTTTCCCGCCGCAGCCGCGATAAGGGTGCGCATGCGGCCCTCGTCGGGCGGCTCCCGGAAATGCAGCTCCAGGGACCAGCAGCCGTTTTCTTCGGACGCGCTGGAACTGGCCGTTCCGTCGACCTGTTCAGTGAGCGCGTCCTCGATGCGCAGGAGCGTCTCGCGATCCCTCAGCAGGAGCCGCGCGAGGACGGTGCCAGGATGAGGCTCAACCATTCATTGCAACTATGCATTCGGGGGACAGGACGCAGCACACACTCTCGTTTAATCTCGTGTCGCTTTTCAGTGGTGCATGACGGAGATGAAACTCATCGCGAACAGCAAATACGGACGCGCTCCCTCTCCCCATCGAGGGTTGGGGTGAGGGGGTTACCATCAAAGCTTTAACCACCCTAACCCTCTCCTAAGGGAGAGGGACTTAGCCGAGTTGTCGCACCGTCGTGCCATCCGTCGAATCAAGATCATCATGGGTCGTGGCGACCGTCGGGACCTTGATCCTTTCGGTCTGTTTCGGCGCGCCGTGGATTTTGGTGGTCGCTCTCAAGACGATTGCCGCAGAGACCGGCGGGATGCGCTCGGTGCCGGCGCTGGCAATCGCGCTCGCCTGGTTCGGATACGGCGCCGGCGGCATCCTCATGGCGCGCATTGCCGAAAGCGTGGGCGTGCGCGCCATCGTTATCTTCGGCGCCGTCATGGTCGCGCTCGGCCTGGCGCTCGCATCGCTCGGCGCGGTTTGGCAGCTCTATCTCGGCAACGGAATGTTCGTCGGCTTTTTCGGCATCGGCAGCATGAACGCGCCGTTGTACGTCTACATCACGCGCTGGTTCGATCGCCGCCGCGGCTCGGCGCTTGCACTCATCTCCAGCGGCACCTATGTCGCCGGCGCGATCTGGCCCTCGATATTCCAGCGCTCGATTGACGCGTTCGGCTGGCGTCACACCATGTTCTATTTCGGGCTGTTCGCGGCGTGCTCTATTATTCCGCTCGCGATCGTGTTTCTGCGCGCGGCGCCCGAGTTGCCGGTCAGAGGCAGTCTGGCGCACGGCATGCGTTCGTCCGCCAAGGTGATGGGCTGGCATTCCAACGTCGCATTTTCGTTGCTGGCCATCGCGGCGCTGTTCTGTTGCGTGCCCATGGCGATGCCGCAGGCACATCTGCCCGCGCTGTGCAGCGATCTCGGCATTGTTGCGTCCCACGGCGCGGCGATGGTGTCGGTTCTGCTCGGCACCGCATTTATCTGTCGGCAGATGTGGGGGTGGATTTCCGACCGGATCGGCGGATTGAACACGGTGCTGGTAGCATCCGCATGGCAGATTCTTGCCATGCTCGGTTTTGTGTTCACGCAGGACGAGGTGGGACTTTTCACGGTCGCCGCCGCATTCGGCCTCGGGTTTTCCGGCATCATTCCCGCCTATGTGCTTGCCATTCGCGAGCTGTTTCCTGCGTCCGAAGCATTCTGGCGCATTCCCGTCTTTCTGTTGTGCGCGGCGAGCGGGATGGCGGTGGGCGGCTGGCTCGCGGGCGTGCTTTATGACCATTTCGGTTTGTATTCGGTGGCTTTCCTGGCCGGGGTTGCCGCCAATGCTGTCAATCTCATGATCATCTCCGTTCTGGTGTTTCGAAAGGAGACGCTTGTGCCGGCCCTCGCCGTCAGATGACAGATGTCAGATATCAGATGTCACATCGCTGAAATGAGAAGGGCCGCCTCTGCGGGCGGCCCTTCCATTGTCGAGCCGAGGCGCGACAAAAACCGAGAGCGCGTCAGGCGACGCTGATCCCCTGAGAGGCAAGGATCCAGCTCACGGATGCCGGCGACCGCGGCGATTGACAATGAGACACTGGATCACCTCCTTTCTGTTGTTGCCGATACTGTCTTTTTAGGCATCCACGGCGCAGTTTTAAAGACCGGGCCGAAAAGCCCGTAAAATGGCGGTTTGCGAGGGGGCCGCCGCTTCTGCGGCGAAGCAAAAGCGTCGAATCGCGCTTGCGCGCGGGGCGCGCGCTTCAGTGGCGCCGTGCCTGGACCAGATAGCCGAAAATCGTTTCCTCACCGAGTTGCCTGCACGCCTCGAGCCGGTGCAGCCCCTCGACCAGCACGAAGCGGCTGCCGTCCTGCCGTACCAGGATGGGGACCTGCTGTCCGACCTGCAGAATGCTTTCGGCAATTTCCTGCGCTTTTTTCGGATCGAGCGTTCCCCGCCGCTTCGCCGGCACATAGATCTTGGAGATCGGAATGCTCTCCCGCTTCATCATAAGCGCATGATCCCGAAAAGCATGCCCTCGGGCTTGACCCGGGGTGGGAACCGGTTTTCGGACCAGATCATGCGCCACCAAAAAGCATGGGCCGACGGTCAATCGTAGCCCGCATGAGCGAAGTGAGATGCGGGACCACTGCAGAATCCCGGGTTTCGCTTCGCTCACCCGGGCTACTAACTTCGGCAACAAGCGCCATATGAGGGGCTGCTCGAACGGAGCCAGTCTATGTCGAAATCGGTCGTCGTTTCCATTCCCCATCGCCTCGGCCGCGAGGAGGCGGCTCGCCGCATCAGATCGGGCTTTGCCACGGCGCGCGCAAATTATTCCGCCTTCGTCACCATTCATGACGAGTCGTGGACGGGCGACCGCCTCGCCTTCAACATCAGCGCGCTCGGGCAGAACGCGCCGGGCGTGCTCGACGTTGCCGAGGATCACGTCCGCGTCGAGGTCACCTTGCCGTGGCTGCTGGCGGTGGTGGCCGAAAAGATCACGCCCGCCATTCAAAAGGAAACCACCCTGATGCTGGAGAAAAAGTGAGCGGGTCGAGAGGCGGAACTCGGGAAAGCTGCCGGCATTGGCTTTCTAAAGATCCGGAGCGAACCCATGAAAAAGCGCCTCATTCGCAAGCGGATGCGACCGCCGCATGAATTCGCCAATTTCGGCGAAGTGATCGAGTCAGACACGCCGCTCGTGCCGACGCCGAGCGGGCGCGAGGAAGGTCCCGCCGAAGGGGACCGGCTAAGCGATTTCGACGCCGAGGTGGAGAGCCATCGTGCCGGCGCGCAGCCGCGATCGGAACTCACCGGCGGCCCGCAGGGCGGCACGCCCGATGAGACCGCCGACGGCCTCGATCCCGTCGAGGAGGCAATCCGGCACGAAGCGGAAGATTTCCCAACCACCCGCCGCGAGAAGCTGTAATCACGTTTCCCGTCATTCCGGCCGAGGCCGGAAGGCCGAGAGCCGGAATCCATAACCCCAGGCCTGTGGTCATGGATTCCGGGCTCGCCGCTACGTTTCACTTCGCGGCGCCCCGGAATGACAGCTCCGGGTGTTTTACTACTCGAGATACCGGCTCGGCGGAAAATCGCGCGAGAAAACCGGGTGCCCCTGGCCTGTGTTTGTTCGTCCTGGCCGGGCTTGTCACCGCATCACGGCAACTCACACCTTCTCGACGTAGCGGTCGACCACGCGCTTCTCGCCGGCGGCATCGAACAGGATGGTGAGCTTGTTGCCGTCGATGCCGGTGACATTGCCGTTGCCGAATTTTTGGTGAAACACGCGGTCGCCGACGTTGTAGTCGGAGACGGTGCCGGTCGATTTCACCACGAGGTCGCGCTCGGGCCGCAGCGGTCCGCTGCGCCACGCGCGCCGCATGCCGCGCGAGCGCCCGTAGCCGCTCAGCGCGTCTTCTTCGAACGGCGCAGCATCCGGCTCGGCGAAGCCGTTCTCCGCGCGCTTTCTTTGCGCGCGCTGCCAGCCCGGTGTGCCGTAGGTCGAGCCGAAATGCGTCATCTCGTCGAAGCGCGAGGGCCCATAGCCCGAATAGCCGCCGCTCGATTCCGTCACGTCCACATGCGCCTCCGGCAGCTCGTTTAGAAAACGCGACGGGATGTTCGATGACCACACGCCGTGCATGCGCCGGTTCGTGGCAAAATAGATTTTCACGTTTTTGCGCGCGCGCGTGATGCCCACATGCGCGAGCCGCCGCTCCTCCTCGAGCCCGGCGCGGCCCTGGTCGTCCAGCGCGCGCTGATGCGGAAACAGCCCCTCCTCCCAGCCCGGCAGGAACACGGTGTCGAACTCGAGGCCCTTGGCCGAATGCAGGGTCATGAGCGAGACCGCCTCGCCCTCGCTGTTCTCGTTGTCCATGACCAGCGAGATGTGCTCGAGAAAGCCCGTGAGATTCTCGAACTCCTCCATGGAGCGCACCAGCTCTTTCAGATTCTCGAGGCGGCCTGCGGCATCCGCGCTGCGGTCGCGCTGCCACATCTCCGTGTAGCCCGACTCGTCGAGCACGATCGCCGCGAGCTCGGTGTGCGCCAGTGCGTCCTTCTGCTCGCGCCAGCGCTCGAACATGGCGAGCAGATCGCGCAGCGCGCCGCGCGGCCTGGGCTTGAGCGCGTCCGTTTCCAGAAGCGCCTTCGCCGCCGCGGTGAGCGGGATGCGGCGCTTGCGCGCATGCTCGTGCAGGAGCTGGAGCGTGGCGTCGCCCAGCCCGCGCCGCGGCACATTGATGATGCGCTCGAAGGCGAGATCGTCGGTCGGCGAATGCACGACGCGCAGATAGGCCAGGGCATCGCGGATCTCCTGGCGCTCATAGAAGCGCGGCCCGCCGATCACCCGGTACGGCAGCCCCAGCGTGACGAAGCGGTCCTCGAACTCGCGCATCTGAAACGAGGCGCGCACCAGGATCGCGATCTCGTCGAGCGGATGCGGCCTTCCCTCGCCATCGTTGCGCTGCAGCCGCTCGATGTCCTCGCCGATCGCGCGCGCTTCCTCTTCGGAATCCCAGCAGGACGTCACCTGCACCTTCTCGCCCGCGCCTTCGTCGGTGCGCAGCGTTTTGCCGAGCCGCCCTTCGTTGTGGGCGATGAGATGCGAGGCAACGGCCAGGATATGCGCGGTCGAGCGGTAATTGCGCTCGAGCCGGATGATCTTTGCGCCGGGAAAGTCGTGCTCGAAGCGCAGGATGTTGTCGACCTCCGCGCCGCGCCAGCCATAGATCGACTGGTCGTCATCGCCGACGCAGCAGATGTTCTTGAGCTGCGCCGGCTCGCCTTGCGCAGCGGACGCGCTCTGGCGAAGCAGCCGCAGCCAGAGATACTGCGCGACGTTCGTGTCCTGATACTCGTCGACCAGAATGTAGCGCAGTCTTTGCTGGTATTGGCGCAGCACTTCCGCCTGCTCGCGAAACAACCGGATGCTTTCCAGAAGAAGGTCGCCGAAGTCGGCCGCGTTGAGCAGCTTGAGCCGGTCCTGATAGGCAGCGTAGAGCTTGCGCCCGCGGCCTTCGGCAAACACGGCGGCCTCGCCGGCCGGCACCTGAGGCGGCGTAAGCCCGCGGTTCTTCCACGAGTCGAGCAGGCCTGCGAGCACGCGCGCCGGCCAGCGTTTTTCGTCGATGTTCTCCGCCTCGAGCAGCTGCTTGAGCAGGCGAAGCTGATCGTCCGTGTCGAGAATGGTGAAGTCGGGCTTGAGCCCGACGAGCTCGGCGTGCCGACGGAGCATCTTCGCGCCGATCGAGTGAAACGTGCCGAGCCACGGCATGCCCTCGACCGCGTGCCCCACCATGGTGCCGACGCGCAGCTTCATCTCGCGCGCGGCCTTATTGGTGAAGGTGACGGCGAGAATTTCCCAGGGCTGCGCGCGGCCGGTAGCGAGAATATGCGCCACGCGCGTGGTGAGCACGCGGGTCTTTCCGGTTCCGGCGCCGGCGAGGACCAGCACGGGACCTTCCAGCGTCTCGACCGCAAGCCGCTGCTCGGGATTGAGATCTTTCAGATACGATGCGGCCGCCGCGGCGCGCGCGCGCGCCACAATCCCGGTCTGTTCGGCTTCAGCGGAGGCTCTGGCGGGCATGTTAGTGAGTCGGACGAATCGCCGCTAACATGGCATTGCGCTGCGCCAAAGGGGAGGGGTCGCATCATTTTCGCGGCATGGCAATGGCGCGCCCTGCCTCCGCCGGCCGCGGCAGGGTCGCATGCGCCTCCATCATGCGCGCGAGCGCGTCTGCGACTGTCTCCGCAACAGAAACCGTGCGCTTCTGCTCCATGTCCACGTGCAGCGACATGTTCTCCGACGTCGCGGAGAGCCAGCCCTCTTCGGCGTGCAGGAGCTGCTCGAAATAGTGCATGCGCTTTTCGTCGTAGCCGAGGAGCTGGAACGTGACCTTCACCGGGTCGTTCGCGTTAAGCTCGCGCAGATAGCGCACGTGCACTTCGGCTGTGAACCACGACTGGCGGCGCTCTTTGACGTAGGCGAGGCCGCATCCGAGAAGCTCGAACACCTCGTCGACGCAGCGGTCGAACAGCACGTTGTAATAGGCCATGTTGAGATGGCCGTTGTAGTCGATCCAGCCGGGCTCGACCCGCATCACCGACGACACGTACGGGGCGGGAAACGAGGCTTCCAAATCGCGCATTGCACCCATCGTTTACGCGCGTGCGCACGCTTATATGCAGGCCGTGAGGGCTGTAGGGGCGGGTTTTAAACCCGCCCTGCTTCGTCAATCCCGGGTCGCCGGATATTGTCGGTCATTGCTCCAGCGCACAGGATTATTGATGATATACGTCCGAATGCGATTTAACGCATGCAGAAAGGGCGGGTTTGAAACCCGCCCCTACATGCGTCCAGAATCGTGATCACGTCCGTTGCGGCGATGGTGAATCTCAGCTGGTTGCCGCCCGTCTTTGCCGAGGCTTCGGAGCGGCTCGCCGACACGGTCGGCGAGTTCGGCGGCGGCGCGACCGTATCCCTCGCCGTCACCGGGCTCAGCCGATCCGGCAAAACCGTGTTCATCACCAGCCTCGTGCACAATCTGCTCAGCGCGTTGCACAACCCCAATCGCATGCCCCTCCTCGGCGTCGTCGGCGAGCGCCGCCTGCTCTCCGCAAATCTCGAAAGCACCAACGCGCAGCGCCTGCCCCGTTTTCCATATCTGGCGAACATCGAGAAGATGGCGGGAACCGCGCCCCATTGGCCGCACCGTACAGAGGATCTCAGCGAGATCGACATCGAGATTCGTTTCAGCCCGGCAAACACGCTCGGCCGCCTGTTCAGCGAGCTGACCGGCAGTCCCGCGCGCCTCACCTTGAGGATTGTCGATTATCCCGGCGAATGGCTGCTCGACCTGCCGCTCATCGACCAGACGTTTGCGCGCTGGTCGCAGGCAACTCTGCGCATGCTCCGCCAGGGAAGCCGCGCCGCCATCGCGGCGGACTTTTTGAACTTCATTGACCGGCATCGCTGGGACGAGCGCGCCGATGCGGAGGTCGCAGGCCAGGCGCACGCGCTCTATCGCGCCTTTCTGTTCGAGGCGCGCGACAAGCATGGCCTGAGCTATCTGCAGCCGGGCCGCTTTCTCTGCCCCGGCGCGGTGGGCGATGTGTCTTACCTCCGCTTCGCGCCCTTCGAGATGCCCGCCGAAGCTTTCGCGGCATCCGAACTCACGCTGGGCGGTCTCCTGGCGCAGCGCTTCGAGACCTACAAGCGCGAGCTGGTGACGCCGTTTTACGAAAAGCATTTCCAGCGCTATTCGCGCCAGGTCGTGCTCGTCGATGTGCTGCGCGCGCTGCTTGCCGGGCGCGAGGCCTTCGAGGATATCCGCGCGGCGCTTGCGCTCGTGGTCGACAGCTTCCGCTATGGCCACGGCGGCATGCTCTCGAAGCTTCTGTTGGGTGCGCATATCGACAAGGTGCTGTTCACGGCGACCAAGGCCGACCATGTCACCGAGATCCAGCGCGATTATCTCGCCGCGCTCCTGCGCAACATGGTGGCGCTCCCCGCGCTCGACGTAATGAGCAGCCACGCGCAGATAGAGGTCGCCGCCATCGCTTCGGTGATTTCCACCGAAGAGGAATCGCAGGAGATCGACGGCCAGCCCGTGCAGGTCGTGGTCGGCCGCACGGTGGGGGCAAAGAAGCGCTCCAAATTCTTTGTCGGCAACGTGCCCATCCGCCCGCCGCGGGCGAATGCCTGGGGCACGCCGTTTCTCAACGTGCCCGTGTTCGAGCCGCCGCCGATCGATCCCGCTCCGGTCGACGGCATTGCGCACATCAACCTCGACTTTGCGCTCGAATTCCTGCTTGGGGATCGACTTCGATGAGTGAGGCGGCACGCGAAGAGCCTCCCGTCATCGTGCGGGTGATCGAGGCCGAGGGCGAGGAGGAGTGGCCGGCCGCTGCGCCGTCGCCGCGTATTATCCTCGACGCGCGCACCGATCCCGTCGTGCCCGGCGAACGCGCTGCGCTTACCGTGGCGCCGCCGCCACGTCGCAACCGGCTTGGGTCCATTGCAGGTGTTGCCATCGCAGTCGGCCTCGCCGGCTGGTTTGCCATTGACGCAGTCAATTGGGTCGCCGCAGCATTTGCGCAGGGCACTGCCTTCGGCACGCTTGCCGCCGTGGCGCTTGTGGCCGGGCTCGGGGGCGCGGGCGCGCTCATCGCGCGCGAGCTCGCGAGCCTCATGCGCCTGCGCAATGTCGAGGCGGTGCGCCTGCGCCTGTCCGATGCCCGCCTGCGCTCTGCCGATGCGCGCCGTGCAGTCGCCGACATTCTTGCCGTGGTGCCGCGCGAGCGGGAGATCAACGGCGCCATCACCACCTTCCAGCGCCAGGTGCAGACGCACCACAGCGCCTCGCAGCAGATTGCGCTTCTCTCGCGCACCGTGCTCGCGCCGCTCGACCGGCGGGCGGAAGCGCATGTGCGCAGGGCGGTGCTGCGCGCCTTCGGCATCACCGCGATCAGCCCCACGGCACTGACCGACGCGGCGTTCTTCGTCGCCCTCGGCTTGCGCATGGTGCGCGGGATCGCCGCCTCCTACGGCCATCGTCCTACGGTCGCGAGCACGGCCCACCTCTTGCGGCGGCTGCTCATCGAGGCCGGCAAGCTGGGCGCAATCGATATCGCCAGCGCCTCCCTCATGCAGCAGCTCGGCGGTGCGGTGACCGAGCGCATTGCCAGCACCACGGCAGAATCCCTCTACGCCGCCTACCGCATGGCCCGGCTCGGCATCATCGTTATGGATCTGTGCCGCCCCGTTGCTTTTGCCGAGAACGAGGTGCCCAGCGTCGGCTCCCTCGTCTCCAACGTTTTGACTCGTCGCGGCAACAGCCAGCAGTAGGACGCGCCAGTCTTGTAGGGGCGGGTTTCAAACCCGCCCTCGTGCCTCAATGTCTATTCAAGAGAACGGTCGCGGGCGCCGGCCGAATTGATATTGGTGTGGCATATCTCGCGCGTAGAATGACGGAAAGGGCGGGTTTGAAACCCGCCCCCACAAGAGCCACCGCCGTGTGTCGCACGGTTGCCACAATCGATTCTGACCTGACGAGAAGCAAAATTTCCCGGAACCATTTCCCGGGGGTGTGCATTTGCTTGGCGGTCGGGACGTGAACAGGGGGGCTTCCTCATGTTTTCGCTAACAACTCAGGCGGCGCGCGCGAGCGCGCCCGCGTCTGCGGCGCTCGCCGCCTCCGATGAAATCCTGCTTTCCCGCATCGCCCGGGGCGAGGCGCTGGCGATGCGCGCGCTGTTCGCGCGCCACCAGACGCGCGTTTTTCGCTGGCTCATGCGCTTCGTGCACGATCCCGCGCTTGCGGAAGATCTGCTCAACGAGGTGTTCCTCGATGTGTGGCGGCAGGCGGGCTCGTTTGCCGGCAAGTCGTCGGTGACGACCTGGCTTTTGGCCATTGCGCGCTTCAAGGCGATCTCGGCATCGCGCAAGCGCGTCGATGCGCAACTCGACGAAACCGTGGCGGAAACGATACCGGACCCCGCCGACGATGCGGAAACAGCGCTGGAGCGCGAGGACCAGCACGCGTCGTTGCGCCGCGCGCTCGCTTCGCTGTCGGACGAGCACCGCGAAGTCGTTGATCTCGTCTACTATCACGGCCGGTCGGTCAAGGACGCGGCCGAGATCGTCGGCATTCCCGAGGCGACGGTGAAGACGCGCATGTTCTACGCGCGCAAGAAGCTCGCCGAGCTACTGAAGGACGCCGCGTAGCCAGTAATCTCAGGCGCGCTCCCTCTCCCCTGCCGGGAGAGGGTTGGGGTGAGGGGGTCACAAACCAGCGAATGATTTTACCCCTCACCCCAGCCCTCTCCCAACGGGAGAGGGAGCAGGCCGGAGCGTGCCGCGCTACCCCGTGCCGCCGACCGTGATGCGGTCCATGCGTAGGGTGGGCTGGCCGACGCCGACCGGAACGCTCTGACCGTTCTTGCCGCAGGTGCCGATGCCGGGGTCGAGCGCCATGTCGTTGCCCAGCATGCTGATGCGGTTGAGATCGGTCGGCCCGTTGCCGATCAGCATCGCCCCCTTGAGCGGCCGGCCGAGCTTGCCGCCTTCGATCGCGTAGGCCTCGGTGACGTTGAACACGTATTTGCCGGAGGTGATATCCACCTGCCCGCCGCCGAAATGCACCGCGTAAATGCCCTTGCGCACCGACGCGATGATCTCCTGCGGGTCGCGGTTGCCGGCGAGCATGTAGGTGTTGGTCATGCGCGGCATCGGCACATGCGCGTAGCTTTGCCGCCGGCCGTTGCCGGTCGGCCGCATGCCCATGAGCCGCGCGTTCTGACGGTCCTGCATGTAGCCGACGAGGATGCCGTCCTCGATCAGCACCGAGCGGCTCGTCGGCGTGCCCTCGTCGTCGATCGAGAGCGAGCCGCGGCGCGCGGCGATGGTGCCGTCATCGACGACGGTCACGCCCGGCGCTGCCACCCGCTGGCCCATGAGCCCGGCGAACGCCGAGGTCTGCTTGCGGTTGAAATCGCCCTCGAGCCCGTGGCCGACCGCCTCGTGCAGCATGACGCCGCACCAGCCGGGGCCGAGCACCACGTCCATCTCGCCTGCCGGCGCCGGCACCGCCTGCAGGTTTGTGAGCGCCTGGCGCAGCGCCTCGTTCGCCGCCCCCTGCCAGGTCGCCGTATCGAGCAGATCGGAAAACAGCCGGCGGCCGCCGTAGCCGTGGCTCCCCCATTCCTGCCGGTCGCCTTCACCCACCACCACCGACACGTTGAGCCGCACCAGCGGCCGCACGTCGCGGTAAACTTCGCCGTCGGCGCGCAGGATTTCCATCACCTGCCAGCTGGCGCCGAGCGAGATCGTTGCCTGGCGCACGCGGGCATCCCGCGCGCGGATATAGTTGTCCATGGTTTCGAGAAGGCGCACCTTGCTGGCGAAATCGGGCGTGCCGAGCGGGTTCTCGTCGCCGTAGAGCCGCACGTTCGAGCGCGCCGGCGCCGCCGCATAGGTGCCTGAATAGCCGCCCTTGACTGCGCGCACCGCCTCCGCGGCGCGCCGCAACGCTGCGGGGGAAATCTCCGAGGAATGCGCGTAGCCGACCGCTTCTTCCTTGACCGCGCGCAGGCCAAAACCCTGGTCGGTGTTGTAGGTCGCCTGCTTGAGGCGCCCGTTGTCGAACACCAGCGATTCCGACTGCGCGTATTCGAGATAAAGCTCGCCGTCGTCGGCGCCCGCGAGCCCGACGGCGAGAGTCTCGCGCGCCTGCTCCCGGTCGAGCCCGGCGCGTTCGAACAGCGAAACGAGCGGCGATGTCATCTGGGGAACATAATGGCGCGGCGCATTTGTTGCGAGGCGCACCACGGCCGTCATTCCGGCCGAGACCCGAGAGGGCCGAGAGCCGGAATCCATAACCCCAGGCCTGTGGTCATGGATTCCGGGCTCGCTGCTACGCGGCGCCCCGGAATGACGATGCTGTGATTGGTTTGGGTTATGACAGCTTGTCGAAGCCGTCGCCGAAGCCTTTGAGGCTCATGGGAAAGCCGATGCCTTCTTCGGGCGTCTGGAAGATGATGAAGGTCGCCGTCTGCCCACTGCGCAGCTGCTTGAGCAGGGTGTCATCCATGACCACCTCGGCCACGCAGCCGTTGGGCAGGCAGCGCACGAAGCCGGCGCGACCCACATCCTGCTGGTCGATCTTGAGCCCGAGCCCGGAAGGCAGCAGCACCCCGACCGGCGCCACCACCCGCATGAGGCGAGCCTTCTGATCGGCGGTCTTGAGCACGATGACGGTGAGCCCGACATTGGCGCGGTCCTCGGCGGTCACGCTCTGGATCAGCGCGCATTGCTCGCTCTGCGCGCCGGGCGGCGTGTCGCAGCGCACCTGCCAGTCGCTGTGCACCGACTTGACCGCGCCCTGCGCGGCCGCCGGGCCGTTAGCCAAGGCAACCGCGAAAGCGGCGGCCACCGTGAGCGACGCAAACGTGCGTAGGCTGAATGAGGTCATTGCATTCCCCCCGAACATCAAGCCGTCCCAGTGGTCAGTTGGCCAAATCGATCTTTCGATCCCTGCCCGCGCGACCCGGCTTGCGCACCGCATGGTGCTACCGACGTGTCAATGTTCCGTAAACCAGTCTTTTGTGGCCGAAAAACGTTCCGCGCCAGGGTCAAACGACCAATAGCTCAGGGCAAAATCGTGGCAGCAGGACACTGTGTGATGTGCTGCTCGCGTGAGTCACACCCAGTCTGCTCCCTCTCCCCAGCGCAGCGGGGAGAGGGTTGGGGTGAGAGGGGCATTGTTGAGGTTGAAACCCCTCACCTTAACCCTCTCCCTATGGGAGAGGGAATACGACCGAGTTGG